>NZ_JALJYF010000001.1:1200000-1569220 GCF_024170465.1 Natronospira proteinivora | reverse complement strand
ACGGACCCCCCTGCGGGCCCGCCGGCGGCCGCGATTAGAGGCAGTTGAAGCCTTGATCGCGGCGGACGCCGCTCCCACAGCTGGAATCAAACAAAAGCATCCGCTTTCATTTCCTCTGTGTATCTCTGCGGATTCTCTGAGACCTCTGTGTCATAAAATCCAAGCCCGGACGAGTCAGCTCAGTCTCTATATCCCCGCCAGCCCTAAACCTTAATCACCCTTCGCGTCCTTCTGCCTTTCTTCGTGTCCTTCGTGTCAGGCTTTTAAGATGGTCGGGGCCCCTGCACCAATCGCGGATGAATCCGCTCCTACGGCGTAGGCGGTTCCAATCATTCTGCCTTGTTGCTGTCGCCTTCCGGCTGGGCGGTTTTGCGCAGGCGGATGCCCAGTTCACGCAGCTGGGCGTTGTCGATGCGGCCCGGGGCGTTGGTGAGCGGGCAGGAGGCGGTCTGGGTCTTGGGGAAGGCGATCACTTCCCGGATGCTGTCGGCACCGGCCATCAGCATCACCATGCGGTCCAGACCGAAGGCGATGCCGCCGTGGGGCGGGCAGCCGTACTTCAGGGCGTCCAGAAGGAAACCGAACTTCTCCTGGGCCTCTTCCTGGCTGATCCCCAGGTAATCAAAGACCGCCGACTGCATTTCGGTATCGTGGATACGGATGGAGCCGCCACCGATTTCCGAGCCGTTGAGCACCATGTCGTAGGCCCGGGAGATCAGTTCACCCGGGGGGGTGTCCTTGAGGGCCTGGGCGCTGTCCACCCGGGGGGCGGTGAAGGGGTGGTGCAGGGAGTACCAGCGGTTGTCCTTCTCGTCGAACTCGAACATGGGGAAGTCCACCACCCACAGCGGGCGCCAGCCGGCTTCCACCAGGCCGCGATCATGGCCCAGCTTGACCCGCAGGGCACCCAGGGCGTCGTTGACCACGGTGGCCTTGTCCGCGCCGAAGAAGACCAGGTCCCCGGCTTCGGCCCCGGTCCGTTCCAGGATACCGGCTACGGCCTCATCGGAGAGGAATTTCAGGATGGGTGACTGCAGGCCTTCCCGGCCCTGGGTGGGATCGTTGACCTTGATATAGGCCAGGCCCTTGGCCCCATAGCGGCCCACGAACTCGGTGTAACCGTCGATTTCCTTGCGGGTCAGCTCGCCGCCCTTGGGCAGGCGCAGGGCGGCCACCCGGCCATTGTCGGCCTTGGCCGGGCCGGAGAAGACCTTGAATTCGGCATCCGCCACCAGATCGGCCACGTCCACCAGCTCCAGGGGAATCCGCAGATCGGGCTTGTCGGAGGCGAAGCGGCGCATGGCTTCGGCATAGGTCATGCGCGGGAAGGGTTCTTCCAGCTCGATGCCCATCACATCCTTGAAGACACCCCGCAGCATGGTCTCCACCAGACCCATGATCTCTTCCTCGGACATGAAGGAGGTCTCCATGTCCAGCTGGGTGAATTCCGGCTGGCGGTCGGCGCGCAGGTCTTCATCCCGGAAGCAGCGCACGATCTGGTAGTAGCGGTCCACCCCGGACATCATCAGCAGCTGCTTGAACAGCTGCGGGGACTGGGGCAGCGCAAAGAATTCGCCCGGATGGGTGCGGCTGGGCACCACATAGTCCCGGGCGCCTTCCGGCGTGGCCCGGGTGAGCATGGGGGTTTCCACGTCCAGAAAGTTGAGATCGTCCAGATGACGGCGCAGGGCGGAGGTGACCCGGGCGCGCAGGCGCAGGTTCTTCTGCATCGACGCCCGGCGCAGGTCCACATAGCGGTACTTGAGGCGCATGTCCTCGCCCACTTCCTCGTCCTGGTGGAAGGGCGGGGTCTCGGCCTTGTTGAGGACCGTGAGTTCCAGGCCCAGCACTTCCACCTGGCCGGTGGGGAGCTTGTCATTGGTGGTGCCTTCGGGGCGACGGCGGACCCGGCCTTTCACCTGGATGACATATTCGCTTCGCAGGCGCTCGGCGGTGGCAAAGACATCTTCCCGGTCCGGATCGAACACCACCTGCAGCAGACCTTCCCGGTCGCGCAGGTCGACAAAGATCACGCCACCATGGTCGCGCCGGCGATGTACCCAGCCGCATACCGTGACTTCCTGGTCCAGAAGGGATTCATCCACCTTGCCGCAATAATGGGATCGCATGCGCGAAGCTCCCGCTGTCTTGAATGTTGAAAGGAATTGATTGGGCTGTCGGGAAAGCACCGGTCATCACCGGCCTGGCGTCTTGGCCGGGCGGGCTGCCGGGACGCTGCCGCCGGAAAGACGGCCAGAGGGCCCGAAAGGCGGGAATATTACGGTTTGGGCGCCTATATCGCAAGTTTCACGCCGTTTTCGGAGCCTGATTCTCGTGCTCAACACTGGGGATCTATGCCAACCAGGAAAAATCGGACACGAAGGACACGAAGAAAGGCAGAAGGACACGAAGGGGCAATGTTATGGGCTTAGGGGGTAGGGAGCGTGGTTTAATAACGCGGAGGCCACGGAGAAACGCGGAGAAAACGGAGCAAATCGTAGGAGCGGATTTATCCGCGATTGGCTTGCGGAGGGGCACGGGGGGCGATCAAGGTCTAATCGCGAATGAATTCGCTCCTACGGTGGGGCGGTGCCTACCTCCCCCTAACCCCCTTCGCGCCCTTCTGCTTTTCTTCGTGTCCTTCGTGTTAGATTTTCTGGGCCAAAATCCGGCTCAACGGTCCGGATCTGTAGCCTTGCGTTCCAGTTCCCGGGCGGCGGTCTGGCCATCACCCTGCCAGGGTGGGACGACCACGCCCAGGGAGATGATCATGCGCAGAGCCTCGTCCACGGTCATGTCCAGTTCGATGACCTGGTCGCGTGGAATCATGAGATTAAAGCCGGAGGTGGGGTTGGGCGTGGTAGGGACATAGACACCCACCACATCGGTGCCCGTGCGGTACTGGATTTCACCCAGATTGTTGTTGGTGACGAAGGCCAGGGCCCAGGAGTTTTCGTGGGGGTAGGGGATCAGAACCGGTTGGCGGAAGGCATCACTTTTGCCCGAGAACATGGTCTCGGCGATTTTTTTGCTGCCGGAATAGATGGAGCGGACCACGGGAATACGGTTAAGAATCCTCTCGCCCCATTCCACCAGCTTGCGGCCAAAGAAGTTGGCCGCAAGCATGCCGGTGACTAGCAGCACAGCCAGGCTGAGCACGATGCCCAGCCCCGGGATGGAGAAACCGAACAGGTTCTCGGGCTGGATGGCATCGGGGAGCAGATTCAGGGAGCGGTCCAGCAGGTTGACCAAAAAGCGCAGGGCGAAGAGGGTTACCCCGATCGGCACCAGCACCAGAATGCCGGCGACGAAATAGCGCCTGAGTCTAGCCAGCAGGCCCAGATCCTTCACGCCGTTTCAGCCTTCCTGTTGCTGCTCTTTTTGTCCGAGCCGGTGGAACTGCCGCTATCCGACTTCTTATCGGCGGTTTTGCCGTCCCCCGCCAGATTTCGCTTGTTTCCCTTCTTGAAGTCGGTTTCATACCAGCCCGAGCCGGCCAGGCGGAAGGCGGTGGCCGAGACCAGCTTGGTCAGGCTTTCCGCCTCGCACTGGGGGCAGGTGGTGAGCGGTGCATCGCTCATTTTTTGCAGGGCTTCCAGTTCGTGGCCACAGGCCTGACAACGGTATTCGTAGATCGGCATGTCCGATTCCTCACTCGTAATCTTTGGGCCAAGACAATGGCCGGTCCGGCATCCGGAGGCGGCCATTGTTGAGCAATTTAGGGGTCGCAGCTGGAAATACAAGTGGATTATACCCCGAGCCATGAAGATTCCGCCTCTTTTGGGCCTGGATGAGGGGCTTTTATTGCCTATGGCTATCGGATTCGGGCAGGTAGTCGCGGTACCATGAGTGGTGACTGTCCGGGCAGGACATCGATGACTCATGGTTGGGGATAGACAGAATGCAGAATGACAAGGCGATGGTTCCAAGCGCTTCCGGTGAGAGTCGGCCCAGCGTCCTGATCACCGGATGCTCAAGTGGCATTGGTGAGGCCGCGGCCCACCTGCTGAAAGATCGGGGATGGCGGGTTTTTGCCACCGCCCGGCGGACGCTGGATGTACATCGCCTGGAGCGGGCCGGTTTCGAGGCCCTGCAGCTGGATCTGAATGATTCCCTGTCCATCACTGTGGCTGTGGATCAGGTGATGGAGGCCACCAATGGCCATATTGATGCCCTGGTGAATAACGGTGCTTTCGCCATACCCGGGGCTGTGGAGGATCTGTCCCGGGCGGCCATGCGGGCCCAGTTCGAGGCCAATGTCTTCGGCACCATGGAACTGACCAACAAGATCCTGCCCCTGATGCGGGATCAGGGGCCCCGCGGGCAGGGGCGGATTATCATGATCAGCTCCATATTGGGTCTGGTGGCCATGCCCTGGCGGGGCGCCTACAACGCCAGCAAGTTCGCCCTAGAGGGCTTTACCGACACCCTGAGGATGGAGCTGTCTGAGACCGATATCCGGGTGGTCAGCATTAATCCAGGGCCGGTGGAATCCCGTTTCCGCCATTCCGCCTTGAGCAATGCCCGCCGCTATATCAAGCTGCGCGACTCCATTCATGCCGAGCAGTATGCCCGGCTGGAACGGGAGAATACGGCGCCGAATGGCAAGCTGCCCGGCTCCGTGACACCGGATGCCGTGATGCGTCGTTTGCTCAAGGCTCTGGAATCCCCTCGTCCGAAACCTCGCTACTATGTTACCCGTCCGGCCTATGTGCTGGCCTTTCTGCGGCGCCTTCTGCCCACCGCCTGGCTGGACCGGATTCTGAGAAAGTTGTGAGCAGCAGCTTGAAACGGCCCGAATCGGTGCTGGTGCTGGTCTACAACCAGGATGCCGAGGTGCTGGTGTTGGAGCGTTGCCAGCCCAGGGGGTTTTTCCAGTCCGTCACCGGCAGTCTGGAATGGGGAGAATCGGCCCCGGCGGCCGCCGCCCGGGAGCTGGAGGAAGAAACCGGCCTGTCCCCGGTCCCAGCCCCACGGGACTGTCATTTGGACGCCTATTTCGAGATCCATCCTGCTTGGCGGGATCGCTTCCCACCCGGAACCCAACAAAATCATGAGCGGGTCTTTTGCCGGGCAGTCCAGGGGCGGCCAGCCATACGCCTGAACCCGGAGGAGCATGTCAGCTGGCAATGGATGCCATTTGACCGGGCCCTGGCCAAGGTCAGCTCCCACAGCAATCGCCAGGCGCTATGTCAGGTGATCCCCCTGCGGATGCGATGAATGCCCCATGGCCGCTCTCAACGGACGGCTATCGCCTGGTCCGGGGCCTGGTAGAACACGGCCGTCTCCCTTTTGGCTATAGTGATAGCATGGCTGCATGAGAGATAGTGCAGAGCGCGTCAGGGCTGGGCGCGAAGACATCGCGCTTCTGGCCAGTATTGGAAGGAAGTGGCACTGATGGAACACAAAAAAGTCCCTGTTGCTGATCTCAAGATCGGGATGCATGTGGCGGAACTGGATATCCCCTGGCTGGAAAGCCCCTTTTTATTCCAGGGCTTTACCATTCAGGACGAGAAGGAGCTGGCCCAGCTGCGAGAGAGCTGCGAGCATGTATTCGTGGATGTGGAGAAAAGCGGCGACATCGATGTGGCTGAGCTGGAAGAGATGGCCGCGTCTGATCGTCAGAAGTCGGCTTTCAAAACCGATTTCAGCGAGGAAGTGGTCCGGGCCCGGAAGGTGGTGGATGCGGGCACGGAACTCGCCGATAAATTGCTGAATGATGTTCGCCTGGGTGAGAGCATCCGCAGCGAAGAAGCCCGCGCCGTGGTCTCCGAGCTGATTGTCACGGTATCCAATAACCCCAATGCGGCGCTGTGGCTGACCAATCTGCGTCAGAAACATGAATTCGTTGCCGCCCACAGCATGAACACCTGTGTCTTGGCCGTGGCTTTTGCCCAGCACCTGGGTTATGAGCGTGAGGCGCTGGAGCAGATTGGTATGGGCGCCATGCTGCATGATATCGGTCTGATGCGGACGCCCCGGGAGATTCTGATCAAGGAAGGGGCGCTGAGTGAAGAAGAGTTTGAGGTGATCAGCCGCCATCCCCGCGAGGGCTACAATGTACTTCGCCTGGTGCCCGGTATGTCCGAGACGGTGTTGAATATCGTCCGTTATCATCATGAGCGCGTTGACGGTCAAGGCTATCCCAATGGTTTGTCCGGTGAAGCCATTCCCAGGGAAGCCTTAATCGTTGCCCTGGTGGATGCCTATGATGCGCTCACCAGTCCCCGCCCCTATACGGACCGACCATTGCCCCCGCATGATGCATTGGGCAAGCTCCGCGAAGTGGCGGCGACCTCGTTCGGCGGGGATTTGGTGGAACAATTCATGCGCTGTGTCGGTATCTATCCCGTGGGCAGCCTGGTGCAGCTCAACAGCGGTGCCCTGGCTGCGGTGGTTTCCCATACCCAGCGAACCCGCCTGCGGCCGGTGGTCATGATGCTCAAGGATGGGGACGGGGAGCGCTACAAGAATCGCCCCCTGGTCAATCTGGACACTCTGGTGGAAGGGGTGGATACCGAACGCTGGCGCATTGTCGGGGTGCGTGATCCGGAGGATCATGGCATCGACATGAGCGAACTGGCGGATATCCAGGGTCGTTGAGTTTTAGCCGAAACCAATTGATCAGAGCTTCCTTACCCATTTTAGCCCTTTAGGCAGATCCAAATGAGCCGAGAAACGGCAACGGAAGCCAATGACACTGTCGTTTTCATTCATGGCCTGTGGATGACCGGCTTGGAAATGTTCTTTCTGCGTCGCATGGTCCGGGATGCCGGTTATGACACCGAGCAATTTTCCTATCGGACCATGGCCGGCACTCTGGATGAAAATGCCCATAGCCTGAAGCACTTCCTGGAAAGCCTGAACGCGCGGCCAATTCACCTGGTGGCCCATAGCCTGGGTGGTCTGTTAAGTCTCTATCTGTTCAATGAGCTCAATTACCACACGGATGGCAAGCTGGTGTTTCTGGGCTCACCGGTGCGTGGTAGTCAGGCGGCCCGGGCCCTGGCCGACAAGCGGATTGGGGAGATGATTCTGGGGCGAAGCGGCCAGCAGGGTCTGCTGCAGGATAGTCGTCCCGAGTGGCGGCATGCCAACCCTCTGGGCATTCTTGCCGGGACCCGGGGCGTGGGGGTGGGTGCCGCCATGAGTGATCTGGAGAAACCCAATGACGGGGCGGTGGCGGTGTCTGAGACCCATATTCCCGGAGCCAGTGACCGCATTGAACTGGATGTCACCCATGCCAGCATGCTCATGTCCCGGGCGGTGGGCGATCAGGTCATCCATTTCCTTCGGACATCACGCTTTGATCACGAGGCTGACGCCGAGTAAGCCTGCCAAGCATGCCTCAAAGCCGGGCGGACAGGAGGAATCAGCATGTCCAGTCATGAACAAGCCATTGAAGAGATGCTGCATTCAGCGGATGTAGTGGTGTTCTGTTCCCGCATTACCGAGACCGATTTGCTGGAGGAGGCTGCTCGGGAACGAGGGCAGCGGTACCGAGAGATTCGCATGGGCATGGGAGATGCCAGCATGCGCGAGCGTTTCCATGTCCTGCAGACCATGACCGGCCAGAAGACATTGCCTCAGGTCTTCGTCAACGGGGAATTCGTGGGTGGGCTGCGCGCCTATCTGGGCAAGGCTTCTGATAGAGGCGCCGTCTTGGATGCCGAGGGAGAGGGCTGGGTCAAGGGATTGGGTTACGCCGGTCTTCTGCCCCTGCTGTTTGCTCTCATTGCCATGGCGTGGAATGTAGTGCCCGCGGCTGGGACCCTGTTGCCGGATAGTGGCTTTTTTCTCAAGTGGTCAGCGGCGTATGCCGCGGTCATTCTGAGTTTTCTGGGGGCCACGCATTGGGGCATGGCATTGTCACTGGGGGGTGGCGCCCATGGGAAGAGACACTTTATTGCCGCCGTCATACCTTCGCTATGGGCCTGGCTGGCATTGCTGAATCCCGATCTATTGGCTCTGCCCATGCTGATCGGCGGCTTTATGGCCTGGTGGCTCTACGAACGCCAGGTGGCCGCCGATCTTCAGCTCCCAGCTTGGTACCGTCGCTTGCGCTCGCAGCTTAGTGCCGGCGTGATCCTCCTGCTGTCCCTGACCTTCATGTTGGCCCTTCTGATACGGCAGTTTTAGTCGTCCTTCAGCTTGTCGTGCAGGGCATAGATCGCTTCCAGGGCCTGTCGCGGGGTCAGCTCATCCGGGTCGATGGACTTGAGCTCTTCCCGCAGGGCATCGTCGTTTCGGGAGACTTTCTGGGTATGTGCTTGCTGCGGCGGCGCTGCCGATTGAAACAGGCCCAGCTGAGGCTGTTGCGCGCCCAGTGATTGGCTTTCCAGTTCCCGCAGGTGAATCTTGGCTGAATCGATCACACTGCGGGGTACCCCGGCGAGTGCTGCCACCTGCAGACCATAACTCTGGTTGGCCGGGCCTTCCCGGACCTGATGCAGAAAGACCAGCTTATCCCCATGCTCGGTGGCATCCAGATGCACATTGGCACAGGCCGGCAGCTGCTCGGGCAATTCGGTGAGCTCGAAGTAGTGGGTGGCGAACAGGGTGTAGGCACCGATCTCCCGGGCAATGTATTCCGCGCTGGCCCGGGCCAGGGAAACCCCGTCATAGGTGCTGGTGCCCCGGCCGATCTCGTCCATCAGGACCAGGCTCTGGTCGGTGGCATTGTTGAGGATATTGGCGGTCTCGCTCATCTCCACCATGAAGGTGGATTGCCCGCCGGCCAAGTCGTCCGAGGCCCCGATGCGGGTGAAGATGCGATCCATGGGACCCAGACGGGCGGCATCGGCAGGCACGAAGCTGCCCACATGGGCCAGGATGGTGATCAGGGCCACCTGGCGCATGTAAGTGGACTTGCCGCCCATATTGGGGCCGGTGATGATGAGCAGGCGTCGATCGGCATTCATGGCCAGATCATTGGGCACGAAGGCATCCTCGATCACCTGTTCCACAACCGGGTGTCGGCCGCCTTGGATTTCCAGGCAGGGTGCATCCAGCAGCTCCGGCATCACCAGGTTCAAGGTCTCGGCCCGTTCCGCCAGACAAGTCAGGACATCCAGCTCGGCCAGGGCGCCAGCGGTCGCCTGCATGCCGGCCAGATAATCCAGCAATTGCTGCAGCAGCTTTTCATAGAGGGCCTTTTCCCGGGCCAGGGCCCGTTCCCGGGCACTCAAGACCTTGTCCTCGAATTCCTTTAGCTCCGGGGTGATATAGCGTTCCGCGGCTTTCAGTGTCTGGCGCCGCTGGTATTCAGTGGGCACCTGATCGGCCTGGGCCTTGGTGACTTCAATGAAATAGCCATGCACCCGGTTGTAGCCGACCTTGAGGGTGGTGATGCCGGTGCGTTCCCGTTCCCGTTTCTCAAGATCCACCAGAAAGCCATCGGCATTGCTGGACAGGCGACGGAGCTCATCCAGTTCTTCGTCAAAGCCCTCGGCGATTACCCCGCCATCCCGAATCACCACGGGGGGGTTGTCGATGATGGCTCTTTGCAGCAGCTCTGCTACCGGGGTGGGGTCGCCCAGGTCCCGGGCCAGTTGCTGGAGCAGGGGCGAGTCTTCGGATTCAATGGCGGCACGCAGGGCCGGCACCTGGGCCAGGCTATCCCGCAGGCGCGATAGGTCCCGGGGTCGGGCCGAGCACAGGGCTACCCGGGCCAGGATCCGTTCCACATCACCAATGCCCTTGAGCCGTTCGGCCAGGGCCGGGTGGCTCTGGCCGGTGAGCAGGGTATCGATGCACTGGTAGCGGGCCTTGAGGGTCTGGCGATCCCGCAGGGGGCGATGCAGCCAGCGGCGCAGCAGGCGGCTGCCCATGGGGGTGGCGCTGCGATCCATGACACCCGCCAGGGTATGTTCATGGCGGCCGCTGAGACTACGGTCAATCTCCAGATTGCGCCGGGTGGCCGCATCCATGATTACGCTGTCTTCCCGGCGTTCCACGGTCAGGCCCCGGATATGGGGCAGGGCGGTACGCTGGGTTTCGCGTACGTACAGCATCAGGGCCCCGGCGGCGGCCACGGCGCGCGGGCGATCCTCACAGCCGAAGCCGGACAGGTCCCGGACCTGTAACTGCTCACACAAAAGCTGATGACCATTGCCGGCGTCGAAGTGCCAGGGCGGCCGGCCACGCGCGCCATTCTGCTCCCGGACATAGCGAGGCCAGCTGGCGTCCTCGTCAAACAGCAATTCGGCCGGGTGCAGGCGCTCCAGCTCCGCGGCCAGGGATTCCTCGCCTTTTCCTTCCTGAAGACTGAAACGACCGCTGGTGAGATCCAGGCTGGCCAGGCCCCAGCCCGTCTCCGATTGATGCAGGGCGCAGAGGAGATTGTCCCGCCGTTCCTCCAGCAGGGCCTCGTCGGTGACCGTGCCCGGGGTGATGATGCGGACCACCTTGCGATCCACCGGACCCTTGCTGGTGGCCGGGTCACCCACTTGCTCACAGATGGCCACCGACTCGCCCAGGCGAACCAGCTTGGCCAGATAGCTCTCTGCCGAGTGATAGGGTACGCCAGCCATGGGAATGGGTTTGCCCGCGGATTCACCCCGTTTGGTCAGGGTGATATCCAGTAATCGCGCCGCCCGTTCGGCGTCCTCGTAGAAGAGCTCATAGAAATCGCCCATGCGATAGAAGAGCAGAATGTCCGGATGCTCCGCCTTGACCTTCAGGAACTGGCGCATCATCGGTGTATGACCGGCGAACTGCTCCTCGCTCATGGTGATGTATGTCCTGTGTTGAAACGGTGGATCTGGGTTTTGGGCATGGGTCGAGCATCCTATGGTCGCATCGGCCCGCTGACAAGTCATGGTCTCGGTTGGACTAAATCCGGTAGTATCAGCTGCCATGAATCAATCCGATGCCCTTGATGATGCCGCCCTGAATCGTCTGGCCGTGAAGCTGGGGGACGGACTGGCGGAACGAAAGCTCACCCTGTCTCTGGCCGAATCCTGCACGGGTGGCTGGATTGCCAAGTGTTTGACGGATGTGGCCGGCAGCTCGGCCTGGTTCGAATCTGGCTGGGTGAGTTATTCCAACCGGGCCAAGCAGGAGGAATTGTCGGTGGAAGCCGAATTGCTGGCGCGCCACGGGGCGGTATCCCAGGCCGTGGTCAAGGCCATGGCCGAAGGCGCCCGCCGTCGCGCCGGCAGTGACTGGGCTCTGGCGGTGAGCGGTGTGGCCGGGCCGGGTGGGGGCAGCGCAGACAAGCCGGTGGGCACGGTCTGTTTTGGTCTTGCCCTGGATGAAGACGCGCGGGCCTGGACTAAGTATTTCCAGGGCGAGCGGGAACAGGTGCGGCGGGCCAGTGTGGCCTGGGCCCTGCAATGCTTGCTGAATCATTTGCCATAAACCAAGAACGAGTCGGGGTGGACCCGCTGACAAGGGAGATTCGGTTTGACTAAAGAGCGATTATTCTTCGCCCTCTGGCCCAGCGACAACATTCGCGAGGCCTTGCGCCCGGCGGCCGATGCCGTCCGCGATGCCGCTGCGGATGGGAAGACCGTCTCCCAGGACAAGCTGCATATCACCCTGCGGTTCATGGGCAGTCTGGATGCCGATCAGTGGAAGGCGGCCGAACTGGCGGCCAGCCGGGTACGGGAACGGTCCATCGATCTGTTGCTGGACCGGGCCGGTTACTGGCCTCAAAGCCGGGTGCTCTGGATTGGCTGCGGCGAGGTACCGGACGCCCTGCTGGGCCTGGTGGCCGACCTCAATACCGAGCTGGGGGGGGAAGGTTTCGAGCTCACCGGGCGGCCCTATCGCCCCCACGTCACCGTGGCCCGAGGCGTGACAGACTGTGCCGAACTCCCGCCCATTCGCCCCATTCACTGGGAACCGGCCCATTTTGTCCTCGTGCGTTCGCAGCTGGGCGCCGGCGACCCGAGCTATGAAATTGTGGGTGAGTGGCCCATCCGCTAGCTGCCCATTGGACCGACGCCTCTTGTCATCGACTACTGTATATATGTACACTCTTGTTCGGGCGTCTGACGGCAGGCGTCGATATTGGCCGACGCGCCAATGAGTCGACCGCTGGTCCATCGGGGCTTTCAGCCGCCGAGGACCGAGTGGGATAATGCCGACTCGAATTCAATCTGCCCGGCCCGGTCCGGGTGACAGCGACCTCATGGGGGTTTCGATGGACGAGAACAGAAAGAAGGCACTGGCCGCGGCCCTGGGCCAGATCGAGAAACAGTTCGGCAAGGGCTCGGTCATGCGCATGGGCGATGGTGCCGATTTCCGGGATGTCTCCGCAATCTCCACCGGCTCCCTTGGCCTGGACATGGCCCTGGGTGTGGGTGGTTTGCCCAAGGGGCGGGTGGCCGAAATCTACGGTCCGGAATCCTCGGGTAAAACGACCCTGACCCTGCATGTGATTGCCGAATGCCAGAAGCAGGGTGGTACCGCAGCCTTTGTGGATGCCGAGCATGCCCTGGATCCGGACTATGCCGAAAAACTGGGCGTGAACCTGGATGATCTGCTGGTCTCCCAGCCGGACACCGGTGAGCAGGCCCTGGAAATTTCCGACATGCTGGTCCGCTCCGGCGCGGTGGACGTGGTGGTGGTGGACTCCGTGGCTGCGCTTACGCCCAAGGCCGAAATTGAGGGTGAGATGGGGGATTCCCATGTGGGTCTTCAGGCCCGGCTCATGTCCCAGGCCCTGCGCAAGCTCACGGCCAACATCAAGCGTTCCGGTACGCTGGTGGTCTTCATTAACCAGATCCGGATGAAGATCGGGGTCATGTTTGGCAGTCCCGAGACCACCACCGGGGGCAATGCCCTGAAGTTCTATTCCTCGGTCCGCCTGGACATTCGCCGCATCGGGGCCATCAAGAAAGGTGACGAAGTGCTGGGCAATGACACCCGGGTGAAGGTGGTCAAGAACAAGGTGGCGCCGCCTTTCCGCCAGACCGAGTTCGAGATCCTCTATGGCCAGGGGATTTCCCGGGAAGGTGAAATCATCGATCTGGGTGTGACCAATGGCCTGGTGGACAAGGCCGGCTCCTGGTACAGCTACAAGGGCGACCGCATCGGCCAGGGCAAGGATAATGCCCGCCAATTCCTCAAGGACAACCCGGAAGTGGCCCAGGAAATCGAGGCCAATCTGCGTGAAATGCTGATGCCGAAGAAAAAGCCCCGGGGTGAAGAGGCGGCCGAGAAGGACGCCGAGGCGTCCGCTAAAAAGACTGAAGCTTCCTCCGAGAGTTGATGTCCGCAGATACGGCCCGGCCCCTGACTCAGGGGTCGGGCCGTTTTGTCTGAATCAGGGTTCTTCCTCCGGCTCGAGTGAACAGGCATGTCTGACGCTGATGAGAATGCCGACAGCGAGAGCAAGGCGCGGGAATTTGCCGTCCGGCTGCTGTCGCGTCGCGAGTATGCCCGTCAGGAACTAGCTCAACGGCTACGCCGCAAAGGCTATGGCCGGGACACCATCGACGGCGTCCTGGATCGTTTGGAAGAGCTGGATTATCTCAATGAAGACCGATTCGTGGAGCATTTTGTCCGCACCCGGGTGGATCGCGGCCAGGGTCCCATGAAGATTCGGGCCGAGCTGATGCAGCGGGGCGTGGATGGTGGACTGATCGACCGGGCCATCGCCACCGCCGATTGCGATTTCGGCCAACTGGCCGCCGCCGCCCGCCAGCGGCGCTTCGGCGATGAACGCCCCGATTCCCTGGAAGAAAAGGCCCGCCAGGCCCGCTTCCTCGCCCAACGCGGTTTCACCGCCGACCACGTCCGCACCGCCCTCGACACCGACCCCGAAGAGCTGGGTTTGGAATAGCCGGCTTCTTAAAAGCCGACACGAAGGACACGAAGGGGGCGGACGTGTGGGTGACGGCGATATAGAGACGCCTCTGAATCGGCAGGGCTTGGTTTTTGTGACACAGAGGACACAGAGAATCCACGGAGACCACAGAGAAAAACAAAGGCTTTGCTCTGCGCCCTCTGCGGATTCTCTGTGTCCTCTGTGTCAAAATTCCAAGCTAAGAATCGCCCCGACATTCCTATTGCCCCATGCCAATCCCACCCTTCGTGCCCTTCTGCCTTTCTTCGTGTCCTTCGTGTCTGATTTTCAAACCCTCTAACCCCCACACCGAGGCAATTTCCACCCGCAAGGTTGCAAAGGTCGCAAGAGGGCCCGGGCTGCAGGCATAATAGAGGGCTCAAATCCTGATTGATGCCCAACTGAACCATGTCCCAGACCATGCCCAATACCCAGATGACTATCAGTACCAAGGAACTGCGCCAGCGTTTTTTGAGCTTTTTCGAGGAGCAGGGGCACACCATCGTGCCGTCCAGCCCCCTGGTGCCCCAAAACGATCCCACGCTGCTATTTACCAATGCCGGCATGGTGCAGTTCAAAGAAGTCTTTCTGGGCCGGGACAAGCGGGAATATGCGCGCGCGACCACCTCCCAGCGCTGCGTGCGGGCCGGGGGTAAGCATAATGACCTGGAAAACGTCGGCTACACTGCCCGCCATCACACCTTTTTCGAGATGCTGGGCAACTTCAGCTTCGGCGATTATTTTAAGCGCGAAGCCATCGACTATGCCTGGCGCTTTCTCACCGAAGAGATGGGCCTGCCGGCGGATAAGCTCTGGGTCACGGTCTATGAAGAGGACGATGAGGCCGCCGACATCTGGCTGAAGGAGATCGGTGTCAGCCCCGATCGTTTTTCCCGCATCGGGGCCGAGGACAATTTCTGGTCCATGGGGGATACCGGACCCTGTGGGCCCTGCTCGGAGATCTTCTACGACCACGGGCCGGATGTGCCCGGCGGACCCCCGGGAACCCCGGAGGAAGACGGCGACCGTTATGTGGAGATCTGGAACCTGGTCTTTATGCAGTATGACCGGGGTGCCGACGGCAAAATGAAACCTCTGCCGGCCCCCTGCGTGGATACCGGCATGGGCTTGGAGCGGATTGCGGCCGTCCTGCAGGGTGTACACAGTAATTACCAAACGGATTTGTTTCAGAACCTGATTCGGGCCGCCGCTGAGGCCGTGGGCGGGGAGCAGGACCTCTCCCATGATTCCTTGAAGGTTATTGCCGATCATATTCGGGCCTGCGCCTTTCTGATCGTCGATGGCGTGCTGCCCTCTAATGAAGGGCGGGGCTATGTGCTGCGCCGGATTATTCGGCGCGCCGTGCGCCATGGTTTCAAGCTGGGTGCCCAGGGGGCTTTCTTCCATAAACTGCTGCCGGCGTTGGTGGCCGAGATGGGCGAGGCTTTCCCCGAGCTGGCCCGACACCAGGACGAGGTAGTGCGTGCGCTGAAGCGGGAAGAACTGAAATTCTCCGAGACCGTGTCCCAGGGTATGGGGCTGTTGGAAGCGGTGATCCAGGATCTGGATGGGGAAACCATCCCCGGCGAGACCGTGTTCAAGCTCTATGACACCTATGGCTTCCCGGTGGATCTGACCGCCGATGTGGCCCGGGAACGGGATCTGGACGTGGACCATAAGGGTTTTGAGGCGGCCATGGCCAAGCAGCGGGATCGGGCCCGCGCCGCCAGCCGCTTTGGCGCCAGTCACGACAGCATCCCGGATGTGGATGCCGAGACCGAGTTCACCGGCTACGAGCAGACCGGCCATGCCGCCAAAGTCACCCATATCTTTCGCGATGGCGATGCTGTGGAGACCCTCTCCGCCGGTGAGTCCGCCGTGGTGGTGCTGGATGCCACGCCTTTCTATGCCGAAGGCGGTGGCCAGGTGGGTGACAGCGGCCTGATCGAAAGCGAACGGGGCCACTTCCGGGTGGAGGACACCCAAAAGCAAGGCAGTGGCGCCCATGCCCATGTGGGCACGCTGGAAAGTGGAGCGCTGCGCGTGGGTGAGTCGGTGCAAGCCCGTATCGATGCCCGCCGGCGAGCGGCCATTGTGCGGAACCACTCGGCCACCCATTTGCTGAATGCGGCTCTGCGGGAAGTGCTGGGCGAGCATATTGCCCAGAAGGGTTCCCTGGTGGCCCCGGATCGCCTGCGCTTTGATTTCTCTCATCCGGAGCCGGTGGATGCGCAAGCACTGCGCCGTATTGAAGACCGGGTCAATGAACAGATCCTGGAAAACGTGGCCGCCGAAGTGCGTCACATGCCCTTCGACGATGCCGTTAAGGCCGGTGCCCTGCACTTGGCCGGCGAGCATTACAGCAGTGATGTGCGCACCCTGCGTTTCGGCGATTTCTCCATGGAGTTGTGCGGCGGGACCCATGTGGCCCGGACAGGTGATATCGGCGCCTTCCGCGTTATCCACGAAGGGGGGATTGCCGCCGGCGTACGCCGCATCGAGGCGGTGACCGGTGAAGGCGCCATTGAATGGATGCGGGATGCCGATCAACGCCTGAACAAAATTGCCAGCCTGCTGCGTTCGGACCGGGAAGAGACCCCCGAGCGGGTCTCCCAGCTGTTGGATCGCCAGAAAAAGCTGGAGAAGGAATTGGAACAGCTGCGCGGCAAGCTGGCCAGCGGTACGGGCAATGATCTGAGCAGCCAGGCCAAGGAGATCAAGGGCATCAAGCTTGTCTCCGCCCGTCTGGACGGCGCCGATGCCAAGGCCTTGCGCGAAGCTGTTGATCAGCTCAAGAACAAGCTGGGTCAGGCTGTGGTGGTGTTGGCCACGGTGGATGAGGGCAAGGTCCGTCTAGTTGCCGGTGTGACCAAAGCGGAAAGCAAGCAGGTCAAGGCCGGCGAACTGGTGAATATGGTGGCCGGCCAGGTTGGAGGTAAGGGTGGCGGTCGTCCGGATATGGCCCAGGCCGGTGGCACGAATCCCGAAGCCCTGGATGGGGCGCTGGAATCGGTGGAAGCCTGGGTGCGGGAGAAGCTGGCTTAAACGACCATCGCTCAAAGTGCGTCCATTTATCTGGGAATGCCCGCTGGAGGTGGTAAAAAGCCGCCGATTGCTGTTTAATCACGGACCCGTTTAACTTATAGCGGGTCGAAAGCCAGTAGAGACCGGTATTAACCGGCGAAAAAAGGGGGTCGAGAAGTGACTTCCCGAGTGCGTGGGGCGGCGGTGCTGGATGGCGTTGACCGACCCCGATAAGGTGATTGAGTGTCCAAGGGACGAGGAGTACACCATGTTGATTCTTACCCGGCGTGTTGGTGAAACCGTCATGATCGGTGATGAAGTCACCGTGACCGTGCTCGGTGTGAAGGGTAATCAGGTCCGTATCGGGGTGAACGCACCCAAGGATGTGGCCGTGCACCGTGAAGAGATCTACGAACGCATCCGCCAGGAAAGCGAAGGCGGCGAGAACTCGGATTCAGAGAACGCTTAAATGCCGTCAGGTCATCCGGCCTCCGTGGCAGGCCTTTACCTGACCCCCCGGAAGTCGGTATGATTCGCGTTCTGTTTCGCAGCGCAAGCGGAACTCCCGGAGAGGTGGCTGAGTGGTCGAAAGCGCTCCCCTGCTAAGGGAGTGAGTCCTAACGGGCTCCGAGGGTTCGAATCCCTCCCTCTCCGCCAGATTAGATGGAGCCATCGGATTATCGGTGGTTGGCCAGGGTAGACGAGGCCCTTATTCGAACCCGATAGAGGGTTCGACAAATCTGCCAGGAGCAGATTTGGACTTTCGCGATCAGCGAAAGGCCCGGAGCGAAGCGGAGGGCGAGGCCCAGGACGGGCCGAGCAATCCCTCCCTCTCCGCCAGATTAGGTATTTGACGGATCGACCCCATTTCCGCATAATGCGCCGCTTTCGCGCATTGCCCACGGGGCGATCCGAACAAGCAAGAGGGGCTGTAGCTCAGTTGGATAGAGCGTTCGGCTACGAACCGAAAGGTCGGGGGTTCGAATCCTCCCAGCCCCGCCATAAAAAGAACCCCGCCGATAAGGCGGGGTTTTTTTATGGCTGATTGATGGAGCCTTCGAACCCCCGACCTTTTCAAGCAATCCGGGGGTTCGACAAATGCGTCTGGAACGCATTTGAGCTTCCGCCGAAGGCGGAAGGCCCGGAGCGAAGCGGAGGGCGAGGCCCAGGGACGGGCCGAGCAATCCTCCCAGCCCCGCCATAAAAAGAACCCCGCCGATAAGGCGGGGTTTTTTTATGGCTGATTGATGGAGCTTACTAGTGGGTTCTGGGCCAGTCGCTGTCGTCCTGCTCGCAGGCGATCAGATATTCCTCCAGCTGCCGCTTTTCCACCGGTCCGCACAGATCTCCGGGTAGTAGCTCATATAATGCCGCCGCCACCGCCGCTTCCCGGGGGGTATTCTTGGCATGGACGACCTTGTCAAACAGTTTGGGATCGATCTCATGTTTGAAGCCGAGAGCCTCCGCGGCATCTCGGCGAATGGAGCATTTCCAGTTTCCACGCATGACAGCCTCCTCCGTGTTGGCCTGGATATTGAAGTGTAGGACAGGTAGTTCGTGTTCGCTGTAGGAGAATGCTGATTTTTAATCGGGCCTGCTGGTCTTGAGCCTGCGCTCGCCGTAGGATGTCCGGCATGCGAAATCACTACGATATTGCGGTCGTGGGCGCAGGCCCCGTTGGGGCCACCGCGGCCCTGGGCTTGGCCGAACAGGGTTATTCCGTGGCGCTGGTGGATGCCCGTCCCCGCCAATCACCACCTGAGCCGGATGTCCCCATGGACTTACGGGTTTTTGCCGTCTCCCGGGCCTCTCAACGGTTACTGGGGCGTCTGGGGGCCTGGGCCGCGATTGCCGCGGGCCGGATCAGTCCGTATCGGCGGATGCGGGTCTGGGATGCCCATGGGGGAGTGAGCTTCGATGCCGCCGATGTGGCGGAACCCGACCTGGGCCATATCATTGAGAACGCTGTTATTCAGGGTGCGCTGCATGAGCAATTGGCCGGCCAGGAATCGGTCCATTGGTATGCGCCGGATCGCTTGTCCCAATTGACCCTGGAACCGGAGGGGGCCTTGCTGCGGCTGGAGCAGGCCGGCCGTCTCCGGGCTCGTCTGGTGGTGGCCGCCGATGGTGGCCAGTCCCTTTGTCGTCAGATGGCAGGCATCGGCGTGACGCCGGTGGATCATGAACAGAAGGCCCTGGTGGCTCATATCCGCTGTGAGCATTGGCACGGCGAGACCGCCCGCCAGCGTTTCCTCGAAACCGGTCCCCTGGCGCTATTGCCGCTGGCGGATGGGCGCTGCTCCATTGTCTGGTCTACCACACCGGCCGAAGCGGAGCGCCTTCAGGGCTTGTCTCCGGAGGCCTTCGGCCGTGAGCTGACCTTGGCCAGTGAAGGGACCCTGGGGGCCTTGATGCCTGATACAGAGCGTGTGGCCTTTCCGCTCTGCTCCCGCTATGCCGATCGATACATCGACGAGCGTCTCGTGCTGGTTGGCGATGCCGCCCACACGGTGCATCCCCTGGCGGGATTGGGCATGAACCTGGGACTGAAGGATGTGGCCACCCTCCACGCGGTACTGGACCGGGCCAAAAGGCACGGCCATGATCCCGGTGAGCGTGCGGTTCTGCGCCGCTATGAAAGGGCCCGGGCACCCGACAACCGATTCATGCTGCATGCCCTGGATGGCATCAACCGCCTGTTCCGCAGTGATACGCCGGGCGTGGACCTGATGCGGGGCTGGGGCATGAAGCTCTTTAATCAGAGTGGGCCCATCAAGCGGGAAGTGATCCGTCGGGCCATGGGGTAGGGCAGCTACAAGCTTCAAGCGACAAACAGGCATTGCCGAGTGAACAGATTGCCTGTGGGGGCGGAATGCTTGCCGCGATAAAGACCTGGGCATAGCCCTGTCGCGGCAAGCATTCCGCTCCCACAGGTTTGCGTGTTACACAAAGCCATGGTCGCGGCTTCCCACAAAAAAGCCCCGCCAGCAGGCGGGGCTTTTCAGCTTGCAGCTTGTGGCTTGCAGCTTGAAGCTTATTTAAAAAGCGCATCCACTTTGGCGGCGCAGATGAAGTCGTTGATGGACAAGCCGTCAATGGCGTGGGTCTGCCAGTTAAGTTCGCAGAAGTTGAAACCCAGCTTCACATCCGGATGGTGACCTTCGGCATTGGCAATCCAAGCCACGGCGTTCATAAAGCCCATGGTCTTGTTGAAACCTTTGAACTTGAAGGTCTTGCGGATGGTCTTGCCTTCATCCACGATTTCCCAGCCTTCATCCAGTTCCTTGAGATGCTTCTCGGCTTCGGTCTTGTCGAAAGGCTTGACGCCGCCTTCGCAGGGGGCGCAGTGCTGTGCGGTCAGATCGGACATCAGCTAATCCTCAATTTGGGTTCATGGAAAGGAATGGTGTTTCCAGTGTTTGATCAGGACGCTTCCTTCAGCATTTTCTTGAAGCGTTCCTGTTTTTCTTCCGGCAAATCGTCGAAGGGGAAGTTGGGGGCATGCATGCCCTTGCGCTTGGCTTCTTCCACCATGCCCATCATGTCCTGATGGGCCACGTTAAACAGATCATCCAGGCTGTCGATGACGAAATAGGTGCGCTGATAGATGTCGATGCGGTAGGGCGTACGCATGCACTCCACCGGATCGAAGGGTTTGCGCACCGGTTCATCACTTTCCACCGAGTAGACGGTCTCGCCCGGTGAGGACACCACCCCGGCGCCGTAAGTCCGGAGACCTTCTTCGGTATTGATCAGGCCGAATTCCACCGTGAACCAGTACAGGGCCGCCAGGTATTTTCGGTCTTCCTTGCTGGCTTGGAGCCCGGCCTTGCCGTAGGCGTGGGTGAAGTCGGCAAAACGCTGGTCGGTCAACAGGGGGGTGTGGCCGAAGATTTCGTGAAAGATATCCGGCTCCTGCAGGTATTCCATTTCCTCGCGGGTGCGGATGAAACTGGCCGCGGGGAATTGCTTGTCCGCCAGCAGGGCAAAGAACTTGTCAAAGTTGATCAGTGCCGGCACCGGCGCCACGGACCAGCCGGTATGATCCCGCAGTACTTCAGAGACTTCCGTGCACTGGGGCACCCGGTCTTCCGGGAATTCCATGCGCTCCATGGCTTCCAGCCAGATGGGCGAGGCACGGCCCGGCAGGACCTTTTTCTGGTTCGTGATCAGCTCGTGCCAGATCTGATCCTCTTCCTCGGTGTAATGGATGTAGCCATTTTCATCCGGGACTTTGGCCGCATATTTCGTGTCCTTACCCATGAGATCACCTCCCACAAAACTGTGTTTCGGCGAAGCGGTTTTCCCGCTGCCCGCCCAGAAATCGGTACTTCGGCCTGTGCGCGATCTCTTACCGAGTTGGACCGGCCTCCCATTGGCCGCGTTCCTCCTTAGCCGGCTTCCCGCGCCCCGGCCTTGTCTTTGCGTTGCTCGTTTTTGCTGCGGTAATGGTTGTCGATATACCGCTGAACGCGCGCCTGGAAATCGGCGGCGATATGGTCACCCTTTAGTGTGACGGTTTTCTCGCCATCTTCAAATACCGGCGCCACGGGCCGTTCCCCCGTGCCGGGCAGGCTGATGCCGATATTGGCATGTCGGGATTCGCCGGGGCCGTTTACCACGCAGCCCATGACGGCCACCTGCATCTCTTCCACCCCTTCGTATTCCTCGCGCCAGCGGGGCATCTGCGCCCGAATCCAGCTTTCGATGTCCTGGGCCAGTTCCTGGAAAAAGGTGCTGGTGGTCCGTCCGCAGCCGGGGCAGGCCACCACCTGGGGGGTAAAGGAACGCAGGCCCATGCTCTGGAGGATTTCCTGGGCCACGATCACCTCCCGGGTGCGGGCGCCGCCGGGCTCCGGCGTCAGGGAGATCCGAATGGTGTCGCCAATGCCTTCCTGCAGCAGCACCGAGAGGGCGGCGGTGGAGGCGACAATCCCCTTGCTGCCCATGCCGGCCTCGGTGAGGCCCAGGTGCAGGGGATAGTCGCAGCGGTCCGCCAGCTGGCGGTAGACCGTGATCAGGTCCTGCACCCCGCTCATCTTGCAGGACAGGATGATCTTGTCGCCGGCCAGGCCCAGCGCCTCGGCCCGCTCGGCGCTGCCGATGGCGGACTGGATCATGGCTTCGAACATGATGTCCCGGGCCTCGCGGGGCTGGCTGGCGCGGGCGTTTTCATCCATCAGGCGGGTGAGCAGATCCTGGTCCAGGCTGCCCCAGTTCACGCCGATGCGCACCGGCTTGTCGTGCTTGATGGCGATCTCGATCATCTGGGCGAACTGCGGGTCCCGGCGGGAGCCCTTGCCCACATTGCCCGGATTGATGCGCAGCTTGGCCAGGGCCGCCGCGCATTCGGGGTATTTGCTCAGGAGCTTGTGGCCGTTGAAATGGAAATCCCCCACCAGGGGCACATCCATGCCGCGGGCCTCCAGCCGGGCCCGGACCTCGGGCACGGCCCGGGCGGCGGCCTCGTTGTTGACGGTGATGCGCACCACCTCGGAACCGGCCTGGGCCAGCTCGGCCACCTGCTGGACGGTGGCATCAATATCGGCGGTGTCGGTGTTGGTCATGGACTGGACCATCACCGGCGCGCCACCCCCCACGGGATGGCCGCCCACCATCACTTGTCTTGTCTCGCGCCGCTGAATCATGGGCACCACTGCTCCTTAAACTGAACCTGACATTCTACCGCAGGGGAGGCCGCGAGTTGAAAACTCACTCCGGTTGCCAACGATTTTTTCTGGAAAATCAAGCGCGAAGGACACGAAGAAAGGCAGAAGGACACGAAGAGGGCATTAAGTGCCGGTCCAGGATGAACCGGTAGGAGCGGATTTATCCGCGATTGGCTAGCGGATGGCACTATGGCGGCTTCCGGCAATGGTCGCGAATCAATTCGCTCCTACAACCAGCATCCCAACCGAGAAGTTACACCTTCGTGCCCTTCTGCTTTTCTTCGTGTCCTTCGTGTTCGACTTTTTCATCGATGCCAGTGGCGATCGAGGAGGATCAGGGGCAGGAGGAAGACGAAAATCACCAGCGCCAGGCCGGGCAGGGCCCAGCCCAGCAGGCCGGCGCGGATGGCGCCATCGATCATGACGGCCCCGGCCAGGGGGCCCAGCAGGGAGGCCCAGCCATAGGCGGCGGAAAAGGCGGCATTGGCCTTGGGCAGGGCCTCGGAGCGGACCCGGTCGCCGATCATCTTGAGACAGACCGGGTAGGTGCCGCCGCCGGCCAGGCCGATCACGGCAAAGCCCAGCAGAGTGGGCACGTATCCCAGGCCCTGCCAGGCGATCCAGCCGGTCAACCCGGCCCCGGCCAGGCCGGTCAGGGCCAGGGCGGCCAGCACCCGCCGGGCGCCAATGCGGTCGGCGAGCACCCCGCACAGGGGCTGGGCCAGCACCGAGGCGATCAGCATCACCCCGACGATGTTGAGAGTCTGGCTGCGGTCAAAGCCCAGACGCAGGCCTTCCACCGGGTAAATGCCGGTCATGCCGTTATCCAGAACGCCGAAGATGATGGCCCCGTAGAGACCGATGATTACCAGCCGCCAGCGCATGAAGCGGCCGCGCCGGCGGCTGGAATCGGTGGCCGGTTGCGGGCGGGGCAGGCTTCTCAGGCCCCAGCGGCAAATGGGGGCCACCACCACCGCCAGGAGACCCACGAGCCCGAAACACCAGAGCCCCAGCCAGGCATAGGCGGGTGCCGAGAGGAGTACCCCGCCGCCATAGCCCAGGCCCATGATGGTGCCGTAGGCGGCCATGGCCCGCCCGCGCAGATGGGGCCGAACGCCGCGCAGCAGGGCGGTTTCGGCTGCGACGAAAGTCAGGGCCGCAGCCAGACCCAGCAGAAAGCGGACCGGGAACAGCAAATATTCGGCCCAGAACAGGGCCAGGCCCAGGGCGGAAAAGCACAGGCCCTGTAGCAGAATGCCGGCCAGGGTGATCCAGCGGGGGCCCAGGCGCACCACCAGATTGCCGGCAAAGGGGCTTAACAGGGCAATGGCCAGCGACAGGGTGGCCGACACCGCCCCGGTGTAATACTCGGAAAAGCCCCGCTCTTCCAGAATCGAGGCCACCAGGGGCGCACTGGCCCCGAAACTTACCCCCACCAGGCCCATGGCTATGACCAGGGCGATGACGGCGGGGGCGGTCAGGGCTTGGCTTTCGTCGCGGGGTTGCACGGGAATTCAGCTCCAAGCTCCAAGCTACAAGCTGCAAGCCAGCCGCGCGGACCGGACGGCTTGGAGCTTGTAGCTTGAAGCTTGGAGCTCTCGGAAAAAATCCCCGGCCGTGGATGTGGCCGGGGTGCTTTCTTATTGACGCGCCTCGTCAATCCAGTCGTCGACGACCTGCTCGAGTACATCCAGGGGGATGGCGCCGTTGAGCAGGACCACGTCGTGGAATTCGCGGATGTCGAAGTCATCGCCCAGGGCCTCTTCGGCACGAGCGCGCAGTTCACGAATGCGTAGTTCGCCGATCTTGTAGGCCAGGGCCTGACCGGGCCAGGCGATGTAGCGGTCGATTTCATTGATGATGTCGTGCTCGGCCCGGGCGGCGTTGGACATGAAGAAATCAATGGCCTCGTCCCGGGTCCAGTCCATGGTGTGAATACCGGTATCCACCACCAGGCGCACCGCCCGCCACATTTCGTAGGTCAGCTGGCCGAATTCGTCATAGAGGGTCTCGTAGACGCCCATTTCATGGGCCAGCCATTCGGTGTACAGGGCCCAGCCTTCCACGAAGGCGGTGGGACCGCCATAGCGACGGAAGTTGGGGATGCCCTCCAGTTCCTGGGCCAGGGCGATCTGGAAATGGTGGCCCGGCACGGCCTCATGCACGCTCAAGGCCGGGATTTCCCATTTCGGCCGGGTATCCGGGCGATAGAGGTTCACGTAATAGAAGCCGGCCCGGGTGCCGTCCGCCGCCGGCCGGGAATAGTAGGCCGTGGTGGTATCCGGTGCGATGGAATCCGGAATCGGGCGGACCCCATAAGGCATGCGCGGCATGGTCTTGAAAAAGGGCGGCAGCAGGCCGTCGATCCGCTTGGATTCAGCCTTGTAATGCTGCAGCAGATCGTCCGGGTCCTCGTAGTAGAATTTTTCGTCCGTGCGCAAATAGTGCAGGAAGTCGTCGAAGTCTCCGTCGAACTCCAGCTCATCGATAATCTCCAGCATTTCCTCGCGGATGCGGGCGACTTCATCCAGGCCGATCTCGTGGATCTCCTCCGGCGTCAGCTCGGTGGTGGTGAAATCCCGGGCCCGCCAGGCGTAATAGGCTTCCCCATCCGGGAAATGACGTGCCCCCAGGGTCTCCCGGGCGCCGGGGATATATTCCTCGGTGAAAAAGGCATGGAAGCGTTGATAGGCCGGCAGCACCACATCCTTGATGGCAGCCGCACCGGCTTCGCGCAGGCGTTCCTGCTCCGATTCGCTGATCCGGTCCGGCATGTCCTTGAAGGGTTCGTAGAAGCCGCTCTCATCCGGATGCTCCACCAGCTGGCTTTCGATCTGGGGCGGAATCCGTTCGGCAATCACCTGGGGCAGGGTCCAGCCGGTCTCGATGCCCTCGTACATCAGGTCGATGGTCTGGTCCATGTAGTCGCCGAAGCCTTCCAGGCGAGCGATCCAGTCTTCGTAATCCGAGACATCATCCAGTGGCACCCGCCCGGCGGTATCGTCCGCGCTCTGGATGCCGCCGCGTTGATTGAGGGTGATCAGGTGGTGATCGAAATCGTGGCCCTCGATCCGACGCTCCAGTTCGGTGCGAAATAGATCGTAGTTGAGCTGCTCTTCCTCCGGCAGCGCGCTCCGGTCAATGGCATCCAGCCGGTTCAGGGCCTCCTGGTCGGCTGCCTGGCGGTCGGCCCGGGCCTCGTCCGAGAGATCCGGCCATTGATCATTCCAGCGTCGATCTCCCTGGGCGGAGGCGTAGGTGGGGTTTTCCCGCAGACGACGGTCCCACTCGTCATCAAAGAAGGTGTGAAGCTCGGAGACGGCCTCCCCGGCCGCCCCATTGTCATCAGTGGTGGCGCAGGCGGAAGCGAACAGCAGCAGCGCCAGCAGGGCTGTGATTCTCAGCCGGTGTGGGATTTGAGGCATGGTTCTCTCCTTACATTCCAAAAAGGCATGAATCCCGGGCCCGTCAGGGGCGGGGAAAGGGCTTTGCTCGTTGGTGCGCACCGGACGCTTCCGGTATCATGTCGGGCCTTCGATGCACACGAGTCAACAAGGATAACCAAGGACCCGTATGGGCAACAGAACTCCTCTCTACGATCAGCATGTGGCCCTCGGTGCCCGCATGGTGGATTTCGGCGGCTGGGACATGCCGGTCAATTACGGCTCCCAGATCGAAGAACATCATAAGGTACGCCAAGCGGCCGGTGTTTTCGATGTTTCCCACATGACGGTGGTGGATGTGGAGGGGCCGGGGGTCAAGACCTTCCTGCGCCGCCTGCTATCCAATGATATCGCCAAAATGAAGCAGCCGGGCCGTGCCCTGTATGGTTGCATGCTGGATGAGCAGGGCGGTGTCATCGACGATCTGATTACCTATTGGCGGGCCGAGGACCGTTATCGCCTGGTGGTGAATGCCGCCACCCGCGATAAGGATCTGGCCTGGATTCGCGCCCGGGCCGATGAAGCCGAAGGGGTGACCGTCAGCGAACAGGCGGATACCACCATGTTGGCGGTGCAGGGCCCCAAGGCCCGTGAGCGTGTGGCCGGCTTGCTGCCGGAGGCGCATCGCGAGGCGGCGCTGGCGATAAAGCCCTTCGGCTGTGGCGATTTTGACGATATCTTCCTGGCCCGGACGGGTTATACCGGTGAAGACGGTTTCGAGATGGTACTGCCGGCCGATGACGTGGTGTCCTTCTGGCAGGGCCTGATGGAAGCGGATGTGGCGCCCATCGGTCTGGGTGCCCGGGATACCTTGCGCTTGGAGGCGGGGCTGAATCTTTACGGCACCGATATGGACGAATCCGTGACACCGCTGGAGTCCGGTCTGGGCTGGACCGTGGCCTGGGAGCCCGAGGACCGGGACTTTATCGGGCGCAAGGCCCTGGCGGCCAAAAAGGCTGGGGGCGTGGCATGGAAATTTGTCGGCCTGATTCTGGAGGGCCGGGGTGTACTACGCTCTCATCAGGCCGTCGTCTGTGATGGCGGGGAAGGGGAAGTGACCAGTGGCAGCTATTCTCCCACCCTGGAGCGTTCCATCGGGCTGGCGCGGGTCCCCAAAAATTGCGGTGAGACGGTGGAAGTGGAAATTCGCAAACGACGTGTGCCGGCCAAAGTGGTCAAGCCACCCTTCGTCCGGCAGGGTGAAATCAAGGTCACCGTCTGAAGGCGGCGGCATCGATTCCAAACTGAACAAGGGAGATCAATCCATGAGCAAGGTCCCGGCTGAACTTAAATACGCAAAAAGCCACGAATGGGTACGGGTGGAAGACGACGGCACCATTACCGTGGGTATTTCCGACCATGCCCAGGGTGCCCTGGGGGATCTGGTCTATGTGGAAGCCCCGGAAGTGGGTGAAAGCTATGGTGCCGGTGATGCGGCTGCCGTGGTGGAGTCGGTCAAGGCGGCCTCCGATATCTACTGCCCCGTGGCGGGCGAAGTGGTGGAATCCCATGAATCCCTGGCCGATGAGCCCGAGCATGTGAATGAAGACCCCTACGGCGAGGGCTGGATCTTCCGCCTGCGCCCGGAAAAGCCGGAAGACGTGGATGGCCTGATGGATGCCGCGGCCTACCAGAAGCTCCTGGAAGACGAGTAATGCCAGTTTGACACCCGGCAGCCCTTGAGCTTGCCGGGTGTCATTACATCGTATTCATGACGAGAATTGGATAACGGCGATGCCTTTTATTCCCCATACCGAAAACGAAGTTCGGGAGATGCTGGACGCCATCGGCGTGGAAAGCATCGAGCAGTTGTTTGACGAGATCCCGGACAGCTTGCGTATTCACGACCTGCCCGGGGTGCCGGACTCACTGAGCGAGATGGCCATCTCCCGCCTCATGCATGAGCGCGCAGCCCAGGACGGTCATGCCAGCTGTTTCATCGGCGCTGGCGCTTATGAGCATCATATTCCGGCTGCGGTATGGGAGATCACCACCCGGGGTGAGTACTACAGTGCCTACACGCCCTATCAGGCCGAGGCCAGTCAGGGCACCCTGCAGCTGATCTACGAATATCAGTCCATGATGACCGAGCTTACGGCCATGGACGTTTCCAACGCCTCCCTGTATGACGGTGCCACGGCCCTGGCGGAAGCCAGCCTCATGGCCGTGCGGGCCAATCGCAAATCCAAGTCCCGGAAGATCCTCGTGCCCCGGAGCGTGCATCCCTTGTACCGCCAGGTGACCCAGGCCATCGCCGGGGCCCAGGAGCTGGATTTCCAGAGCGTGGACTTCGAACGGGAGAAGGGCAGCACGCCGTTGAGTGCCTTTAAGGCCCATGAGGGAGAAGACATCACCGCCGTGGTGATTCCCCAGCCCAACTTCTTCGGCTCCCTGGAGGAAGTTGATGCCATTACGGATTGGGCCCATGAGAACGGCGCTTTGGTGATTGCCGTGGTGAACCCCACCAGTCTGGCGGTGATTGAGCCGCCGGGGAACTGGGGTGAGAAGGGCGCCGATATCATGGTGGGTGAAGGCCAGCCCCTGGGTGTTCCCCTGTCCTCCGGTGGGCCCTATTTCGGGATACTCTGCTGCAGTCAGAAGCTGGTGCGCCAGATGCCCGGGCGATTGGTGGGCCGCACAGTCGATGAAGACGGCAAGGAGGGCTTTACCCTGACCCTGCAGCCACGGGAACAGCATATCCGCCGTTCCAAGGCCACCTCCAATATCTGCACCAACCAGGGCCTGATGGTCACGGCGGCCACCATTTACATGGCGCTGCTGGGCGCTGAAGGCCTGGCCCGGGTGGCGGCGGTCTCCCACCAGCGCACCCGCCAGTTGCGGGATGCAGTGAGCGAGCTGAATGGTGTCAATGGGGCTTTTGATAGCCCTTATTTCCATGAGACGGTGATCCGTCTGGACCGGCCCGCGGACAAGGTACTGGATGCCATGGCCGAGCGTGGCGTCCTGGGCGGCTTGTCGCTCAAGGACTGGTACCCGGAGCTGGGCGAGGCGATTCTGGTCTGCGCCACCGAGACCAAGACCGAAGACGATATTCGTGCTTATCGGGATGTATTGGGCGAGGTGCTCGCCTCGGTCAAGGCCGCCTGATAAGCCGCATTTGTGGCTGAAACCAGCCCGTTAAAGGAGTTTGCATCAATGGCGACGATTACCCTGAAAGGCAATGAGATCCACACCAATGGAGACATGCCGGCAGTGGGCGACAAGGCCCCGGATTTTCGCCTGACCGCCAAGGACCTGTCCGACAAGAGCCTGTCGGATTTTGCCGGCAAGAAGAAACTGCTCAACATCTTCCCCAGCATGGATACGCCGGTTTGCGCCAATTCCACGCGCAAGTTCAACCAGCATGCCAGCCAGCATTCCGACACCGTGATGCTGATGATCTCGGCGGATCTGCCCTTTGCCATGGAACGTTTCTGCTCGGATGAATCTCTGGACAATGTGGTGAACCTGTCGCTGATGCGCAGCCGTGATTTCGCCCGGGATTACGGGGTGTTGATCGAAGACGGCCCCATGGCCGGCATCACTGCCCGTGCGGTGGTGGTCTTGGATGAGAACGACAAGGTGGTGTATCGGGAACTGGTTCCGGAGATCGCCGAGGAACCGGATTACGAAGCGGCTATCAAGGCCCTTGGCTGAATTATGGCACTTGCTTGAAATGATCAGGCTGGACTCACCGGCCTGGACCTCATTGAGCGGAACACGAATACGACTGGGAACAGACGACCATGATGATCTTTGAACATGCCCGTCAGGGGCGCCGCGCTTACGCCCAGGCACCCCAGGAATACCCGGCCATGGATGATATTCCAGAAGCCTTCCGTCGCCGAGAGGCGCCGGAATTGCCGGCGGTGTCGGAGTTGCAGGTGGTTCGCCACTACACCCGTCTGTCCCAGAAAAATTTCTCCATTGATACCCATTTCTATCCCCTGGGTTCCTGCACCATGAAATACAACCCGCGGGCCTGTAATACCTTGGCCATGTTGCCGGGTTTCCTGTCCCGCCATCCGCTGGGGCCGGAAAGCCATGGCCAGGGTTTTCTCGCCTGCATGCATGACCTTCAGGATATTCTTCAGGAAGTCACCGGCATGGCCGGCGTCTCCCTGACCCCCATGGCCGGTGCCCAGGGGGAATTCTCCGGTGTGGCGATGATCCGGGCCTACCACGAGAGCCGTGGCGACCATGAGCGCGATGAGATCATCGTCCCCGATGCCGCTCACGGCACCAATCCGGCCACCGCTACCATGTGTGGCTGCAAGGTGCGGGAAATCCCCACCGGCAAGGACGGCGATGTGGATCTGGATGCCCTGCGGGAAGTGGTGGGGCCGAAGACCGCCGGCATCATGCTCACCAACCCCTCCACGGTGGGGGTCTTCGACCGCAAGATCGAGGACATGGCAAAGATCATCCATGAGGCCGGCGGCCTGCTCTATTACGATGGTGCCAACCTCAATGCCATTCTGGGCAAGGTGCGCCCGGGGGACATGGGTTTCGATGTGATTCACATGAATCTCCATAAGACCTTCTCCACGCCCCATGGTGGTGGTGGGCCGGGCTCCGGCGCCATTGGTGTCAGTGAACGGCTCAAGCCCTTCATGCCGGGTCCGGTGGTGGTCAAGGAAGGCGAGGGCTTCCGCTGGAGCAAGGACGAGGAGCTGCCCAACAGCATTGGCCGGCTCTCCGCCTTCATGGGCAATGCCGGGGTTCTCCTGCGGGCCTATATCTATGCCCGCATGCTGGGCCGGGAAGGCATGCAGCGGGTGGGCGAATACGCCACCCTCAATGCCAACTATCTGATGGTGAAGCTGCGGGAGGCCGGATTCGACCTGGCCTATCCGGATCGCCGCGCCAGTCACGAGTTCATTGTTACACTGAAGCGCCAAGCCAAGGAAGACGGTGTTATCGCCACCGATTACGCCAAGCGTCTACTGGATTATGGCTATCACGCGCCCACCATGTACTTTCCCCTGCTGGTTCCGGAGTGTTTGCTCATTGAGCCCACCGAGACCGAAGCCAAGGAAGAACTGGACGGTTTCGTGGAGGCAATGGTCGCCATCAAGCGGGAAGGCGAGACGGACCCGGCCAAGCTCAAGGGGGCACCCTATACATTGCCGGTCAAGCGTTTGGACGACGTCAAGGCGGCCAAGCAGCTGGACCTGGCCTGGCGCAAGGCCAATGCCGCCTAGTGACGATTGCTTATAGATCAAGACCCACAAGGACGCCAAGTCGCCGGGGAGTTCGCATCCATTTCCTTGGCCACTTGGCGTTTTTTCGTGAGATATTTTCTGATTAAGCCCCTTGCTCTACCCGGGCTAGCATTCATGAAACAAGGAGTCATCAAATGACGGCACTGATCTGCGGTTCCTATGCCTTCGACAGCATCATGGTCTTCAATGGCCGCTTCAAGGACCAGATCATGCCTGATCGGGTTCACATGCTGAACGTGGCTTTCCTGGTGCCGGAACTGCGCCGGGAGTTTGGTGGCACGGCCGGCAACATTGCCTATAACCTCAAGCTGCTGGGCGGCGAAGGCCTGCCCATGGCCACGGTGGGCAGTGATTTTGATGACTACCGGGCCTGGCTGGACGACTGCGGTATTGATCAGCGCTTTGTACGCCAGGTAAATAGTGAATATACCGCCCAGGCCTTTATTACCACCGACCTGGATGACAACCAGATCACCGCTTTCCACCCCGGCGCCATGAACCACTCCCATATTCAATCCGTGCCCAGCGATGCCGGCATCAAGTTGGGCATTGTGGCCCCGGATGGTCGCGATGGCATGATTCAGCACGCTCGGGAGTTCGCCGAGGCCGGTATTCCCTTCATCTTCGATCCCGGCCAGGGCTTGCCCATGTTCAATGGCGAAGAACTGCTGGATTTTGTGGACAAGGCCCGTTGGCTGGCAGTGAACGATTATGAGGCGGGAATGCTCGAAGAACGTACGGGCCTGTCCCGGGAGGCGCTGGCCAGTCGGGTGGAGGCCATGATCGTAACTCGCGGGGCTCACGGTTCTGTGATTTATGCCGGTGACCAAGTCCATGAAATCGAGCCGGTGACGCCGTCGGCAGTGAATGACCCCACTGGCTGTGGCGATGCCTATCGAGCCGGCCTGCTTTACGGGCTGATGAATGATTGGGACTGGCAGACCACCGGCCGTATCGCTTCCTTGATGGGTTCACTGAAAGTGGCTCAGCATGGAACCCAGAACCATCGTTTTGATCGGGCCCAGTTTGAGTCCAGTTTTCGTAATATCTTTGGCGTAGACCTGGGCTGAGAGGCCCACAACCTGAGGTGAGCATGGTGTCGAGAATGAGACAGGCGAGGAAGCATGCGCCCATCCATTTCCATTTGTTCTGGCTGCTGTTCGCCGGGCTCATTCTTTTCAGCCTCGTCCGGCCGGTGGCTGCCGAGCCCAGTTGGGCGGAGACCCTGGACCGGATTGCCCCGGGCGTGGTGAAGATCCGGGTGGATGCCCCCCGCCCCTTTGATACGGAATGGGAGAGCACCACCGAGGCCACCGGTTTTGTGGTGGACGCCGAGCGGGGCCTGATTCTTACCAATCGCCATGTGGTCTTTCCGGGGCCGGTGGTGGCCGAGGCGGTCTTTCAGAACTCCGAGGAAGTGGATTTGACCCCCGTCTACCGGGACCCGGTCCATGATTTCGGTTTCTTCCGCTACGACCCCGACGACCTGCGTCATATCGACCCGGTGAACATCGAACTGGCACCGGAGGCCGCCCGGGTGGGCGAGGATATTCGGGTGGTGGGTAATGATGCCGGTGAGCGTTTGTCCATTCTCACCGGAACCCTGGCCCGTCTGGATCGGGATGCCCCTGACTACGGGCGGGGGCGTTACAACGATTTCAATACCTTTTATCTACAGGCGGCGTCCGGCACCAGCGGCGGCTCTTCCGGCTCACCGGTTATCAATCGGGCCGGGGCGGCCCTGGCGCTGAATGCCGCCGGGCGCATGGATGCCAGCTCCAGTTATTTTCTGCCCCTGGACCGTGCCATTCGCGTGCTGGAAAAGTTGCAGGCGGACGAGCCTATTACCCGGGGCACGCTTCAGACCACCTTTATCCGTGAATCCTATGACGAACTTCGTCGTCTGGGCCTGGACGAGGATACCGAGACCGCCGCTCGCCTGGCTTACCCGGAACAGACCGGCATGCTGGTGGTTGACCGGGTGGTCCCCGAAGGGCCTGCCTATGAGAAATTACGGCCCGGGGACATCCTCCTGCGAATCAATGGGGAACTGGTTACCCAGTTTGTGCCCCTGGCCGATATTCTGGATGAGCGGGTGGGCGAAACCCTGCAGCTGGATATCCGTCGCGGCAGCGAAACCCAACGGGTGGAGCTGACCGTAGGTGATTTGAAGACGATCACGCCCACCGAGTATGTGGAGGCCGGTGGCGCCACGCTCAATCCCCTGTCCTACCAACAGGCCCGGCATTTTAATCGCCCGCCCGGATCGGTTTATGTGGCCGCCCCCGGCTTCATGCTGGGCCGGGCCGGGATTCCCCGAGGCTCCATCATCCGCAGCCTGGATGGTCAGGAAACGCCGGATATCGAGACATTCAGAGAGGTCTTTGAAGGCCTGAACGATGGAGCCCGGGTGCCTGTGCGCTACACCCGTCTGGACGAGCCCCACCGGGAAGTTCTGGCCACGCTGAGCATCGATCGCACCTGGTTCCCGGGCCGCCAATGTCGAATGGAGGCGAATACCGGTCGCTGGCCCTGTGAGGAATTTGCCTCGGCCCCGGAGAATCGAAATCTGCAGGCGGGCACGGTGCGCTTTGGCGATTACCGTGACGAGCGAGCCCAGCGATTGTCCCGTTCCCTGGTCTGGGTGGAGTTCGATATGCCCTATCGGGTAGAGGGCATGGATGGGGTCGGATTTACCGGTACCGGCGTGGTGGTGGATGCCGCCGAGGGGCTGGTGCTCACCGACCGCTCCGCCGTGCCCAGCCGCATGGGGGACCTGCGCCTGACCTTCGCCAGTTCCATGGAAGTGCCGGGGGAGGTCGTGTTCTTGCACCCACTGAACAACCTGGCGCTGGTCCAGTATGACCCGGTCCTGCTGGTGGGCAGTGAGGTGCGTTCCGCCAGCTTCAATCCCCGTCGGCCGCGCAGTGGCGATGATATCTGGGTGGTGGGCCACCGCCCGGATCAGTCTCTGATGTCACGACGGACTGAAGCCGGCAGTTTCGATCCCTTGCGATTGTCCCTGTCTTCCAGCTTTCGCTTCCGGGATGTGAATCTGGAGACTTTGTCGGTGGCCAACCCGCCCAGTGATGTGGGCGGTGTGCTGGCGGACCGTCATGGCCGGATTCAGGCCCTGTGGGCGGATTACGGCAAGCAGGGTGCCCGCGACGGCGCCTTCAAGGGTATTCCCGCCGATGTCATCCAGACTGCGCTGCGGCAGTATCGAGAGGAACAGGCCCTGCGTTCCCTGGAAGTGGAGTTCCTGCTCATGCCCATGTCCAGCGCCCGCAAGCTGGGTCTGCCGGAAGAATGGGTCCGGGTGATCTCTGACCTGGACGATCAACCGCGCGGGGTGTTGTCCGTGGAGCGGATTGTGGCCGGCGCCCCCGCCGAGGAGGTGCTGGAGTCCGGTGATCTGGTATTGGCGGTCAATGATCAACCGGTGAATGATTTCCAGACCCTGAATGAAGCCAGCCAGGCTGAGTCGGTGGCTTTGACCATCCTCCGGGACGGCGAAATGATGGACGTCGACGTACCCACGGAGCGGATGGAAGGCCGTGGTGTGGAGCGGGTCCTGCACTGGGCCGGTGCCGTTCTGCATGAGCCGCACCGGGCCATGGCGGCCCAGCGCGGCGTGCCGCGCCGGGGTGTGTTTGTTTCCAACTTCAGTTACGGCTCACCGGCCAGCCGCTTCGGCCTTAACCCGGGCCGCCGCATCATCGAGGTGGATGGCGAGACAGTGCGGGATCTGGACGCCTTTCTGGAGGCGGTTTCCGAGCGACAGCATCGTGAGCCCGTGCGGCTGCGCCTGGAAGACTGGGATGGGACCACGCAGGTGGTGACGCTCAAGACCGATCTCAACTTCTGGCCCACCACCGAGGTGTTTCGCGAGGATGGCCGCTGGCTCCGCCGGCACCATTGATGTCGGCGGAGCCAGCGGCTGCTGATGCCTGCTTACCAACTGGGTAGGATGCGGAAGAAGGCGGTCTTGAGGTAGGCGGTTTCCGGAATCGCCGGATGAATGGGATGATCCGGCCCCTGACCGCCCACTTCCAGCAGCTGGGCCGAGCGATCCAGATGCCGGCTGGCGGCTTGTACGGTACGGATCAGATCCGCCTGCGCCAGATGGGAGGAGCAGGAGGCTGATACCAGAATGCCGTTTTTCTCCAATACCTGGAGGGCGGCCTGGTTCAGCTGGCGATAGGCCTGGCGTCCTTGCTTGGCATCTTTTCTGCGCTTGATCAGGGCGGGCGGGTCCACGATCACCAGATCGAATTTCTCTTCTTCCTGGCGTAGGGTCTTGAGCACCGCCATGGCATCGCCTTCGATGGTGGCCACCTCCAGCTCATTGAGATCGGCATTGGCTTCCAGCCCGGACAGGGCATCCGCGGAACGATCCACGCAGGTGACTTCGGCATCCGCCTGACGGGCCGCCCGCAGGCCCCAGGCGCCCAGGTAGCTGTAGACATCCAGCACCCGCAGGCCGGGTTTGAGATAGTGCTCCAGGCGCTCGCGCATGGCGCGCTGATCGAAAAACCAGCCGGTTTTTTGCCCGGCCAGCGGTGCGATTTGGAAACGCAGGCCGGATTCCTCGATTTCCACCGTGTCAGGCACCTCGCCGCTGGCAATACTCGGCTTGCTGACGGTGAGTCCTTCCAATTCCCGGATCGGATTGTCGTTGCGCCAAACGATGCCTCGCGGCCGAAAGGTCTCTCCCAGAGCTTGAATGACTGCATCGGCGTGATGATCCATGCCGGCGGTACTGATCTGCACCGCCAGGATGTCATCGAAGCGGTCCACGATCAGGCCGGGCAGGCCGTCGGACTCGCCGAACACCAGGCGGCAAGAGGCGGCTTTGCCGTACAGGCGCTCTCGCAGACCGGCCGCGATGTTCAAACGATGCTTGATCAGGGACTTGTCCAGGGCCACATCCGAGCGGCGGCTGATGACCCGGCCGCAAATCAGGGAATGGGGATTCACATAGGCTGTGCCCAGGGGTTTGCCCCCCTGGCCGAGCACATTCACCAGGGTGCCCGGCTCGAAATCGGTCAGGGCGGTTTTGCCGGAATCCACTTCATTACTGAATATCCAGGCATGGCCGGCCCGGAGTCGACGATCCTCGCTCTTCTTCAGTTGCAATTCGGGATACGCCATGTTGATCAAACTCCTGGACTGGGAATGCGCTGTGGGAGGCGCATTCTATCCCAATCCGGCCCAAGACTTCAGCCGAGTTTCTCCCCGCCTTGCCGATTCGGTAAACTAGCGCTCTTTAGCCGATAAACATTATTCACTCCGGCAGTTGCCACCCGACAGGGGAACGCCCATGCATTACCCAGATATTGACCCGGTCGCCATTTCCCTGGGGCCGATGGCCATTCACTGGTATGGCTTGATGTACGTCTTTGGCGTGCTGGGTGCCTGGTGGCTGCTGGCACGCCGAACCCGGCGGCCGGATGTGGGCTGGGACAGTCAGGCACTGGCTGACATGACCTTCTATGTGGTACTGGGCATTATCCTTGGCGGCCGCCTGGGTTATATCCTCTTCTACAACTTCGGCGCCTACATGGATGACCCCACGCTTATTCTGCGGATCTGGCAGGGGGGCATGAGCTTCCACGGCGGCCTGCTGGGGGTCTTGGTGGCCATCTGGTTGTATGGTCGCCGGGACGGACGTAATTTCTTCGATATCAGCGATTTCATCGCCCCGGTGGTCCCCATTGGCCTGGGCCTGGGGCGTATCGGCAATTTCATCAACAGTGAACTCTGGGGCAAGCCTACCGACAGCCCCTTCGGCATGATTGTTAACGGTGTGGCCCGGCATCCGTCCCAGCTCTACCAGGCAGCGCTGGAAGGGCTGGTGTTGTTTATTGTGCTGTTCTGGCTGTCGGCCAAGCCGCGTCCCCGCATGTTCATCTCCGGCATGTTCGCGCTGTTGTACGGTATCTTCCGCTTCCTGGTGGAATTTGTGCGGATGCCGGACGAGCATATCGGTTATTTGGCCTGGGACTGGCTGACCATGGGGCAGCTGTTGTCGCTGCCCTTGATTGCCGTCGGCGTGGTGCTGATCGCGCTGTCCCGGGGTAACTCCGTTTATCCACCCAGCAAAGCGGATCGAGAAGCGAGGGCAGCATCATGAAGGCCTATCTGGATCTTATGCGATTGGTCCGGGAGCAGGGCCATGAGAAGGACGATCGCACCGGTACCGGCACCCTGAGTGTGTTTGGTCATCAGATGCGCTTTGACCTGAGCCAGGGTTTTCCGGCCGTGACCACCAAGAAGCTGCATTTCAGATCCATCATTCATGAATTACTGTGGTTTCTGAGTGGGGATACCAATATCCGCTATTTGCAGGAGAACAAGGTCAAGATTTGGGATGCCTGGGCCGATGAGGGCGGCGACCTGGGCCCGGTGTATGGCTATCAATGGCGTTCCTGGCCCAGCCCCGATGGCCAGTATATTGATCAGATCGCCCGAGTGATGGATCAGATTCGCCACACCCCGGACTCCCGGCGCATGATTGTCTCCGCCTGGAATGTGGGCCAGTTGGATCATATGGCACTGGCGCCCTGTCACGCCTTCTTCCAATTCTATGTGGCCGAAGGCCGACTGTCCTGTCAGCTCTATCAGCGCAGCGCCGATATCTTCCTGGGCCTGCCGTTTAATATTGCCTCCTATTCCATTCTGCTCCACATGATGGCCCAGCAACTGGACCTGGAGGTGGGGGATTTCATCTGGACCGGTGGTGACTGCCACCTCTACCTCAACCATCTGGATCAGGCTGATACCCAGCTTCAGCGGGAACCCCGGAAACTGCCGCGGCTAAAGATTCATCGTAAACCCGGGAGCCTCTTCGACTATCGTTTCGAAGATTTCGAGGTCGTGGATTATGAGCCTCATCCCCATATCAAGGCGCCGGTGGCTGTCTGACACCCCAAGTATTAATCACGGGCGGTTATTTTCGGTTGACAGTGGGGGCGGTATTCGTATAATGCGCCAGCACACTTTACGCGAAAAGGAGGAACCCCCAGTTGGACGTTAGCAGTAGATGCCCGATGATGGGTAGGACAAGCTGAAGCCGCGAGGCCGTCTCACTGGAAATCCTTCCTTTTGACCGCTTCGCGAGCTTCTTCGTGAAGCGGTCTTGCGTGAACTCCACAGCGTGAACTGATCGGTCAGATGCCGATACTCGCCCCAAGTTCATCGCCAGCCCGTTTCTCCAAAGTGCCAGTACAACTCGGTATTTGCCGAGGCTATGTCTGCGTCTGTAATGAAAATGACAGGCAGGCCTGCTAGCTTTGGCAATGTATCCGTGTTCTGCGTGACTGAGTCTGCATGTCATCGGGATTCATAAGCCCCGTGCATACTTGAAATTTGGAGAACACCATGAAAAAGCAGACACTTTTTCCCCTGATGGCTACAGCCGTTTGCCTGAGCCCCTTCAGCGTCAACGCTTCCGGTGGTCACTGGTTGGTGGATGATGCTGCCGTGATACCCCCCCAGACATTCGGTGTGGAAGCCTGGTATGAAGACTTTGGCTCCTCGGCGGACGCCTTCACCGTCCAACCTGCCTACGCTTTTGCCAATGGTTTGGAAGTGACGGGCGTGATTGAGTCCGTCTCCATGGGATCTGGTCGGGACGAGGGCTATGGCCTGGAAGGCAAGTACCTCTGGCGAGATTTTGAAGCCGGTGATGATTTTGGTCTGGGCCTGGTGATTACAAGCGCTTTTGATGATTCTGCCTCGCTGGATGAAATCATGGCCTATGTGCCGGTGACTTTCCCCCTGGCAGACGGTGATTGGCTGGTCCATGTGAATGTAGGTGTCATGCAGGACCGTGCCAGTGACGATGACGAGACCAGCGGCTTCTACGGCGTTGGTTCCCAGCTTGCCATCGGTGGGGGCGTGGAATGGATTGCTGAGGTGCTGGAGAGTACCGAGGATGATACCTTTGCCCAGACGGGCTTCCGCTTCGCTCTTGGCCAGACTGACGGTGTTCTCGATGTCAGCTATGGTTGGAATCTGGACAATAGCGATGACGACTGGGTGACGCTGGGTTTTGCTTGGGAATTTTGAGCCGAAGCGATTGAAAATTAACCAGGGAGCGGCCATGCCGCTCTCTTCCCGATATCGCGGGAGGAATGATAATGCAGGACAATAAAGATCTCCTTATTGAAGTGCAGGAACTGGTTGCCCAGGAACAGTGGGCAGAGGCCAAGAAACTGCTGGAAGAGCAACATGTCCAGGACATCAGTCATGTCATTGGTGAGCTGGATGATGATGTGAAGCATCGAGCCTTTAAGATGCTGGACCGCCCCCTGTGGAGCGAGGTTTTTGCCTATCTTGAGCACAAGTTGCAGCTCAGCCTTCTGGATGAGCTAAGCCAGGAAGAAGGTCGCTACATTCTCTCGAATATGGCGGCGGATGACCGAACCGCATTCCTGGAGCGTTTACCGGAAGAAGAGATGCGCAATCTGCTGCGTTTGCTTCCGCCGAGGGATGTGAAACAAGCGCTTCGTCTTCTGGGTTATCCGGAAGAATCCGTTGGCCGTTTGATGACGCCCCATTTCGTCTCCGTCCGGCCCGACTGGACCATTGCTGAGGCCATGGAGCATATCCGGGGCCAGAGTGAGGAAGGTGAAACGGTCAACGTGATCTATGTCACGGATGACGGTGGCCAGCTGCTGGATATGATTGAGCTCAAGCGTTTCATCCTAGGCAAGCCACGGGATACGGTGGAACGCATCATGGAAGATGATGTGGTGAGTGTCACCGTGACCGAGGACCGGGAAGAAGCGGTTCACAAGATTCAGCACTATGACATCGAGGCTTTGCCGGTGGCCGATGACCAGGGTCGCCTGGTGGGTATCGTCACGGTGGATGATGTGTTGGATGTGGCGGAAGCCGAGAGCACCGAGGATTTCCACAAGATGGGGTCGGTGGGGGTGTTGAACCTCAATTTGAATGAGGCCAGTCCCTGGTTACTTTTCCGCAAGCGTATAGGCTGGCTGCTGATTCTGGTTTTCGTCAACATGTTTGCCGGTGAAATTATCGGCGCCTACGAGGAAGCCATTGAAGGCCTCTTCGTGCTGATGACCTTCCTGCCGCTGGTGGTGGATAGTGGCGGTAATGCCGGCACCCAGTCCGCCACGCTCATGGTGAGGGCCCTGGCCACCGGCGACGTGAAGATGAAGGATTGGTTGAAACTGTTCGGTAAAGAGCTGGGTGTGGCCGCCGCCCTGGGTAGTGCCATGGCCATTGCCGTGTTCATGGTGGCCTACTTCTGGCGCGCCGATCAGGTGATGGACGTGTCCATCGTGATCGCCCTGGGTATGGTGGGTGTCGTGGTGGTGGGCTCCCTGGTGGGCATGCTGCTGCCCTTCGTGCTCACCCGCTTTAACCTGGACCCGGCCACGGCCAGTGCCCCGCTGATTACATCCATTGCGGATCTGGCGGGTATTGCGATGTATTTCTTCATCGCCGCAACGATTCTGGGTCTAACGGTCTAGCCCTTACCCCGAATCACCAGAAAAAGCCCGGCCATCGTGCCGGGTTTTTTTTGGTCAATTCTGGCACGAAGGACACGAAGAAAGGCAGAAGAACACGAAGGGTGCTGAATGTTGAGGCTTCGGGGGTGTAGACGCTCTCTCGATTCATTCGGCCTCAGTTTCTATGACGCAGAGGGCACAGAGAATCCGCAGAGATACACAGAGCATAAAGTCTTCTCTCTGTCAAAAAACACGAATCTAATATTGCCTCCAAACTCATCATAAGCCTGAGAGTCCAACAGGATTTCTCCTTCGTGACCTTCTGCCTTTCTTCGTGTCCTTCGTGTATGCCTTTAAGTTAAAAGGTTCCAGCATCGACAAAGCCGAACAGGACTGCGGCGGCCAGGAGCCAGAGATAGTAGGAGAAGACCCGCAGGCGGGCCCGGTAGAGCAGGGCCAGGACCAGTTTCAGGGCGGCGATGCCCACCAGGGCGGCGGTGACAAAGCCCACGGTCAATGCGGCCCAGCTGATGCCGTTGAGACCTTCAGCGCCGGCCACTTCGATGCCCTGGAACAGGGTGGCGGCGAGAATGGTGGGGATGGCCAGAAAGAAGCTGTACTGGGCCGCCCAGCGGCGTTTGACCCCGCCCAGCAGAGCAAAGGTGATGGTCATGCCGCTGCGGCTTAGGCCCGGGATCAGGGAAAGGCCCTGGGCCAGGCCGATCCAGGCGGCGGTCTTGGTATTGATCTGGCGAAGGCCCACGGTCCGTCGGCTGAGTTTATCCGTCCACCAGAGTAAAACGCCGGTGATAGTCAGGGTGCCCGCCACCAGAATCGGATTGGCGAAGAAACGCTCGAAGAAGAACTTGAAGCTCAGGCCAATGATGCCGGTGACCAATACCGAGAACAGCAGCAGCAGGGCCAGGCGCAGGTATAGCATCTCCCTGGATGCCTGGCCGTGCTGGCTGATTAAAGCCCAGGTGTTGTGGAGCACACCGGCAATGAAATCCTTCAGCGGCCGGTAAAAGACCACCACAATGGATACCAGGGTGCCCACATGGACCATCAGATCGAAGAAGATCATCTCCGGACTGTCTGGAGGCGGCAGCTCGTGGCCCGCGCCGATCAGCCAGTGCTGGGTGATCACCAAATGGGCCGTCGAGCTCACCGGAATGAACATGAACAGGCCCTGAATAACACCCAACAAGATGGCGATCCACAATGCCACGATTCAGTACTCCCTAGCTATTGAAAGCCGCATCACCCAGCACCCAGGCACCGATCCCGATGAACAGCAGAGCGGCCAGCACCCGCACCGTTCGCATGGGGATCCGGTCGGCAAATTTATGACCCAGCCAGATAACCGGTGCGTTCACCAGCAGCATGGCCAGCGAGGCACCCAGCAACACCGGAATGATCATTTCAAAATGGGCTGCCATGGCCATGGAGGTGAGCTGAGTCTTGTCCCCGATCTCCATCAGGAAGAACGTAATCAGAGCGGTGAGAAAGGCTCCCCGACCGGTTTCCCTTGGCCGGTCATCGGTATGGGCAGGCTCGGGTATCAGAACCCAAATGCCCATGCCGATAAACAGCACACCCACAATCCAGCCCAGTATACGGTCATCAACGAATTGTCCGAGACTCATGCCGACACCGGCCGACAAACCATGAATGGCCAGTGAAGCCACGCCCAGTCCGGCCAGAACCGCCCAGGGCTTGCGAAATTTCACAGCCAGAAGCAAGGCCAGCAGTTGGGTGCGGTCACCGAGCTCGGCGAGGGAAACAGCGGCGAGGGAGAGAAAAAACGCTTCCATGATTCTGATCCTTGCGGGAGCCGGCAGAGAACACAATGACACCTCTCTATCCGCCGGCTCCCGGCAGGGATAGTGAGGTGCCAAAGGTCTTGCCAGGCCGTTAGGCTGCCCGTGCCATGGTCTGTGGACCAAGTTTGTTGACACGGGCCCCCGAGGGGTCGGGGCGGCTACTCCCCAATGGCTGAGCGCATTTTATGCGGAATCCGGTACTGCTTCAAGTGACGCCCAACAACTACAGGCGCTAGGCCCTGCCGTGTCGGCTTGTGAAAGAAAAGGCGAGTGAGGACGGGCGTCTGTCTGGCAATGGTCAACTGCGTTAAACTGCGCCGTCCCAGTCATTGACCACGGGAGACCTGCGCATGGAATTGGTATTGGTGGCGGCCATGACCCGAAATCGGGTGATCGGACGTGACGGGGGCATGCCCTGGCATCTGCCGGCGGACCTGGCGCACTTCAAGCGGGTCACGCTCAATCACCCAGTGGTGATGGGGCGAAAGACCTTTGAATCCATCGGTTTTGCCCTACCCAAGCGACGCAACGTTGTGGTGACCCGGCAGTCCGATGTCCGCTTCGAGGGGACCGAAACGGCCGGGTCCCTGGACGAAGCATTGGAACGATTGGCTGACGAAGACACGGTGATGGTGATTGGTGGTGGTCAGCTTTATCGTGAGGCCCTGCCGCGAGCCACGGTCCTGGAGCTCACCTTTATCGATACCGAGGTGGAGGGTGATACCACTTTTCCTGAATGGTCTGCAGAGGAATGGCGGGAGACGAGCCGAGAACACCGGCCAGCCGATGAGCGCAACGCCCACAACATGAATTTTGTTCGATTGGTCAGGCGGGAACGGTAAAGACTACCTAGTCCAACTGCTTGAATGGTTCCTCTGTGGGAGCGGCATTCCTGCCGCGACATGGACGCCATGAAAGCTTCAATCGCGGCAGGAATGCCGCTCCCACAGTGAGCTACTTGGCTAGTCCCTCACTGGCCGCGCATCTTTCAGTCGATAGAAGAGCCCGTAGGGGTCGTCCTCCAATAGTTGCAGCTCCCCTTCCAGGAGCACAGCATCCCAGGTGAAGCGAATGGGATCGGCGGCCCGGGTTTCGATGATGTAGCCGGCTCCGGCCGGCAAACAGTAGGGGCAGCTGGGTGGCAAGGCGGTGAACAGGAACTCTTCCATGTGCTCCTGATTCTGCATGGGGTAGATGAAGCCTTTAATGCGAATGGTTTCGCCATCCAGTTCCTTTACAGCCGGGGGATAGACGGGGCGCATATAACTGGTTCCGTCAATGACCTCCATCTCTTCTTCCGTGCTGCCCAGCAAATCCCAGCTCACCGCCCCTTCGGGCGTGGGTGGAATCAGGTGCGCATAGTCATCCAGGGTAGCGTCCTCCGGCGGTGGTTCGGTGGCGATTTCCTCATCACTCAGCTGGGCCCACACAGGCGGGATGGTGAGCATTAGCAGCATCAGGAGAATGGCTTCGCTGATTCCAAGAGGCATGGTCTTACGATTTTTGCCAGGCTTGGTATGCATTAATAACCTCGTCGGAGTGTGTTGGCCACATGGGTGCGGGCGGCCAGCCACGCAGGAATCAGGGCTACCACCAGGCCGGCACCCAGCACCGCCAGCAGCAGCCGGGTTTCTCCCTCCGCCCAGTGCCAGCCAGTCAGCATCAAGGCGCGCCCTTCCGTCGTGAGCTGGCCCAGCAGGCCGGTGGCCAGGTGGCCCAGTAATAGTCCCATGGCCAGCCCCAGGAGGACCATTATCAGTCCTTCCAGCAGCGTCAGCCGGAAGATCAGACTCGGGCCACCACCCATGGCCCGCATCACCGCGAGATCATAACGCCGGTCCCGAAGGTTTTGATACAGCAGCGCGAATACTCCCAATAACGATGCAAGCACCAGCAGGCCGGCGAATAGTTTGAGGCCGTCCACGGCGGGGCCCATCATGGAAAACAGGCGGGCACTTTGATGGGCTGGCCGGGCCGCTTGCCAGGGGGTCTCGTCCTCGATCATGGTGGGCAGGCGGGTGGCCGCCATGGGGGAGGCAAAGCGCACCAGCAGGGCGGTGAGATCCCCTTTCTCCTCATGGGTCCGGTCCGCGTGTTGTTGCTCATTCCCTGCATCATCCTCATGAGCATGATCGTGATTATCTTCGTGATCGTGGTCGTGGTTATGGACGGCCCAAACACTCTCCACCGGGGTTAGCACCAGGCGGTCCAGCACGCTGCCACTGAATTCCAGGATGCCGACAACCCGGTAGGGGTGATCGCCATGGGTGGGCCCACCCTCACCCAGTCCATGCTGGCCTTCGAAACGATCCCCCACGGAGAGACCGCTCTGTCGGGCCACTTCCGCGCCCAGGACTGCTTCCAGAGTGTCGTCCCAGAATCGCCCCTCCCTCAGTTCGGCGTCGTAGAGATCGGCGTAAGCCGGTTCCGTGCCGACAATTCGAAAGCCCCGGTAGTTGTCGCCCAGGGCCAGGGGAATGGTTTCGGCCACGGCCCGTTCCCGGTGGATGGTGTCGCGAGCCTGCCAGGGGATGTTTCCGATGGGCACATCCACGTGATACACCGAGGAAAGAATCAACTGCATGGGGCTGCCGGCCGGCCCCACCACCAGGTCGATACCCGCGGCATCCCGGCTCATGCGCTCGCGTAGCTGTGATTGGCCCAGCAACAGCAGCACGACCATGGCAATCCCCAGCCCCATGACCAGGGTATTGATCAAGGTCTGGAAGGGGCGTCGTCCCAATTGTCGGGCTGCGAGATAAAAACTGTTCATGATGGTTCGTTCAGTGACAATTCATGCTCAAATCCCGCCGCAATGCGATTGTCGTGGGTGGCGACCAGCAGGCTGGCACCGAGGCGGGCGGCCTCGCTCAGCAACAGCTCGATCACATTGTGACTGTTGGCATCGTCCAGGGCGGAGGTGGGCTCATCGGCCAGGATCAGGTCCGGCTCATTGATCAAGGCCCGGCCGATAGCGACGCGCTGTTTTTCGCCCTGGCTTAGGGTATGGGGGTAGCAGCGAGCCAGATGGGCCAAACCCAGTCGTTCCAGCATGGCCCGACTGGCCTCGCCTTTTCTGGATTGGCCGCCGAGCCAGGCGGCCAGCTGAAGATTGTCCTCCACCCGTAAGCCTTCCAGGAGATGGAAGTCCTGAAAAATCAGTCCCAGGTGATGAGCACGGAAACGATCCCTGAAACGGGCGGATCGGCGCGGAAGCGGCTCGCCCAGGGTCGCAAGCAGGCCGTCCTCTGCCTGGTCCAGCCCCGCGATGGCGTGGAGCAGGGTGGTCTTGCCGGATCCGGACGGCCCCCTGAGCAAGCCGTGTTCTCCCCGGGGTAGCGTCCATTCCCGGATGTGGAAGAGCGTCCGTCCGCCGCGCCGACACTGTAGATTCAGCAGCGAGACAGCCGGATGTTGCGGATTCGCCAGGGCACTGTTTTCGGGCATGATGCCGCTTACCTGTTGGTGTTTGGTGGTCAAATGACCGTGCATGTGTTATATTGTAACGATAATGGCTTCAGGCACAATAGCTTTCTGCCCATAGAAAATCGAGAGGAAATGGCATGGCTGCCCACGCCCATGATCACGAACAATGCGTCCGAGAGGCCATGGCGAGTGCCGAGCGGGTTTGCGCCGAGCGCGGTGTGAGGCTCACACCCATCCGCAAGCGGGTGCTGGAGCTGGTCTGGGAAAGTCATGAGGCCATCAAGGCCTACGATCTCCTGGACAAGCTGGGCGATGCGGATGGCAGCGCCAAGCCGCCCACCGTGTATCGCGCCCTGGATTTTCTGCTTACCCAGGGGCTGGTACACCGGATCGAGAGTGAGAATGCCTACGTAGGGTGTCGTCATCCTGAACACACTCACGAGTTTCAGCTTCTGATCTGTGATGACTGCCGTCATGTGGAGGAAATTTCGGTGGCTGGACTGTCTGAATCCCTCAAGCGGCAGGCCAAGAAGCAGGGCTTTCAGGTCAATCGTCAGACGGTCGAAGTCCACGGTCAATGCCCGAATTGTGCCGGCCAAAAAGGCTGATCAACCGCCATTGACCCGGTTTGAAGGGATTCGGTTGCCGATCACTCGCTAAGCGTCAAGCCATCACTTGTGTGGACAGTTTCATTTCTGATTTGCAACGTTATCACATTGCCATTTTAATTTGTGGAGAACATCATGCGTGACGATCGTGAGCGCCTGCCTGTGACGGTGCTTTCTGGCTTTCTGGGCGCCGGCAAGACCACGGTGCTGAACCATGTCCTCAACAACCGGGAGGGTCGACGGGTCGCGGTCATCGTGAATGATATGAGCGAGGTCAATATCGATGCTGATCTGATCCGGGATGGCGGTGCCAACCTCAGCCGGACCGACGAAGAGCTGGTGGAGATGAGCAACGGCTGCATTTGTTGCACCCTGCGTGATGATCTGCTGCAGGAAGTGCGCAAACTCTCCGAGGATGGCCGTTTTGATTACTTGCTAATCGAATCCACCGGCATTTCCGAACCCATGCCGGTGGCGGCCACCTTCGAATTTCGCGATGAGCAGGGCCAATCCCTGGCCGATGTAGCCAAGCTGGATACCATGGTCACGGTGGTGGATGCGGCCAATCTGCTGGCCGATTACAGCACCACCGAGTTCCTGGCGGACCGGGGCGAGTCGGCAGGAGAGGAAGACGAACGCTCCGTGGTGGATCTCCTGGTGGAGCAGATTGAGTTTGCCGATGTCATCGTCATTAACAAGATTGACTGCGTGGGTGATTCGGACAAGAACCTTGTAACGGCACTGGTCAAATCCCTGAACCCCGATGCGGCGGTCGTTTATAGTGAGTACGGGCGCGTACCCCTAGACGAGATTATGGCCACCGGTCGTTTCGATCTTCAGCGGGCGGCCAACCAGCCTGGCTGGGCCAAGGAAATGCGGGGAGAGCATACGCCGGAAACCGAGGAGTATGGCATCAGTAGTTTTGTCTTCCGGTCTCGCCGACCTTTCCATCCGGAGCGGCTCAATGCCTTGTTCCACAGTGAGTGGGAAGGGGTGGTCCGCAGCAAGGGTTATTTCTGGTTGGCCACCCGCATGGCGCTGGTGGGTGAGCTTTCCATGGCCGGCTCGGCACTGATGCATCAAGCGGCCGGTTTCTGGTGGGCCGCCACCCCGGAGACCATTCCAGACGACCCGGACGTTCGTTCCCTGATTGAATCCCAGTTCCAGGGTGAGTTCGGCGACCGTCGTCAGGAAATCGTACTGATCGGTATTCACATGGATGAACAGGCCATGCGTCGGCACCTGGAAGCCTGTTTGCTGACGGGTGAGGAAATGGCCCTGGGCCCGGAAGGCTGGCAATCCTTCCCTGATCCCTTCCCGGAATGGCGGGTGATGGACGAGGCTGGCTAATCATCCCCGTAGGAGCGGCTTTAGCCGCGATTGGGTCCGCGGAGAGGATCGAGATCGCGGCTAAAGCCGCTCCTACGGGGTTTGTTGATCCCGAATGACGGACAGCCGTTCTTGAATCAATTTATCTGCCTGATTCCAATCCACATCCGCCACCTTGCCCACATCGCCACTGGTGAGGGCATCCAGAATCTCCTGCTGGACGCATCCCCGTGACTGGGCCTCGGCATAGGGGAGGTGGTGGAACATCACCATGGAATAGCGGGGGATGAAACGCTCCGGGTACCGTTCCTCCAGGGCCCAGCCGAGCTCCTTTTGCAGCTTGAACTTGGGGTCCCGTACCGACTCCCGCATCTCCACATAGTTTTCCAGCGCCATATCGGCAATGGCATTGGCATTGGGCCGGCGCCGTTCCTCGGTCAAGGCAAAGGCCTGCGCCCAGTCGCCCTTGGCCTCATCCAGGCAACGGTCCAGCTCCAGGCAATCCTCGAAGGCGCAGTTCATTCCCTGGCCATGGAAGGGCACGATGGCATGGGCCGCATCCCCCAGCATCAGGGCAAAGTCATCCACCCGCCATTGCGGGCTGCGCACAGTACCCAGCTTGCCCAGGGGATTTTCCAGGAAGGTGTCCACCAGCGCCGGCATGAGCCGGGTCGCATCCTCGAAGTTGTCATGGAAAAACGCTTGGATCCGAGTCGGGTCATTACCCAATGCGTCAAAGGAGGGGTTTCCTTCATAAGGCAGGAATAGGGTGACGGTGAAACTACCATCCAGGTTGGGCAGGGCAATCAGCATGTAGCCGCCCCGAGGCCAAATATGCAAGGCCCCTTTCTCCATTTGCCATTGCCCGTCTTTACCCGCAGGTATGTTCAGTTCCTTGTAAGCGTGACCCAGTAGCTCCTCGCTCACGTCGATATCCAGCTGTTGCTTCATGGCCTGACGCGTGGGTGAACCGGCGCCATCGGTGGCAATCAGTCGATCGCAGCCCAGCGTCCATTGCTGGTTTTTCGCCTCATCCCGAAGGTGAACGTCTCGTTTGTTGAAATCCACTGACTCCAAGGCCTGGTGGAAATGAAAGCGCACACGGCCGGTCTCTTCGGCGGCGTCCATCAATCGCTTGTTGAGCTCGCCCCGTGAGATGGAATAGATCACTTCCTCGGGACGTTTGCCGTAGGCCTGAAAATCCAGTTTCCCCTGCTCGTCATGCAACATGCGGCCTTCCATGGGGATCAACAGTGGCTCCACCCGTTCCATGACGCCGGCGCCTTCCAGACCGGCCATGCCCCGGTTGGCCAGGGCCAGGTTGATGGACCGCCCTGCCGAAATCGTCTCCAGGCGCATATCTGGACGCTTCTCGAATACGTCCACGGCATAACCCCGCCGCGCCAGATAAATTGCCAGCAAGGATCCGGCCAGGCCAGCCCCGGCAATCACGATCTTTTCATTACTCATAAGACACAATCCAGAATAAAGAGAAGAAGGGGCCACCGAGTGCCCAATCCCCGTAGGAGCGGCTTTAGCCGCGATTAAACGCTCCGCTGAGCCAATCGCGGCTAAAGCCGCTCCTACGGGAAGTCCTGTTACCCCTTAATGGCCGCTTCAAGGCGTTCCACAAAGTGATACAGGTCCTCGAATCGATTATATAAAGGCACCGGGGCCACACGGATGACATCCGGCTCGCGCCAATCACAGATGACCCCATTGCGTTCCAGTTCCTCGAACACTTCGCGACCATTACCTTGCTTCAGGCGCAGCGACAGTTGGCAACCACGCTGCTTATCTTCCCGGGGTGTGATCACGTCCACCCGCTCGGGCAGGCGCTCTTCCAGCCAGGCCCAGAGGGTGTCGCTAAGTTTCAGCGATTTCTCCCGCAGGGCATTCATGCCCACTTCGTGGAAGATTTCCAGGGAAGCCAGCACCGGTGTCATGGACAGGATAGGCGGATTGGAAAGCTGCCAGCCCTCGGCACCGGGGATGGGGTGAAATTCCGGGCCCATCTTGAAGCGGCTGGATTTGTCATGCCCCCACCAGCCGGCAAAGCGCGGTAGTGATTCGTTGCGGGCATGGCGTTCATGCACGAAGCAGCCGGCAATGGCCCCGGGGCCGCCGTTGAGATACTTGTAGGAGCACCAGGCAGCGAAGTCCACGCCCCAATCGTGCAAATGCAGGGGGATGTTGCCGGCGGCATGGGCCAGATCGAAACCCACCTTGGCGCCTTTGGCCTGGGCGGCTTCCGTGATGGTGGCCATGTCGAAGACCTGGCCACTGTAGTACTGGACCCCCGGTAGTAGTACCAGGGCAATGCGATGGCCCTCGGCCTTGATGAGATTCATCAGATCGTCGGGACGAATGTGGGCCTCGCCTTCCCGGGGCGTGATTTCGATCAGATCCCTGTCCGGATCAAAACCATGGAAGCGGATCTGGGAAGCCGCGGCATGGCGATCGGAGGGGAAGGCCGGCTTTTCAATCAGAATGGCGGGGCGTTCGGCCGTGGGCCGGTAGAAGCTCACCATCATCAGGTGCAGGTTCACCGTCAAGCTGTTCATCTGCACCACTTCATGGGGCTTGGCCCCCACCAAGGCCGCATTCAGCTCGGTGAAGTTCTCGTGGTAAGGCATCCAGGGCCGGCGTGCCTCGGTATGCCCCTGCACCCCCAGCCGTGCCCAGTCGTCCAGCTCCTCCTGGAGATAGCGGGCCACTCGCCGTGGTTGCAGCCCCAGGGAGTTACCCGTGAAGTAGAGACTGTCCCCGCCATCGGGTGCCGGCGGAATATGAAATTCATCCCGCCATTGGCTCAAAGGATCGGCCTGGTCCAGGGCACGGGCATTGTCGAGAGAGAAGGTTGTCGTATTCATGGCGGTATATTGTACGACAGTTGCCAGGCGATATGCCCGCGGCCCGCGACCTCGTCGCTTACGTCTGCAAGAGTATGCGGCCTGATCTGATCCTTATGGAATGTGATTAATTCCACAAAAAACCCCTATTAAAGAGTCACCCTCGCAGCCAGGCCATTAAGCCGCTAAGCTCGGGGAAGCTTATTTCGATCCCCTTAACGCAAAGGATACAAGGCCCTCGATGCGGTTTCTGCGCTTTTCTCCCTACTTCGGGTTCAATCCCTCCACCTTGATCGGTGTTCTCGCCGGACTTCTCATGCTGGTTCTGGTGCTGGGGTTCGCGGCCGAGGAGCCGGCGGCTTTCATCAACCTGCCGGGGCTGGCCATTGTCCTGGGCGGGACCCTGGCGGCCACCTTTATCAGCTTCCCCTTGCGGGAGGTACTTCGGGTCGCCCGTCTGGTGGGAATCGTGTTTCGCAATGAGCGCATGTATTCCCGGGATGATATGGAAGAGTTGGTTCGCCTGGCCCGGCTTTGGTCCCGTGGTGATATACGCCAAGTGGAAGCCCAACTTGATGATACCCATAACCCTTTCCTGCGGACCGGGGTGCAACTGGTGATCGATGGCACCCCGGAGCAGGATATTCTCGATCTGCTCCAGTGGCGCATCATCCGGCTCAAGGCCCGGGAACATGCTGAAGCCCAGGTCTTTCGGGCCATGGCCAGCTTCGCACCAGCGTTCGGCATGATCGGCACCTTGGTTGGGCTGATCAACATGATGTTCATTCTCGGCGATGGCGACCTGATCATGATTGGTCAGCACATGGGGGTGGCCTTGTTGACCACCTTCTACGGCATTCTACTGGCCAACCTGATTTTCAAGCCTATTGCCGTCAAGCTGGAACGCCGCACCGAGCAACGGGTGGTGCTAATGAATATGGTGCTGGAAGGGGTCGCCCTGATGTCTCAAAAGCGCAACCCCAGCTTCATCCGTGAAACCCTGCGTTCCTTTATGGCGCATTACCACGACGAGCTACGCCAGAAACCCACCTACACCCTGGGCGAGCGGTAAGTCATTATGGCCGGTACGCAACCACAGACATCCTCGCCGGCAAGGCGTCCCAAGGGACTGCAGGGCATTGAAGTGCCCGAGCGGGGCGAGGAGGCGGAAGGCTGGCTGATCACCTATCTGGATGTGATTACCCTGGTGTTGACCTTCTTTGTCGTGTTGTTGGCGTTCTCGGATTTCACAACGGCCGAGGTGGAGGCCGAACCAACGGCGGAAACCGTGGTTTCGGATCCACCTCCAGTGCATGGCATTGCCGAGTTGATGATGCATGATCCCACCGCCGGGGTAGATGTGGTGGTAGAAGACGGTCAGGTCACTCTGCACATCGGTGAACAGCTACTCTTCCCTTCCGGGGCGGCCGGACTCACCGATGAGGGACGGGAGGTGCTGGCGGATATTGCCGAAACCTTGCGCCAGACTGACTATCCCATGTCCATTGAAGGCCACACCGACAATGTTCCTATTGAAACGGTGGCCTATCCCTCCAATTGGGAGCTCTCGGCAGCCCGGGCCGCCACGGTCCTTCGGCAGTTGGAGACCGAAGGGGTGGCACGGGAGAGAATGCGTGCTATCGGTTACGCCGATACCCAACCCATCGCGAGCAATGAGACCGTGGCGGGGCGGGCCAAGAATCGACGGGTGGGACTAGTGATTTATCTGGATGATACCTTGCTGCATTCCCCGACACATGAGTGAGTCCCAACTAGCTACCAGGGAGGAATGAATCATGGCAGGACCTGACAACGACAAGGATCGCGTTCAGCTGTCACGGCTGCTGAGCATGGCCAAGCATCTCCCTCCGCTCTCCATGGCAGTGGTTCATCCAGTGGATGAACAGAGCCTTTCCGGGGCGCTGGAGGCCGGCAAGCGCGGCTTGATCGAGCCGGTTCTGGTTGGCCCCTGGCATCGAATCGAGGCCACGGCGGAGAAAGCCGGTCTGGATCTCTCGGACTGGCGGCTGGTGGAGACCGAACATAGTCATGAGGCGGCCGAAACCGCCGTTGCCATGGCCGCCGATGGCGAGGTAGGCGGCTTGATGAAAGGCGCCTTGCATACCCGGGAGTTCATGGGGCCGATTGTGCCGCGCAAGGGTGGCTTGCGAACCGAACGCGTCATGAGCCATGTCTGGGTCATGGATGTGCCCAGCTACCCCCGCCCCCTGTTGATTACCGATTCTGCCCTGAATATCCGGCCTGACCTGATGATGAAGGCCGATATTGCCCAGAATGCCATCGATCTGGCTGCGGCCATGGGGATTGAAGATGCCCGCTTGGCGGTCATTTCGGCTACCGAGGAGGTTAACCCCAAGCTCCAGTCGACACTGGATGCGGCCGCCCTGTGCAAGATGCGGGAGCGGGGTCAGATCAAATCCGGCAGGCTGGACGGGCCATTGGCATTCGACAATGCCATCTCGGAAGAAGCAGCCCGATCCAAGGGCATCGGCGGACCGGTGGCGGGGCGTGCTGACATCCTGCTGGCCCCGGATGTGGAATCGGCGAATATGCTTGGCAAACAGCTGCATTACCTGGCCGGGGCGGAAGCGGCCGGGATTGTGCTGGGTGCCCGGGTGCCTATTGTCCTGACCAGTCGGGCCGATGATCGCTTCTCGCGCATGGCGGCCTGTGCCATTTCCCAATTGTTGGTGGAAGCCAAGGAAGTAAAGCGCCGGGAGAAAGCGGGTGAGTGATAATGCCTTGCTGATAATGAATGCCGGCTCCTCCAGTATCAAGTTCGCGGTGTTCCATAGCCGCGAGGAAGAGGCCGAGTGGCGGGGTCAGGTGGAGGGGCTGGGTGGCTCCTCTCCCGTGCTGACAGTCAAAGCCCGAGGATCTGATAAGCCAACATCCCATTCACTGGCTGACGCTGACCATGAGGCCGCGATTAAGGCCCTGCTGGGTTGGCTGGAAGATAATGTGGGCCATTCAGCTCTGAAGGCGGCGGGCCATCGCGTTGTGCATGGTGGCCAGCAGTATGCCGAACCGGTTCGGATCGATGAGAAGGTGCTAGACACCCTTGAGACCTTCTCGGACCTGGCGCCCCTGCATCAACCGCACAACCTCTCCCCCATCCGCCAGTTGATGCGACTCAGACCCGAACTGCCCCAGGTGGCCTGCTTTGATACGGCCTTCCATCGGGATCAACCATGGATTGCCCAGCAGTTTGCCTTGCCCAGGGAATGGACCGAGAAGGGCGTGCTGCGTTACGGCTTCCATGGGCTGTCCTATGACGGCATCAGCCGACAACTCCGTCAGGCATATCCATCGCTGGCCGCTGGCAGGGTCGTTGTGGCGCACCTGGGAAATGGGGCCAGTCTGTGTGGAATGAGGGACGGCAAGAGTCAGGCCACCAGCATGGGCTTTACGGCTCTTGACGGCCTGCCCATGGGCCAACGCTGTGGTGCCCTGGATCCAGGCGTGGTGCTGTGGTTGATTCAGCAACAAGGGCTATCGGCGGAAGAGGTCCAGGAAATGCTCTACAAGCATTCCGGTTTGCTCGGTGTCTCGGGTATCAGCCACGACATGCGAGATCTGATTCAAAGTGCATCTCCGGCAGCCAAGGAGGCCATGGCCTTATTTGCTTATCGCACCGCCCGGGAGATTGGCTCACTGGTAACGGCTCTCGGCGGGATTGATGGCCTGGTCTTCACGGCCGGTATTGGCGAGCACTGTCCCGAGATACGTCGGGCCATTGTTGAACAGCTTTCATGGCTGGGTTTTGAGCTGGATAAGGAAGCCAATCAAGGCAATGCGGAATACCTGTCTCGGCCAGAGACGCTTCCGATACTGGTGCTGCCTACGGATGAGGAATCCGTGATTGCCCGGAATACCCGGAAACTTCTCGCGCTTGGCTAAGGTCTACCTTGGGTATCTGCCTCTTGGTGTAATCTGTCCAGATTCGCCAATTCGGGCCGCTTGCGCTTGACCCATGGCTGACGTTTCTCTGGTGAAGGGGGTGGCATGCCCGGTTTTCTGGAAGGGTTTTTTAATATCCGCCGCGGCGAAGTCCTCTCGGTCTTTCTGGCCGGCTTGTTCTTCTTCTGTGTCCTGACGGCATTGATGCTGTTGCGCCCGGCCCGTGAAGCTTTGGGCCTGCAGGGCGGGGTGGAGTCGGTCCGCTGGTTGTTCGTGGGCACCGCTTTCATCACCCTGTTGGTGAATCCCTTCTTCGGCCTCTTGGTCAGCCGTTTGCCACGGCTTTACTTCATTACCGCCACCTATGCCTTTTTCGCCATGAGCCTGGTGGGTTTTTACTTTCTGATGGTGGTGACACCGGACGCCATCGGGGTGGTCACAGGCCAAATCTTTTATGTCTGGTTCAGTGTCTTCAATCTCTTTGTAACCATGGTGTTTTGGGCACTGATGGCGGATCGTTTTTCCCTGGGGCAGGGCAAGCGCCTGTTCGGCATGATCGCGGTGGGGGGAACCTGCGGGGCCATCTTCGGTCCCTGGCTTGCCTCCATCCTGGCTGACCCCTTGGGCACGCCGGCGCTGTTGTTGGTCTCGACTGTTTTTCTCGGCCTGGCTGTGGGGATTGCCTGGTTGCTGGCCTGGCAGCAGCCTGAGAAACCGAGGCCGGAGGACGCCGACGACCCGGATGCACCGCCCGCGGTGGATGAACACGCCATCATTGGGGGCAGTGCCTGGGAGGGATTCAAGGCGGTTTTTCGATCCCGCTACTTGATGGGGATTGCGGCCTACGCGGTGATTCTGGCCATCATGGCCACCTTCCTCTATTTCACCCGATTGCAGATGGTGGCGGAGCTTGGCGACGACCTGGATTATCGCACCACCATCTTTGCCCGGATCGACCTGATTACCCAGGTTGCCACGCTCGTCATGCAGGCCTTTATTGCCGGTCATCTCATGCGTCGTTTCGGGGTGCATATCACTCTGGCACTGTTGCCCCTGACCGCAGCTCTCGGATTCATCGGGCTGGCGGCGGTGGGTTCCCTGGCGGCCTTGATCGTCTTCGAGGCCGTGTTCAAGTCCGTGCAAAGGGCCATTCAGCGCCCGGCTCGGGAAACGCTCTATACGGTGACCAGCCGTGAAGATAAGTATAAATCCAAGGCCTTCATCGACACCTTCGTCTATCGTGGTGGGGATGTGGTGGGGGCCCAGACCGAGGGTCTGTTGGGGCGTCTTGGCATGGGCTTGGCGGGTGTGGCAGCGGTGGCTGTCCCGTTGGCTGTGGTCTGGGCGGGGTTGGCCCTGTGGTTGGGTCGCACGCAGCAGAGGTTGGCCCGGGCACCGATCCGTGATGCTTCTGCCGCCAAGGGGCACTCGGCCCAGGCTGCTGTTGACCCGCCCCGTTCTTGAGGTTTTATTTTCTTGATGTACCGCATGAGGAGAATGACATGATGACACGACGTGAATACCTGAAGCTGTCCCTGGCCGCCGGTGTGGCCCTGGCCCTCAAGCCCAGCATTATGTGGGCCGATGACAAGGATCTTCCATTGATCACACGCACCATCCCCGGCACGGATGAAAAAGTGCCGGTGGTGGGCCTGGGTAGTTCTGCCACCTTCCGTAGCGTGGCGGAAGAGGGCGAGTACGAGCGCTTGAAGGAAGTCTTCTCTCGCCTGGCCGAACATGAGAACAGTGTCTTCGACACTGCGCCAGGTTATGGCGCCTCTGAAGAAGTGGCCGGGCGTCTGGTCAATGAACTGGGTGTCAAGGACAAGATCTTCTGGGCCACCAAGCTGAATGTCGCCCCCCGGGGCGGCGGTAGTGCGGATCGGGAAGAGGCCAAGCAGCAATTGGAACGCTCCTTTGACTATGTGCAGAAAGACCCCATTGATCTCATCCAGGTCCACAACCTGGGCGATGTGGACACCCAGGTACCGATTCTCAAGGAACAGAAGGAAGAAGGGCGTATTCGCTATCTCGGCGTGACCACCACCTTCCCCCGCCAGTACGAGCTGCTCGAAGACGTCATGGAGAAGTATGAGCTGGACTTCATCGGGGTGGATTACGCCATCGACAATCACACCATGGAAGAACGCATCTTCCCCATGGCCCGAGACAAGGGCATTGGCGTCTTAGTCTATGCACCCTTTGGTCGTACCCGTCTTTGGGAAAAGGTGGATGGCAAGGAAGTCCCGGGCTGGGCGGCCGAGTTCGATGCCCACACCTGGGGCCAGTTTTTCCTTAAGTGGGTGGTGTCTAATCCGGTTGTTACTGCCGCCACCCCGGCCACCAGTCGCCCCCGCCATATGGCAGACAATATGGGCGCGGCCTTGGGCAAGTTGCCGGACGAGGAAATGCGGGAGCGCATGGTCAGCTATATCGACTCGCTCTGAGTTTTTTGTGCGACCTGTTGGCAAAGAGCGGCCACATCGGCCGCTCTTTGCTTATCCGGAGGGCAGGACGGGGGAGCGTTTTACCACCCCGTAGGCGAAGCTGGTGTCCATGGAGGCGATGCCCGGGATGGTGTGCAGGGTCTCGCGCACGAAGTGCTCATAGTCTTCCAGGCTGCCGGTGACCACCCGCATCAGGTAATCCCGCTGCCCGGTCATCAGAAAACAATCGATGATTTCCTCGATCTCCTTCACCCGCTCCTCGAAGCCGCGCACCGTGTCCGTGTCATGGCGGGCCAGGGCGACCCGCACGAAGACCGTGATGGGGTAGCCATAGGCCTGCTGGTCCACCACCGCCATATAACCCCGGATGATCCCTTTTTCTTCCAGGCGCCGAACCCGGCGCAGGCAGGGGGAAGGAGAGAGATTCACCCGCTGGGCCAGCTCCTGATTGCTCAGGCGGCCGTCGAGTTGCAGCTCATGAAGGATTTTACGATCAATCTTGTCCATATCGAACCCATATTAGCAGAATCTGCCAAAATACTACGACCAAGGGGGTCAAATTGGAAACACCTGCCCCGTCTCCCGGTCTAGGATCAAGGCTGGACATTCGCCAACGATTCGGAAGATCAGGAGTACAGTCATGGCTGCCGATAAACATTCAGGTTTCGCCACCCGTGCCATCCATTACGGCTACGAGCCCTCCGAGGAGCAGGGCGCGCTGACCCCGCCCATGCATATCACCTCCACCTTCGCCTTTGACAGTGCCGAGCAGGGTGCTGCCCGCTTTGCGGGTGAGGAGGCGGGGCACTTCTACTCCCGTATCTCCAATCCCACCGTGGAACTGCTGGAAAAGCGCATGGCCGCCCTGGAAGGGGCCGAGGCCGCGCTGGGTTTTGCCTCCGGCATGGGTGCGATCACCGCCCTGATGTGGAGCATCCTGCGCCCCGGTGATGAGCTGATCACCGACACCACCCTCTACGGCTGCACCCACGCCTTCTTCAACCACGGCCTGGCTGAGTTCGGCATTAAAGTAACCCATGTGGATCTCTCCGATCCCGCTAATCTCGAAGCCGCCATCAGCGACAAGACCAAAGTGGTCTATTTCGAAACCCCGGCCAATCCCACCATGGACCTGGTGGACATCGAGGCCGTGGCCAAGATCGCCAAGCGGCACGGCGCCTGCGTGGCTGTGGACAACACCTACGCCACCCCGGTCAACACCCGCCCCATCGAACTGGGTGCGGACTTCGTGGTCCATTCCGCCACCAAATACCTGGGCGGCCATGGCGACCTGGTCGCCGGCATCCTGCTGGGCAGTGAAGAAGACATGTTCAACATCCGCCTCACCGGCCTCAAGGACTTCACCGGCGCGGTCATGTCCCCCTTCACCGCCTTCCTGCTCATGCGGGGCTTGAAGACCCTGGAAGTGCGCATGGAGCGTCAGTCCAGAACCGCCATGGATATCGCCCGATGGCTGGAGGCTCAGCCCCATGTGCAGCGGGTCTATTACCCGGGTCTGGAAAGCTTCCCCCAGCACGCCCTGGCCAAAAAGCAGATGGCCGACTTCAGCGCCATCATGGCCTTCGACATCAAGGGCGGCGTGGAAGCCGGCCGCACCCTGATGAACAGCCTCACCATGATCCGCCGCGCCGTCTCCCTGGGTGACGCCGAAAGCCTCATCCAGCACCCGGCCAGCATGACCCACTCCGTGCTCAGCCCCGAGGAACGCGCCGAGCACGGCATCAGCGATGATCTGGTCCGCCTTTCCGTCGGCCTGGAAACCCCCGCAGACATCATCGCCGACCTGCAGCAGGCCTTCGCCCAGCTCGACGACAAGGAAGAGCTGCGAAAGGCCGGATAAGCCCGCCTAAAGCCAAAAAAACGGCCGGCGTCACCCACCGTGATGCCGGCCTTTTACGTTCCCGCCTCGAAAAATCCCCTCAATGCGCTATGCTGAGACCAAAGCCAAGGAGCAGGCCCCGCCATGCGTTCGACTTCCCAAACTATTTCGACCTTCACCAGCCTGGGCAATGATCGTGCCTGGCCGGGGAGTATGATTGAATTCACAGAATGTGGAAGGCAAGCGAATACGCGAGATATTGACCGCTTAGGACCTAAGGGGCTGACCTATATAGTTTTTTTGCTTGCTCGTTTTTGCCGGAATGGTGGAGTTATGAAGCAGTCACGATACTGCAATAACACCGCGTTGATTGGTGCGTCATTTATTCTGTTTGTCAATGGCCATGCTGTTGCCGGGACTATTCCTATCGGGTTGATTGCTCTAAATATTTGGTGGCTCTATCTTTTAGGCTCGAAGGGTAGAGGGCTCCCAATCAGTCCCGAGGAATAAAGTTAGTTAGGGAGTCTTGAATGGATAAGCCCAATAAAGAGGAGCTAGAAAGTCGCTATCGAGAGTCGGGCACAGACGACTTAGTTGACCTTGTCGCAGGGGGAGGATTAACTCCTGAGGCTAAAGAGCTCGCGCATAAGGAATTGGCTGATAGGGGTATCGATTACGATGTTTATCAGTCTGAAAGAGAAAAGTCAGATGCTGCAGAATTTATAGCTGCGCGCCCTGGTTACGGAACTGATCCGGATGAGAACGTTTTCGCGCGACTTTGGCAGGGTGATGTTCCATTGCCGATTGCTTTCTGGATCGTATATTGGGTTGGTGGGTTTGTCGCATTGTTTGTGGGAGCTGCGATAGCTGAACTCTCTGGTTTGGTTGGTGGGTTCGTCTTAATATCCGGAGGCTATACGGTTTATTCATTGATTGTACTGTGGCGAAGCACGAAAAGATATCAAGGGCCCAATGTATGGCGGAATGGCGCGCAGTTTTTCGTCATAATTGCATGGATATCTTTCATATTACTGCTTATTGAAATGGGGTGACTGAGGAATATGCGGAGCGTCGTAGGTTATCTTGTGGTGGTTAATCCCCATAACCAGGCGCTTGAGTACGCTCCGGCCCTAGTCGGGCCTCCGCCGGACGGGCTTTGCGCTGCGCTCCAAGCCCGCCGCTCAGCTTTGCGTTGTGTGTCAGTAAATGCGTAAAGCCGCCATTCCAGTCATTGCATACATAGGGCTCTCGCTCATTTTTCTCGCGCAGAGTGGAGCGTCCCTTCGTATGTACGCGCTATCGTTCGCCATTTTCGCGTTAGCGTTTTTAATCCCATCCATCTGGGCCGCCCACATGGGGAATTCCCGTGGTCGGTTGATCGTTTGTAGTCTTTTTTCTGTTGCCGCGATCCTAGCTTGGGACGCGACAGCGTATCTTGTTATCGCCAAGGTGGAGCCGTTCTCAATCCTGCTAAATGCTGCATGGCTATATGCGCCTGGCTTTTTATTACTCGTGTTCATGAGCTTTGTGACGGCCTGGGCTGCATCGTCACCCAACCAACAACTCCATCCGACGTCCTCGCCTTCGGCGAGGGCGCGGCGGAGTTGAAGCGTTAAGCATTTAGGGGGACCTTTGAGCAGGCTCTACACGTACATCGTCAACGTCGACTCTGGGCTGGCCCCAAATCCATTTGATGGCTGGTGTACTTTGGCGGTTTGTACCCCGAACCACCAAGGTAGTGCGGTCAGAAAGGGTGATTGGATAGCTGGATTTTCTCCAAAAAGTGAAGGCTACCAATTCATCTATGCGATGAAGGTGGATGAGCGAATCCACATGAACGAATATTTCTACGACCCTATATTTCAATATAAGAAGCCGTTAATGACTGGTGGGTGGAAAGAGCGATGCGGCGATAACTTATACTGGCAAGATGAGAAAGGTTCATGGTTTCAGATTCCCAACCCATTTCATCAAGGAATGCTGGATAAAGACACCCGAGTCCCGTATGTGTTTGCTGGTAAAGAGTTCTGGTATTTGGGAAAAGCTCGCTCAGACGTGCCTGAGGAGTTTCTAGCTATGATCGGAGGTCGAGGTGCTAGGGTAAACCATCAGGCAGGCTTGCCGGAACGATTTATGGAGTGGGTTTGCCGGAATTTTCGGCAGGGCATCACTGCAGGACCTTTGGATTCAGAAGGCGAGAGCTGTAAGCCTTGTGGGTCTGTGCTGCCTGCAAGCTGCCTGACGAGTTCGTGCAATAATGCCTAATCCGGCGTAAGCCTCACAGGAGCAATTGTGCATATCCGTCGCTTTCGTATTGGTGAAGAGCGCGAGCTTTTCGGAGTCTTTCACTCGGCGATTCATCGTGTTGCAAGTCGCGACTACACACCGGAGCAAATTAATGCTTGGGCGCCGGTACGCTTGGATCAGGAGCTTTGGGCACGGAAGATTCGTGATATTAAGCCATTTGTCGCAGAGATTAACGGAAAGATTGTTGGTTATGCTGATCTGCAGCCTTCTGGCTATATTGACCACTTTTTCGTCTCTGGATATCACCCAGGCCAGGGAATTGGAAGGTTATTGATGTCGACTCTTCACAGTGAGGCAGTCTCGCTTGGTTTGACAGAACTGACATCCGATGTCAGTCGGACGGCTCAGCCTTTCTTTGAAAAATTCGGGTTCTGCATAATTGAACAACGGGCGCCCGAGTTGCGGGGAGTAGTCGTTCCAAACGCACTCATGCGCAAAGTTTTCCGTGATGAGGCTTAACCAAGCCACCAAGTTCGCGCACTCCGTGCGCCGGACCTTGTTTCACTCGGCCGCTTATGGCGGGCGTTAGACCTTTGGAGAAACAATGCGAGTCCAATCCCTTTCGTTTTTATTATTAGCTGTCGCCTTCCCGATCTACGGTGCTGATCAGGAGCGTTCTGATTGGGCCGGGTTCTTCGACGAGTTTGATGCTAAAGGCACGATCGTGGTGGCTGACGAACGTGAAAAGAGCCGCGCTATGTGGGTCTATGGACAGGAACGAGCAAGCAAACGCTTTTCCCCTGCCTCCACATTCAAGATCCCGCATACGCTGTTCGCGCTGGATGCCGGTGCTGTTCGCGATGAGTTTCAGGTGTTTGAGTGGGACGGAGTTGAACGAAGCTTTGCTGGTCACAATCATGACCAGAATCTTCGTTCGGCCATGCGGAGCTCGGCAGTCTGGGTGTTTCAGCAGTTCGCCAAAGATATTGGTGAGGAGAGGGCGGGGCGCTACCTAAGAAGGATCGACTATGGTAACGCCGACCCATCAACTGACGAAGGCGATTACTGGATCTATGGTAATCTCGGTATCTCTGCCCAAGAGCAAGTCTCATTCCTGAAGTGGCTTTACAAAAATGATCTTCCCTTCCAATCCGAGCATCAACGCCTAGTGAAGGACGTTATGATTGTTGAAGCTGGAACAGACTGGATTCTACGTGCAAAGACCGGTTGGGACGGCCAGATGGGCTGGTGGGTTGGCTGGGTTGAGTGGCCGTCCGGGCCGGTCTTCTTCGCACTCAACATCGATACTCCCAATCGAACTGGCGACCTTGCCAAGCGAGAACAGATAACTCGTGCGATCCTGCAATCCATTGATGCACTTCCGACCCCATAGCAACAAGTCTGACGATTTATTCAAGTCGATGCCACTTCGTCGCGTGGGTTATAATGCAGACGTCAGGAGGCAGCTGTGGAAATAAGACTTGATAACTTGGATAGTCCACAAGTCGTCGCGTTGATACGCGAGCATCTTGAGTCAATGGCGCCAACTGCTCCACCTGAGAGTCGGCATGCGCTTGATCTGGATGGGCTGCGTGGACGTGACATCATGTTTTGGTCTATGTGGGACGGTAAAGAGCTCGTGGGTGTTGGGGCGTTGAAGCATCTGTCGGAGGAGCATGCAGAAATTAAGTCGATGAAAACCGCACGGCCCTATTTGCGAAAAGGTATGGCATCCAAAATGCTAAGCCACATTATCCTTGAAGCTAAAAGACGTGGATACAGTCAACTTAGTCTTGAGACTGGTTCAATGGGGTTCTTCGAACCCGCAAGGAAGCTATACTCAGCCTTCGGGTTCAAACCATGCGGGCCGTTTGGCAGCTATGCTAAGGATCCAAATAGTGTTTTTATGACAAGGTATATTAGTGATGAACGCGCCTGAACGGTAATCGCTTGATCAGGCGCGCCTTGGTTGATTTGAAGGCGGGTTGGTCTCGCCATCTCCAGTCTCCACCCAGGAAGTCCTCCGCAATACCCACTTCTCCAGTTCCACGATGATGAATACTGCCAGGCCGAAGGCCATTATGCGGGTCCAGTCGGACAGGCCGATGGGTTCCAGGCCGAAGAGGGTATTCATGAAGGGGAGGTAGGTGAAGCTCAGTTGCAGGATCACCAGAATGCCCAGGGCAGACCATATGGCCTTGGAGCGGAAGAGTTCCCAGCCCGTGAGTACCGGCTGGAAGATTAGCCGAAGGTTCAGAAGGTAGAAGGCCTGGCCGGCCACCAGGGTGTTGATGGCGACGGTGCGGGCCAATTCCTCGGAGGCATCGGTCAGCTGCTCCATGTAGACGAAGTGACCGAAGGTGCCGATCCAGAGCAAGATGGCCACGAAGGGAATGCGCCAGAGCAGAAAGCCGCTCAACAGGGGGGCATCTGCTTCGCGGGGTGGTCGGGACATGACGCCGGGTTCGCTGGGTTGGAAGGCCAGGGACATGGCCAGGGTCACGGAGGTGACCATGTTCACCCACAGTACCTGGACCGGGGTCAGGGGCAGGGCCAGGCCCATGAGGATGGCCATCATGATGGTCAGTGACTGCCCGGCATTACAGGGCAGCATGTGCAGGATGGCCTTGCGGATATTGTCGTAGACCGTGCGGCCTTCCTCCACGGCGTGGGCGATGGAGGCGAAGTTGTCATCGGCCAGCACCATCTCGGAGGCTTCCTTGGCGGCCTCGGTGCCCTTGCGGCCCATGGCCACGCCCACATCCGAACGCTTGAGAGCGGGGGCATCGTTCACGCCATCGCCGGTCATGGCCACGATGCGTCCACCCGCCTGCAGGGCCTCGACCAGGCGCAGCTTGTGTTCCGGGGTGGTGCGGGCGAAGACGTCCGTGTTTGCCACCACCACCCGCAGGGCCTGATCGTCCATGTCATCCAGCTGCTGCCCGCTGATGGCCCGACACTCCTCCTGGCCTCCATCCTGATCGCCTTCCTGATATTGGCCCTGACGATGAATACCGAGCATCTCGCCCACGGCGCTGGCGGTGATGAGATGGTCGCCGGTGATCATTTTTACGCGGATACCGGCGGTGATGCATTCCTCGACGGCTCGGATGGCCTCATCCCGGGGCGGGTCCATGATGCCGACTACAGCCATCAGGGTGAAATGCCCTTGTTCCACATGCTCATAGTCCAGGGTGCTTTGCCCGGAGTCGGCATCACGGGCGGCGATTGCCAGTAGTCGCTGTCCGCGGCCGGCAATGGCATCCATGATCCTGTCCCAATGGGTGGTATCCAGTGGCTCGGGCCCCTGTCGTCCCATCTGTCGGTCACATAAGGACAGCAGGCGTTCCGGGGCGCCCTTGAGGTAGATCACTTCATGGCCACGATGATCGTGGTGCAGGGTGGCCATGTACTTGGTATCGGAATCGAAGGGCAGGCCATCGATGCGGGGATGGTGTTCATGATGCTGCTGTGGGTCGAAGCCTGCCTTGCAGGCCACAGTGAGCAGGGCCCCTTCGGTGGGGTCGCCTTCCATGACCCAGTCGCCATTTTGCTGGTAGAGCTGCGCATCATTGCAGAGCAGGCCGGCCTGCAAGGTCTCCCAGAGCGACGGCTCATCCTCCGGGTTGATGTCACGGCCTTCGGCGGAGAATTCTCCATGGGGGGCATAACCCACGCCGTCCACTTCCACCTGCCGGTCGGCAAAGGCGAGCACCTGCACGGTCATTTCATTGCGGGTGAGGGTACCGGTCTTGTCGGAGCAAATCGCGGATACCGAACCCAGGGTCTCCACGGCGGGCAGCTTGCGAATGATGGCATTGCGCCTAGCCATCTTCTGCACGCCAATGGCCAGGGCGATGGTCATGATGGCGGGCAGGCCTTCGGGGATGGTGGATACCGCCAGGCTGGCGGCAGCCAGGAACATTTCGTCCAGGGGGTAGCTGCGCACCCAGTAGCCAAAGGCGAAGGTGGCCACGGAGATGGCAATAATAATGGCGGCGAGCCAGCGGCCAAACTGTTCCACCTGGCGCACCAGCGGGGTCTGGAGGCTCTCCACCTCGCCCAGCATGCTGGAAATGCGGCCAATCTCCGTGCCGTCACCGGTGGCCACCACCACGCCCACGCCGCGGCCAAAGGTGACCAGCGTGCCGGAGTAGGCTATGCAGGCCCGGTCACCCAGCGGGGCATCGTCTGTCACCGGGGCCAGGTCCTTCTCCACCGGTACCGATTCCCCGGTCAGGGCGGCTTCTTCGATGCGCAGGTTCTTGGTGTCCACCAGGCGCAGGTCCGCCGGGATCTTGTCACCGGCTTGCAGATGAACCAGATCACCGGGGACGATCTCGTCGGCGGGGATCTCGCGGCGCTTGCCATCCCGCACCACCAACGCTACGGGTGAGAGCAGCTTACGAATGGCATCCAGCGCCTTTTCCGCTTTGCCCTCCTGGACAAAGCCAATCAGGGTATTGATCAATACCACTGTCGCAATTACGGCGGTGTCTACCCAATGGCCCAGCAGGGCGGTGCCGATCGCGGCGGCAATGAGAATGTAGATCAGGATGTTGTGGAAATGGCGCAGAAAGCGTTTCAGGGTGCTGCTGCCCTCCGGGCGCTTGAGCTCGTTCCGGCCGTGTTCCTCTAGCCGCGCTTGGGCTTCATCGCTGCTCAGCCCCTCCCGTCCTACACCCTGGGCCTCACGCACTTCCTCCGCGGATAGCGTATGCCAGCGTTGGCAGTTGGCCTGGTGATGACTCGAATCCTGCGCCATAGCCTGTTAGCCCGTGTACAGACCGGAAATTGCCCTTGGCGATCTTGTGGGCATCATCTGGGAGGCGGGCGCCTCCTGGCTGTGCAAGCGCCCCTCCATTCACCCCAGGGTTCATCATAAATCTTCCACGCGCCCAACGCTTGATTTCGATCAATCTGAGTAACGTTTTACTCAAGTCCCTTCGAGATGTTCCCTGAACTGGGTTTTCAGCATTGTTTTTATCGCCTCTCGGGTTTCTCGGAAGCCGTCGAGATCGTCAGACTCGTGCCTGGCCGGGTCGGGGCTCGGCCAGTGTTTACGCTCGAACTGACCAGAAACGATGGGGCACACTTCCTCTTGGCAGAGGGTGATGATCCAGTGGTAGCTCGTGAGATCCAGGCTGTCGATGGACTTGGAATACTGGTCGCTGATGTCGATGCCGATTTCCTGCATGACAGTGACTGCGCGCGGGTCCAGTGTGCCGGGCTCGGAGCCGGCCGAGGCAATGCGCCAATCGTCCGGGAGCAGGGTTCGGGCCAGGCCTTCGGCCATCTGGCTGCGGGCCGCATTGGCCACGCAGAGGAACAGGATGCTTTTTTCGTGCGCGCTGTCAGTCATGGCTTTGAGCCTCCCTCTTCGTTTGGGCTGATTGGCCCATGGGGCGCCAGTCAGCGCCATTGAAATAACGGCGTTTTAGCCAGAGGGCCACATTCACCAGAGCAATGAGTACCGGTACTTCCACCAAGGGGCCGATGATGGTGGCGAAGGCCACGGCAGAGCCCAGGCCGAAGGTGGCGATGGCCACCGCAATGGCGAGCTCGAAGTTGTTGGAGGCTGCGGTAAAGGCCACGGCCGTGGTTCGCGGGTAATCGGCCTGGATGAGCCGGCCCATGAAAAAGCTCACCACAAACATGGTTACAAAGTAGATAGCCAGCGGCACGGCAATACGAAGCGCATCCAGGGGCAGCTCCAGTATGGCGGCACCCTTGAGGCTGAACATGGCAATGATAGTGAACAACAGAGCCACCAGGGTCAGGGGACTGATGGTGGGGATAAAGCGCTTCTCATACCAGTCCTCGCCCTTGCGACGGGTTAGCCACAGCCGGGTCAGAAAACCCGCCAGGAAGGGAATGCCGAGATAGATGAGCACGGCCTGGGCAATGGTCATGAAGCCCACATCAATGACCTGGCCGCCGAGCCCGATCCAGCCGGGCAGCACACTCAGAAAGAACCAGGCATAGACACTGAAAAAGGCCAGCTGAAAGAGGCTGTTGAAAGCCACCAGGCCCGCGACATATTGATTGTTGCCACCGGCAAGCTGATTCCAGACGATGACCATGGCAATGCAGCGAGCCAGGCCGATGAGAATCAGGCCGGTCATGTACTCGGGGTGATCTCGCAGGAAGATGACCGCCAGGGCAAACATCAGCACCGGGCCAATCAACCAGTTTTGCACCAGCGACAGGCTCAGCACCCGCCAGTCCCGAAACACCTGGGGCAGTTCGTGGTAGCGGACCCGGGCCAGGGGTGGATACATCATCAGGATAAGGCCAATGGCGATGGGGATGTTGGTCTCGCCAATGTTCATGGATTCCAGGCCGTCCGGCAGCCCCGGGAAGATCGTGCTCAGGACAACGCCAACGCCCATGGCGAGAAAAATCCACAGGGTCAGAAAACGATCCAGCAGGCCGAGCCGTTTTCGGGTGGGTTGGCTGGCTGTCTGCTCAGGCTGGCTCATGGTCTACCTTTCGTTTTTCGTCGAAAAACGATAAATGTGTTAAAAAAATGCCTTACAGGGCGTTCAGCAAATCCCGGAAGCGATCCAGGGCGTCCCGGTTGGCCTTGAAGCAGGTCCGGGGCGGGCGGGGCTCGGCCACTACAAGCCCGGCTTCCTTGAGGATGCGCAAATGCTCGGAGACGGTGGACTGGGCCAGGCCGATGTAATCCACCAGTTCCCCGCTGATGCATTCGTCCTGGCTCGCGATATACCGCAACAGGCGCACCCGGGCCGGATTGCCCAGCGCACGGGCCATGGCGGCGAGTTGCTCGTCGCGGGCCTCGGGGGTCAGATCCAGATTGGCTGGATGGCAACAGGTCTCGGGCATTACGGGAATACTCCATTTCGATTATCGTCGAATAACGATTATAGATTTCCGGTGCACGTATTGCAATGCCCTGAAGCCTCCCAGGCCGCCCATGGCTATACCATTGTCTCGATCAATTATGAACTCGCTCCCGCTAAGCAGAATATGACACCCGACTAACCTCCGGTTTTCATCACGGATGGCAATGACAGCTCTTTCGAATCCAGTGCCAGAGCACTCGAAGGCCGAATGAAGGACAATAATGTCTATGTCGATTAGTTCTACTAACCCACCGGGCACGGAATTATCGGCTACGAATATCAGTTCGACTTCTCTACTATGGAGTCAATGGAAGCCTATGATCGCACGCTCAGATTCCCAGCCAGGGTGACTGAAGGTTAATGATCTACGCTTTATTATTCGATAGTTTGTGTTGCATTATTATTCTTGCAACTTAAACTAAACGTTGAAGTGCCAAGTGAATTCAACCACCAATGGGGGGGTGAAATGAAGAATGTTGTCTCTTCTCGGATAGTATGTTTTGCGCTGTTGGTTTCGCTAGCTATTGCTTCGCCATCTATTGCTATGGGTAGCTCCATAGACCATGGGACGTCGTATGGAGGAGTGCACTTTTCCCAGCTGGCTTACGATGAGGATGGTGTCTCGAACGATGCTAATCCTACGTTGCTTACAGGACGTCTCGGGCACTTTTTTGCAAATCAGGTTGCTATTGAAGGGCGGCTCGGCTTAGGACTTTCTGATGACACGGTTCGTATTGATGATTTTGGCCTTGCCGTGGACGTTGATATGGAGCTTGATCGCCTGTTTGGTGTCTATGCTGTCGGGCATTTTCCGTTAGGACAATCCGCATCCATTTATGGCTTATTCGGTTTCACAGACGCCAAAGCGACATTTTCGACCAATGGCTTTTCGGATTCTGATACTGACAGCGGGTTTTCCTACGGCTTCGGTGTGGATATTTATTCATCAGACCAATTTGGTTTGAATATTGAGTACACACAGTATTTAGATGAGAGCGGCTATGATCTATCTGCTCTGAGCTTAGGGGTGAAGTTCATATATTAGCGCGCTAAGAACAGCGTCATCTGACCTGGCCGAGATCACGCGTGAAGCACGGGAGGGCTTTGCGGCCCATTTGTCCGGGAACGGGATGCAATAGTGATTACGCCAGACTCGGATCCAGCGCCCGGCATGACCTCTGGTGAGCCTTCAGAGCCCGGATATGCTACTCTCCGCGCTTTTCATGCCGTAGATTTTCAACGCTCATGCCCTCTCCCCTGCACGAAGAACGCCTGCAAACCATCCTCTCCCAACTGCGCTGCGACGGTGTGCGCTCGGTCCAGGACCTGGGCTGTGGCACGGGGGAGTTGCTGATGCGGCTGCGGGAAGAGCCCCGCTTTGAAAAGGTGGTGGGCATCGATATCGATGAAAAGGCGTTGCAGGCCGCGCGCCGGACCTTGGGGTTGGATCCGCTGGACCAGAGTGCTCGCGTCCGGGTTCATCGGGCGTCCTTTGAGGAGACTGACCGGCGGCTGAAGGGGTTTGACGCCGCGGTCATGCTCGAGACCATCGAGCACATCGAACCTGGCCGTCTGTCCCGCGTGGAGGGGGCAGTTTTCGGCCATGCGCGACCGCATCTGGTGTTGGTGACCACGCCCAATGCCGAGTACAACCCCGTCCATGGCATGGCTCCCGGCGAGAAACGCCACCCCGGTCATTATTTTGAATGGGATCGGGCGAAGTTTCGGCACTGGGCGTATGGTGTGGCCGAGCGCCAGGGCTATCAGGTGCGTTTTTTTGACATTGGGCCCGTCTATCCCGGGCTTGGGAGTTCCACCCAGATGGCTCGCTTTCAGCTCGCCGAGGCGCAGCTCGGCCAATCGGCCTGATCTGCCTTCCCTGCACAGCCTGAATCAGGCTACGGCAGACTGGTTATTCCCCCCTAACTTTTCTGACAGCTGCCCCAGCATGAAGGTCTCCCGCTGGATGGACAGGCCCATGGTTTTTTCCCGTCGTGCCATCACTGCCTGGTTGTGGGCCAGGGCTTCACCCACATCTATACTGCCGCCGGAGGCAGCGACCATCGAGGCAGCTCAATTCGGGATGGAGCATTTCAGTAATCAGTGGCATGCGCTGCCTCTCCTAATTATTGCCGCATCAACAGGATCGGTACTGGACTCTTGCGCAGGAGATTTGTCGTCGTACTGCCCACCAGGAACTGGCGAATGCGCGAGTGGCCATAGGCACCCATGATGATCATGTCCAACTCTTCATCAGCCAGATAGCCCAGCATGGTTTCCTCTACTTCACCGGGCTTTAAAGCAGTTATCACACCGGCGTGGCCTTCTTTTTCCAGCTGTTCCCTGGCCTCGTCCAGCAGGCGCTGTTTCTCTTCGCTACTCTCACCCACTATCAGCAAGTGGATGGGGATGCCCTTGAACAGTGGGCTGCGAGAGACGATGTAAAGTACCTTCTTGGCGGTGGGGCTGGCGTCATAGGCCAGCAGTACTTTTTTGGGCGGTATGAAATCGGGTGGGGTGATCAGTATCCGGCAACTCAGGGTGCGGATCACGTTTTCCAGATTGCTGCCGATTCCCTCACCACTGTCATGCGCTTCGCCCTGGCGACCAAGTACCAGCAGGCGGGTATCTTCCTGGAGCTCAGCCAGGGATTCCACGAAGTGACCATGGCGCTGGAGGGTTTCCGGGGAGTCCACGCCCTTTGTTTTGACGCGAGCCACGGCCACCTGTAACTGCCTTTTCCCCGCTTCCAGGGCCAACTTGCTGCGTCGGGCATCCAATTCGGCCAGCTCGTCAAGAAGATGGTCACGAGTGTCCACGCCTAGGTTGCCGCTCAAATCCGTCCGGGTGGGGAAGACCTTTTTATCCAGTACATGCAGCAAGATCAGTTTACGACCAACACGCTGGCTGACCCAGGCGCCGGCATCACAGACCGCTTCGGATGACGGTGAGCCATCGATACAGGCAAAGATATGTTTCATGATCAGTGGCCTCCCATGAGTTTTTCCACTTCCTTGGGATCATCGTGCACCCCAAAGCGATCGACGAGTGTTCTGCTTGCTTCGTTCATGCCCACCACTTCCACTTCTGCGCCATCACGACGCAGTTTGATAATGACTCGGTCCAGGGACTCCACCGCCGTAATGTCCCAGAAATGGGCGGAAGTGAGGTCGATGACTACCTTTTCCACGGCCTCCTTGAAGTCGAAGGATTCCGTGAATTGGGCTGATGAGGCGAAAAATACCTGGCCCACAACTTTGTAGATACGCTGGCTGCCGTCTTCATTCATGGAGCTGCGGACATGCATATAGTGCCCGACCTTGTTGGCAAAGAACATGGCTGCCAGCAATACCCCGACAAAGACCCCGTAGGCCAGATTGTGGGTGGCGACCACCACAACCACGGTGGTGACCATGACAATATTGCTGGACATGGGGTGCTTTTTCAGATGGATGATCGAGCCCCAACTGAAGGTGCCGATGGCGACCATGATCATCACCGCCACCAGAGCGGCCATGGGGATGATGGATAGCCAGTCGCTGAGAAAGACTACAAGTAACAATAGAATAACGGCAGCGAATAGAGAGGACAGCCGGGTCCGACCACCTGATTTGATATTGATAATGGACTGACCAATCATGCCACAGCCGGCCATGCCACCGAAGAAACCGGAGACCGTATTGGCCACGCCCTGACCCTTGCATTCCCGGTTCTTGTCGCTCTTGGTATCGGTTAGATCATCCACAATGGTTGCGGTCATCATGGACTCCAGCAGGCCCACTACTGTCAGCATGATGGCATAGGGCAGGATGATCATCAGGGTTTCCAGGTTCAGGGGAACATCCGGCCAGAGAAAAACGGGCAAGGTATCCGGCAGGTCTCCCATGTCACCGACGGTGCGGATATCCACGCCCCAGTACATAGCTATGGCGGTAATGGCAACAATGCAGATCAATGGTGAGGGCAGAAGTTTCCCGATGTACGGTATATAGGGGAAGAGGTAGATGATGCCGAGGCCAGCCAGTGTCAGGGCATAAACAGGCCAGGTCACATTGGTTAGCTCTGGCAGTTGGGCCATGAAAATCAGGATTGCCAGCGCATTCACAAATCCAGTCACCACCGAGCGGGACACAAATCGCATCAGACTGCCCAGTTTCAGGTACCCGGCCGTAATCTGCATCAGGCCTGTTAAGACCGTGGCTGCCAGCAGGTATTCCAGGCCGTGGTCACGAACAAGAGTCACCATCAACAGGGCCATGGCCCCGGTGGCTGCTGAAATCATGCCGGACCGGCCGCCGGTGAAAGCAATAACGGCGGCGATACAGAATGAGGCATAAAGCCCGACTTTGGGATCTACACCAGCAATGATAGAGAAGGCAATGGCTTCGGGAATCAAGGCCAGGGCAACGACGGTACCGGCGAGGAAATCGCCACGGATATTGGAAAACCAGTTCTGCCTGATGGACTGGATCATTGAACATCTCTTGGGTTCTGAGGTTATAAATCACGGGGCCTGGTGAGGCAGACACACCAGAGGCTGGCCGTTGCATATGGAATTGTTGGACCGTTCGCCCTGTTTGTATGTCGGGCGTAGTGCTTGGGCGGCCCATGAGGTTGATTGGACTGGATTGGCCCTGGGGGTCGAGCTTGGGGCTGAGGGCCAGAACCGTGACCTGGGGCGATCACAAAGGTGAGATTTTCAGGGTCTACACTGGAGGGACTTCCCGCTGAAATAGGGTGGGCGACAAAAGTAAGCCGCGAATTCTATCATATCCGTCGCGAATAGTTCGGGCTATTCGCCTTTCAGAGGCAGGAAAAGCCCACAAATCCACATTCCTCCAGATGTACAATGGGGCCGATACTTAAGCGAGTCTCAGGGCGATGCCTGACGCTTGCCCGGTCTCGGCTTCCATGACGAGGGAGAAATGATGTTCGATGGGCTGCGTTTTGTGCTGTTCCACATCGGGGTGGCGCTGATGACGCCCTTTTTTGCACTGTTGGTGCTGGCCTTGTGGTTCATGCCATATGGCCTGCGGGAGGATGTGGCCCGCCTCTGGTGTTGTTGTGTTTTATTCTGGCTATGGTTGACTTTGGGTATCCGCCACCGGGTCATCGGTCTTGAGAATCTCCCGAAAACACCGGCCGTGATCCTCTCCAACCACCAGTCCGCCTGGGAAACCGTTGCCTTTCGAACGATTTTCCCTCAGCGCCTGTCCTGGGTTATCAAGCGATCCCTGTTCCGGATTCCTTTCTATGGTTGGGCGCTGCGGGCACTGGAGGAAATCGGTATTGACCGCAAGGCCAACCGTCGTGCCTTGAAGATGGTGGAAAAGCAGGGCAAGGCGCATCTGGCTCAGGGCCGCTCTCTTGTCCTCTTCCCCGAAGGCGTTCGTAATCCCGTTGGCGAGCTGGGTCGGTTTGCGGGCGGGGGTGCGCGCCTGGCTTGCGCGGCCGATGCCCCGGTGGTTCCTGTCGCAGTGGATTCCGGGCGTTTCTGGCCGGTCAAAGGCTGGCGCAAGCAGGCTGGCACCATCACGGTCCGTATCGGCCCGCCGGTGGATAGCCGTGGCCGCCATTCGGAAGAAGTGAATCAATTGGCCAGAAACTGGATTGCTCAGGCCATCGATGGTGTTCCCTAAGACTGAATACCTGTATGCCCTGAGGCTTCGCAAAAAGGGGCGGCGGAAGCCGCCCCTAACGAGTAGGAAAGCGGTGTTTCTAGCCCCAGTCGCATTCATCCCAGTCCGACTCATTCCAGCTACATTCCGTGGATGCTTCGGAATCCGGGCCGTCACTACCACCATCGCTGCCGCTGGAACAGCCGCCCAGCAACAGTGTTAGGACGAAAAGTAGGGCCAGCAGCCTTATTCTCGGGCCTTCTGTGCTTGACGGTTTCATTAGCAATCCCCCAAGGCCACGCCATCGTCATCGATTGCACCCCATGTTCCTTGAATATACATGCCGCACCCTTCGCCACCGCTAATGACGCTGTAACTAGCCGTCGTTCTATTGTCCCGGCCGCCAGTGATGGTGGAACGACTCCCATCGGCTTGATTCTCATGGCCACCGGTAACGCTGGAGTAACTCTCATTGGCTTGATTTCTCATACCACTGGTGACGGTGGAATGCGGGCCATTGGCCACGTTTTCCCGACCACCGTTGACTGTGGCGTAAAGGCCGGTTGCCTCGTTGAAATAGCCGGACAGGACGCTGGCCCCACCACCGGTGGCTTTGTTTCGGCGCCCCGTGGCGACGGTGGCGGTATAGCCGCCGGCCCGGTTCTCTTGTCCGCCGGTGACGCTGGCATAGGCTCTGTGCACCGAATTGTTTAAGCCGACGACAAGGCCACCCGTTCTTGAATAGGCAGCCTTGTTGCCGCCAATGATGTTGTGTGAGCCAGAGTTGTGGGTAATAGCCCAGGTATAACCCTCGTTTTCACAGTCGCCCTGGTTGTCATAGTCTCCGTGGGAGCAGAACGGTTGAGCATTGTTGAACTCCCGCGCCTCGGAGAAGCCAACCACCAGGTTGCCGGTACCGTCGGGTGTGCGTTGTTCTTGGCTCTGATTGACGATCTGTAAGTTGGCGCCAGTCAATCGAATGATCGGGCCCTCAACCGCAGTATCGCTTGGCGACACGAAATGGATATCCAAAAAGCTTTCCAGGTCCACCAGGAAGTTTTCGATGGCGAATAGATCGCTGCTTTCGATCTCTGCGAGGCGGTTCTCCTGGTCCGTTGTGTTGGCGGACAGGACTGTTACTTCGTTCCCAACCGTGCTGACGGAGCTCTCCAGGCGGTCGACCTCTTGCTCCAGGGCCTCAACCTTCTCTGTCAGTGTCTCGTTCTCACTGGTGACGGCATCCAGTTCATTTTGGAGGTTCCCGATAGCCTGAGCGAGCGCCTCGAAATTGGCATTCACCTCTTCAGCGCTGGCGGCCTCCCCTGCCTGGAATTCGTTGGGTACGGTGGTAGCGAATGCGGGTGCTGTGAAACCAAGTACGAAGGCAATGGCAAATGGCGCGCACAGCCAGGTCTTTATTCCTGTGTAATCGAATGAAGTCATAAAATGCTTCCTTGCCTTAGAAGTGATTTGTTTGAAGATGAAAGTTTTAGATGGACGGCGACCTTGAGCTGTCCATAGGAGGAAGGCAGGAATTCAGTGATTACTTCGTTCTCTAGTGTCCCCATTTTTTATGCCCCCTCCCATGAAACAATATAACATTATTGTTATTGGGTTAAAAATCCTTAGAAAGGGAGGCCGTGGCTTCTCTGCATGTCATTGGATATTGGAGGAAAAAGGGCGCAGGTATTCTGATGATGTGTCCGGAGGGGTTGTCCTCGATTGCACTGTACGATTCCTTGCTGCAGGATGAGTCGCTCTGCTGTAGGACAATGCCAACTGCCTTGCCAGAGGTGACTTCATGCCTGTTTTCGCTCGTTGTTTTTCTCTTCTTCTAGTATTGATTCTGACTGCTTGTGTTTCTGATGACAGGCTTACTTCCCAAGACCTGCAGTCGGCTGAGTTGGATGAAGGCCTGTTCAATGTCTACACCCTGGATGAGCGGGTGTTGTTCGAAATTCCCGATGAGATGCTGGGGCGCGACATGGCGGTGATGAGCCGTTATGCCAAGGCCCAGGAGGGGCTGGCGGCCCGTGGGGGCGGCGACCGCATGACCGCCAATATGGTGGTGCAGTGGGAGCGGCGGGGTGACCGGGTCTATTTGCGGACCCAGTCCTACAGCAATACGGCGGATGAGGGCACGCCACTGGATCTGGCGGTTCAAAACTCCAATTTCGCTCCGGTGATTGCCAGCTTTCCGGTGGAAATGGACCGTGATGGCAGCACGGTTGTCGATGTGAGTGAACTCTATCTCGACGATCACCCCGCCTTTTCCTTCCCGCGTGAGCGGCGGGCCGATCTCGGCGTCCAGGCCTTTGATGGGGATCGGAGCTGGTTGGAGTTTGCCCGGGCCTTTCCGGAGAATATCGAGATACGGGCGGTGCGCAGCTATGACGCGGAAAATCCGCCCTCCAATGAACGGGGCGGGACGGTCTCTTTCGAGATCAACCATTCCATGATCCTGTTGCCCGAAGAGCCCATGATGCCGCGTCTGGCCGACGAGCGGGTAACCTACATTACAGTGACTCAGACGGACTACTCCCGGGACTTCCAGGGCGTACGCCCCCATCAGTACCTGCGCCGCTACCGCATGGAGCCCAAGGATAGGGAAGCGTTTGAGCGGGGTGAGCTGGTGGAACCCAAAGAGCCCATTGTCTGGTACATCGACCCGGCCACCCCGGAGAAATGGATTCCCTATTTCAAGGCCGGAATCATGGAGTGGGAGGATGCTTTCGAGAAGGCCGGCTTCAAGAATGCGGTGGATGTGAAAGTGGCCCCCACAGAGGAAGAGGATCCTGAATTCAGCCTCCTGGATGCCCGCTATAACGTGATCCGCTATGTGGCCACACCGGTGCGCTCGGCCAATGCCGGTGGCGATGTGGTGGACCCGCGTTCCGGTGAAGTGCTGCGTGGTCACATGAATATGTATCACGGCCTGGAAGAACGGCTGCGCTGGTGGCTGGTTTCCCAGGTGGCCACGGCCAACCCGCGCTTTCGTACCACGGAGCTGTCCGAGGAGGACATGGGCGAGGCTCTGCGGTATGTGGTCTCCCATGAGATGGCCCATGCCATGGGCCTGCCCCATAACCAGCGGGCGAATTTTGTTTATCCCGTGGACAAGCTGCGCTCGCCGGACTTCGTGGAGGAAATGGGGCACTCGGCCTCCTCAGTGGGCCGAACCCGCTACAATTACGTGGCCCAGCCCGGCGATGGGGTGCCACCGGAACGTCGCGTCGGACTCTGGGACAAGTTCGCCATTATGTGGGGCTATCGCCCCATCCCCGAGGCCGAGACCGCCCAAGACGAGTTCGAGACCCTGAACCGCTGGATCGTGGAACGGGCAGACAAGCCCTGGTTCCGTTCCGCCCATCCGCAGTTCGGCATGGATGTGGAATGGGATCCCTACCGCATGACCGAGGGGATTTCCGATGACCCGGTGAAAGCGGCCGAATACGGCATGCGGAATCTGCGTACCGCCACCGAGGAACTGATGGACTGGGTCCTGAGCGAAGGTGATGATTACTACGAACTGGAAACCCATTACCTGCAGAATCTGACCCAGTGGAATCGCTATGCCGAGCACGCTGCGGCCGCCGTGGGCGGTTCCTGGACCCACCACAAGCGTTTTGGTGAAGAAGGCCCGGTCTATACGCCTATCGATGCCGATTACCAGCGCAAGGCCATGGCCTTTATCGACGAGCACGTCCTGCAGACCCCAGAGTGGGCGCTGGACATGGACATGCTGAGACGCCTGGAACATGCCGGCGCGGTGGAACGGATCCGGGCTTACCAGGAGCTGGCCGTGCAACGTTTGCTGAATCATGCCCGTCTGGCCCGAATGATCGAGCACGAGGCCTTTCTGGGGGATGAGACGTATCACCCGGCCGAGATGCTGGATGACGCCCGGGAGATGGTCTGGCGGGAGGTTTATGAGAATCAGGAAATCGATACCTGGCGGCGCAATATGCAGCGAGCCTGGCTGGAACAGGCCCATTATCTGATGCATCAGGCCGAGTCCGAGCACTGGCAGCCGCCGGCCTCCGGCAACCTGCGGGTGAGCAGCAATGACGATCCGCCCCTCAATGCCGACCTGCATATCAGCCAGTCCGATATCCGGCCACTGGTTCGCGAACAGCTACAGCAGCTCGGCGAAAAGATCGACCAGACCCTGGAGGTGGGTGCGGCCGACCGAATGACCCGGATTCATCTGGAGGACAGTCGCCGTCGCATCGATGCGGCCCTGCGTTAAAGATTATGATAATCATGGGCCCATCAACTATGCTGTTATCCGTGTTCTCTTGCTAAGGAGGCGGTCAATGCAGACTTGGGATAATACGGAACGATATGGAACCGTCAGCCGTGTCCTCCATTGGGGGATGGGGCTGGTGATTCTCTGGCAGCTGCTCACGGTGCTGGCTCGAGTATTTTTCGATGACGAGTCCGCCCTGTACGGTTTTTTCTGGGGCACGCATCGGGAGACCGGTTTGCTGATCTTCCTGTTGGTGCTGCTGCGCGGTGTCTGGGCGTTGGCCAATCTCTCCCGTCGCCCACCGTCGGTAAGTTTGCCGGCCAAGCTGGGACATATCACCCTTTACCTGCTCATGATTGTCATCCCCTTCCTGGCTCTGCTCCGGCAGTATGGTTCAGGCCGTGCCTTTGAGCCCTTCGGTATTCCGCTGTTTCCGGGCTTCGAGGGCGATTCAATTGATTGGATGATGGCACCGGCAACCCTGTTCCACAGCTGGGCGGGCTATCTCCTGTTTTCCCTGATCATCGGTCATGCGGCCATGGCCATTTGGCGTCGCCGGGATCCCGAAAAACAGGATGTACTGTCCCGCATGTGGTAACACTGAAGTGGACGGTTCACTTTGCCCGGCTGCGGCGGGCACTGTCCTGAAACCGCTCCGGTGCTTTCTGGCATCGGGGCGGTTTTCGTATGTGTCGCTGTGGCCCGCTCGTCAGCTCGAACAAGGCCAGCCGTTGGGCCATTTCATGTCAAGTTTGGGCTGCTTCGTGCGATAGCATCGGGGCTTTGTCACATCGCGCTGCATTGCTTTAACGACGGCGCTAAGATTGGGGCCTTGTTAGAGTGGGTTGATATCGGGGGAGTGAAAATGAAATCCAGTCTGGGATGGAAGGTATTGTTGATGAGCACATTGTTACTACCCGTTTCGGGCAAGGCCGATTCGGACTTGCAGTCGGTGCTGGAAGAGCGGATTGGTGGCGACCGCTCCGGTGCTTGCCTGGTGGCGGCGCGGGTGTCGGAGACGGTGGAATGGGCCACCGCCTGCGCCGACGATGAAGCCGGGCGGACGCTGGACCTTGAATCCCGCTTTGAAATCGGTTCGGTGAGCAAGGCCATGCAGGGTGTTGTGGTGGCTGCCTTGGCCGAAGAAGGGGCGCTGGCTATTGATGAGCCCGTCGAGGATTTGCTGCCGGACGGGGCCTCGGTGCCTCGTTACGATGATGAGCCTATCCGCATCCGCCACCTGCTGACCCATGAATCGGGTTTGCCCCGCCTGCCCTCCGATATGCTCATGAGTGATCCCCATGATCCCTATGCGGATATGGACGCCGATACCCTCTTGTCCCTGTTGGCGGATACGGAGCTCACGCGGCCACCCGGGGAAGCATTCGAGTATTCCAACTTTGGCGCCATGCTGCTGACCCTGGCCATCACCCACCGCAGTGGCGAGGGTTTCCAGACGCTGCTGGATGAGCATATTTTTTCACCATTGGAAATGGCCGCCACCAGCCTGGATGGCCCGGTGGTGCAAGGCCACGATCAGTTAGGCAATTCGGTCACTCCCTGGGGATTTTCCGACAATCTTGCCGGCGTGGGCGGGGTGCGCGCCAGCCTGGAAGATATGATTCGTTTTACTCAGGCCAATCTCCATGCCCCGGATGGATCTCTCGGAAAGGCCATTCGCACAAGCCATGAGCAGCTTGCCTCGCCCAGTGATCAGGATATGGCCTGGGGATGGTTGTTGTTACCGTTCAACGATCGCAGCATCCTCTTTCACAATGGGGGCACTGCCGGCATGACAGCAGAACTGGCCATTGACCGGGAGCGGGGCGTAGGGGTAGTCGTTCTGGCCGATACCGGGCTTGCCACGCAGGGCGGGCTGACCGATCTGGCACTCCACCTTCTGGATCCGGAGGTCGAGATGCGCACCCCCAGCCCACGCCCAACGGCATCCGAGGATCGGCCGCCCTTGTCCGACTTCGAGGGTGAATACGCCCTTTATGATGACGATGGCCCCTTTATGGATATGGTTTTGCGTCTGTTCGGGGAGGATGGGACCCTCTACTTGCAAGCGTCTACCCCGCAGCAGGAACAGCCGGCTGTGGAGATGGATTATGTAGGCGATGAACGCTTTGTCCGGGAGGATATCGATCTTGAGATTCGATTCCTTCGGAACGAGGAAGGCCGTATTACCGGGTTGGCATTCAGTCAGGGGCCCTATGAGTTGGATGGTCGACCCCAATGATTCCCAACCTGATGTCCCCTTTTTAAGGAGTCGCTCATGAGCGATGAGTCCATTGAGACAGAGCAGGGTAAACCCGATAGAGGGCGATTCTCCTTCTTCAGCCGTTCTGAAATCCCCCTGGCGGTTTATCTTGCCATCTTTTTCACCATGACATTGCTCTGGTTTATCCAGGAAGTGCATGAGGAATTGACCCTGGGGCTGTTTACCGAGTTGCTGGGGGCGGCATTTACACTGTTTATTATCGACACCTTGCTGGTTCGAGCCAAGGACAAGCGCTGGCGGGTGGTTCGAGCGCATGTGGATTATCTGATCCGGCGAAACGTGAACCGCCTAAGGGATGGTGTCACCACCCGTGTATTTCATTTCAATCCCGACCCGGCAGCGGGTGCATCCACCCATGAGCGAGTTGAGCGCGCGCGCAGCGAAAGAGGCCGTTTTCTCGATCGCATGGCCACGTTGGAAGGTGATGATTTGCTGGCTGAGCTACAGGAGAACTCCCTGTTCACGGACAATGCCTATAGCTGGTTCAATGATAAGGCCAATGATCTCTGGGAAATCATTAATATGAAGTACTCCGAGTACATGGACCCCGATCTGGTCTCTGCCTTGATCCAGCTGCATACCCGGCTCAAGGATGTGTGTTCCCATATTCGCCAATACCAGAAAGGTGAGCGTTTTTCGGACAGCCGGGACCATTATAGGCAGGCGGGCCGCCTGGGCGTAGTGGTCAGTCTCAATGAGATCATCCAGGCCTTGAACAGCTTGAAACGGCAGGGCTATTCGGAGTCCGCCAGTCTGGGTGAACAGGTGGGTAGTGACGCTGAGGCCGGGCTGGATGAGGCTTGATTGACGGCAAGAGGTTTTTTTCGACCATGCAGTACCCAAGGCATAGAGTGAAGGGAAACAGTACGTTGCTCAGTATCGTGGTTCTGGCAGTGAGTGTGGTGGCCGGGATTGTGGGTTACGCCCTTTTCATTGCGGATGGAGAGCGGGGTGAACACGCTGTGGAGGAAGGCCTGGAAGGGCATGAGCTCGGTTATACCCTCTACGAAGCCAATTGCATGGCCTGTCATGGTGGGGACGGGCAGGGCCGGGAGGGCGATTTTCCACCACTTGCTGGTCATGTCCCCGAAATGCTGGATCGTGACGGTGGTCGGACTTACCTGATCGACGTTCTCGTGCATGGCGTGGCAGGGGAGACGGTGATCCAGGGTGTGAGCTACAACGGCTTTATGCCGGGTTTTGACCAGCTCTCCGACGAGCAATTGGCTGAGCTTCTTAATTATCTCGCCCATGCCTGGGATAACGAGCAAGCCTTGCCGGAACACCATGAGGCGATTACACCGGCCGAAGTGGAAGAGCGCCGCGAACACGACCCGCATCCACGTGAAGTGGGGGAATCACAGCCCCGATGAAGCCATTGAGGTTCCATGGTCATGGACTTTGCAGTCGATAACTGGCCCCTTACCGCCTTTCGATGGTTGGTTTTCCTGGCCGTGAGCGGATGGCTGTTTTCGGGGCTGCCTGAAGCGGTTTGGTTGGTGGGAGCCTTGCTGTTTTTGGCGATAACCTCCTGGTGGGCGATGGGGAATCAAATCGGCTTTGCCCTGGTCACGATTATGCTCGCCATCCCGAAGGTTGATCTCCACGGTGACGAAATGCTGGAAGGCGCCTACCTCCCGGCCTATGTGCTATTGGCGGCTCTCTATCTCGTGATTCGCTTGGTGGTGATATTCCCGGAGCTGGGTCGAAGCACGCAGGGGCCCGGTACTGGTGGTGGCTTTGGCGGCGATGGTGGTGGCGGTGGTGGTGGGTGCTGAGTGGAGCGAGCGGTCACACCTGCCTTATCGTTGTGTCAGCTAAAGCTCATGCCCAAAGCGCTTCCAGCTTGTCGAAGCCCCACTGCTTGGGATCTTCCCGGCTTTCAATGCGTTCGCTGACGCCTGGGCGTCCCAGATCAATGACGGTGGGGGGGATGTGAGTGCCGGCATTGCTTGAGTAAAAAGCCTTGACCCGAGGTTTTAGCAGGTCTTTTGTGCCCTGGTCCAGTACTACCGCCAAGCGACCGGAGCTGAGCCGAACCAATGAGCCCGTCGGATAAATGCCGATGGTTTTCACGAACGCCTGGAATACCCGCTCATCAAACTGACTTCCCGTCCATCGCGCCATCCGGCTTAGGGCTTCGGCCGGGGCCCAGCCCGGTTTATAGGGACGGTCCGATGTGACCGCGTCATACACGTCGCATACTGCACCCATCCGGGCGAACAGGCTGATGGAGCTCTTATCCAATCCGCGTGGGTAGCCCTGGCCATCCATCTTTTCATGGTGATGACGTACTACGTCCAGCACTATCTCCGATGCCTTTCCGCCTTGCAGAAGTGCCTGGTAGCCCTTTTCCGGGTGGGTTTGGATAATGCGGAATTCTTCCTCGGTCAAGCGGTCGGGCTTGTTGAGAATGTCGTTGGGTACATAGGCTTTGCCCATGTCGTGCATAAGTCCGGCCATGCCCGCCTGTTGGACCTCGCTTTCCTTGAAGCCCATTTGTCGGGCCAGGGCAACCATTAGCGCGCAGACCGCAACCGAATGCATATAGGTGTATTCATCGGAATTCTTGATTCGAACGAGGCCCAGCATGGCAGAGGGCTGGCGCATGATCGAATCAGAGATTTGCTCCACGTAGGGCATCATGTCTTCGGTGTGGACCATTTCCCCCATGCGGGCCTGGGTCAGCATCGTCTTCACGGCTTTGGCCGACTGGCGGCGCAGGCGGCGGGCTTCTTCCAGCTCATCCTCAAAGGCAACGCGGCGAGGGCGTTGCCGGGATCTCTTGGCGGTTGGTTTGGCTGCCTCGCTTGGCGTTTGTTCACTGCCGCCGTCGTTGGCGGCCTCGGCGACCTGGCCACGGCTGGTGTCAATGGTGACTTGCTGAATCCCGGCTTCGCGAATCTGGCGAATTTGCTCCTCGCTTTCGATCAGGAAGCTGTTCCGCCAAAAGGGGTGCTTGAGCCAGGATTCACCCAGCTGCTGCAAATACATCCCGGGGCGCAGCTCGCGGACGGGTATGGTTTTTATCATGGTGATTCGTCGGCAGCTCGGCGAGAAATAAGAATGCACTACCTTAGAGGTATCAGGGGCTTGCAAACAGATGGCGCCAGACTGCCGGTTCCCGCGCCCGGACGGGCGGTATCCCATAATTAACCTTGTGATAATAAGCTTTGCAATGTAAAGTATATTCCATGATGAAAAAACAAAACGCATCGGATGGACAGATTCTCAAGGGCTTGCTGGACACCCTGGTCCTGGACGTCCTTAGTAATGAGCCCGACTACGGCTTTGGAATCCGCCAGCAGTTGCAGCTGCGATTGGGGGAAGATGCTGGCCTGGTCAAGGAGGCCACGCTTTATCCCCTGCTTCACCGCCTGGAGGCCCGCGGACTGTTGGATTCCTATCGGGAACCCGGCAGTCGGGGCAGTCCACGCAAGTACTATCGTTTGACGACCGATGGTGAGGCCTTTCTGGCAGGGCGTATTGTCGAATGGCGACGGATCGCCGCCCTGCTTGAACGGACCGTACTGCGGTCTGGGTCAGAGCCGTCAAGGGAGGATGAAAAATGAATTGGTTCAGTGTGTTGCGATTGCCCAGTCCCCGCTTCCCCAATGACCTAGCAACCGGGGATGCCGTTATGGATTCCTACCTGGAAGAGTTGGACGGATATTGCTTGGGTAGTGCCTCCGTACGCCGCCTGTACCTGAGCGAAATCCGGGACAATTTGCTGGAGGCTCGAGACCAGGCCGTGGCGGAGGGCCTTTCCCGGGAGGTCGCGGCAAAACGTGTGGTGGCGGATTTCGGCCCGGCCAAGGAGCTGGCCCGGGTTCAGCGCCAGGGCCGTTGGCGGGATTTCCGCCGTGGCGGTCTCATCATGGGGCTGGCCTTTGCGGTGCTGATGCTGATCTTCCACCTGCTGTCCGGTTCCCTGGCCACCATGGGCCCTGTGTTGCTGGCTGGCATGTTTGTTTTCCATGGTCTGTTTTTCGGCCTGTTGATGGGGCTGTGGTATTCCTTCATGTTCGCCCCCACTGATCCGAGACCGTCGTTTGAGGACGGTGATTCTGAATCCGGCTTTCTGGTTTACTCGCCGCGGAGCAGTCGTTGGCTGGCGGTTCTAATGATGGTGGTGATGACAGGCATGGCGGTTGCCACCGTGGCCGGCACCCTGGGCCTGGGCTTTATGGCCAATGCAGGGGTGGTTGGTAATGCTTTCCTGACCCTTATTGCTCTGCATGTGGTGCTGAGCATGCGGGTGGCTTTCATCCGCATCCAGGCGGACCAAGAACAGCTGCATTTCCGAGGACTGGGTACCGAGTGCCATATTCCGCTGAATGCGATCACGGGCTTTCGCCCGGCCAAGTGGTGGGAGCGGGTTCTGACGCCCATTGCGGGGGCGAATTACCGCTTGTACTGGCGCGGTAAGGATGGAGAGCGGGCCACGTGGCTGGGACTGAATGGTGAAATGACGAATGCTGATCGCCTCCGAGTCTTGCTCGACACGTCCGGGAGTGAGCGTAAAGCGGCGGACTGACGAGTCTGGTAGGAATGTGGACTTTAGGCGGTTGGATACAGAAGGGGACGGCTGGGGACGGCATCGGTGGTGAAGCTCGGAAACTGGAGATCCAGCAGGTATAGCCCATCGCTAACTGAGTCCGGGGCGAAGATCATCTCGGTGATGCTGGCGTAGGGCCGCGTGGATTCCATGAGCTTGCGAGAGAGCGGGGGAAGGCCCCAGAAGATGCGATGGGCAAGCAGCTCACCGTCATCATCGGCTCGGTCCACGGAGGGCATGTCCACGAGTAGATGGTCGACGCCCTGGTCCACCAACCATTTTGCTGCCTCCCGACTGAGCCAGGCGGGGGCGGGATCATCCATCCAGTCACGGCTTTGTTTGCCGGGATCATTGGGCAGGGTGCGAATCACCAGGCCTTGGGGGGGTGTTGCCGGGGTCAGGGTCTCCCAGGCGCTTTGCAGGGCGGTACGCGTGATGACCGCGTCCCCTCCCTTGGCCTTGGCCGGGCCGGTTTCTTCGCTGCTATCCAGGCGCGCGGGGTGAATGCTCACAAGCAGTGCGGGGCAGAGCACCGTGCCAACTTGTTGCGCGACGGTGGCCCGGTCTTCGGTGATATGGCCCACGCATTCGCTATGGGTGCCGTTGCAATGAGGTGTAATCTCCAACACTTCGCAATTGCAGGTGCCGCCGGCGCGGGTGTCGCCGGTAAAGCCGCCGGATTCCAAGGCCTTTCGACGGGCCGGGGGGGCGCCAAAGAAACCGGGCTGCGGGCCTTCGAAATCCAGGGGAATCGCCAGGCTCACGGCCCGGGCCGGGTTCATGTCGAAGCGAGCGCCTTGCCAGTCGAGAACGGGGGTACTCACAAGAAGCGGTCCTTGTCCAGGTTCAGCCATTCCAGTGCTGTGCCGTGCAGCAGGCGATCCCGGGTCTCCAGGGGGAAGCCCATGGAATCGATCAGCTTGCCTGGTTCCAGCTCACCCAGGGGGAAGGGATAGTCCGTGCCCAGGGCGATCTTTTTCGGCCCCACCATGTCCAGCATCAATTGCAGGACTTTGGGATCATGTACCAGGGAGTCGAAGTACAGCCGCTCCAGATAATCCCTGGGATTAACCTCATTGTCCACGGCGCAGAGATCCGGGCGGACATTAAAGCCATGCTCGATACGGCCAATGGAAGGGAGGAAGGAGCCGCCCCCATGGGCAAACGCTACCCGCAGCTTGGGAAAGCGTTCAAAGACCCCGCCAAAGATCATGGAGCAAATGGCCCGGGTAGTTTCCGCCGGCATGCCTACCAGCCAGGGCAGCCAGTATTGCTTCATGGTGTCCGAACCCATCATGTCCCAGGGATGGACGAAGACGGCCGCACCCAATTCCTCACAGGCCGCCCAGATTTCATCCAGGGCCGGTTCATTGAGGTTCCAGTCATTGATATGGGAGCCGATCTGGATACCTGCCAGACCCAGCTCCTTCATGCAGCGTTCCAGTTCCTTCACCGCCAGATCCGGTGACTGCATGGGTATCGTGCCCAGGCCGATGAAACGCTTGGGCTGCTCGGCCACTACACCGGCAATGTGGTCATTGAGCAGTCGGGACAGATCCAGGGTGTGTTCCGGTTTGGCCCAGTAGCTGAACATGACCGGCACGGTGGAAAGCACCTGAACATCCACCTCATGCTCGGCACAATCATGGAGGCGTGCATCCGGGTCCCAGCAATTGGCCCCGATCTTCCGGAACTTCTCCCCATCCTTGACCATCTGCTTGCAGCCGGGCCCACAGTTCTCCAACTGGATAAAACCGCCATAGCCATAGCGTTCTTTTAGATTGGGCCAATCCGGAGGAAGGATGTGGGTGTGGATGTCGATCTTCAGGCTTTTTGTCATTGTCCGGGCTCTTTACCTTTCTTCTGCGTAGGAGCGAATTCATTCGCGACTGAATCTCGGATTCTTCGCGGATAAATCCGCTCCTACGGCGGTTTCGCTCTTCAGGGTTTTTCCGGCATCACGGCGCCGCAGTTATCGCAGGTGCGGTTCTCTTCACTTTTGAAGAAATGATCGAACACCGGTGGGAACTGGGTCTCGATGTTTTCCAAATGGAAGTATTCTTCATAGAGCTTGTGGTTGCAGTTATCGCAGAACCACATGAGTCCGTCCTGCTCATCCGGGCGCCGTTCCCGCTCAATCACCAGACCGATGCTGTTTTCGAAGCGCTGGGGGGAGTGGGGAACCTTGGGCGGCAGCAGAAAAATCTCCCCTTCCCGGATGGGGATGTCACGGACCTTGCCGTCTTCCTGAATCTTCAGCACCATCTCGCCCTCGAGCTGGTAGAAGAACTCCTCCCCTTCATCGTAGTGGTAGTCCTTGCGGGTGTTTGGCCCGCCCACCACCATGACGATGAATTCGGAATCCTTGAAGACCCGCTTGTTGGCCACCGGCGGCTTGAGCTCGTCCCGGTGTTCGTCAATCCATTTCTGGAAGTTGAAGGCGCTGGGTAAGGGCATTGTCAGCCTCCTGGGGGTATCCCCGGATGTGATTAGCGGCACCGTAGGAGCGAATTCATTCGCGATTGACCTCGGTCTGCTCGGTTGTCGGGTTCCGGCTCCAATCGCGGATAAATCCGCTCCTACGGTTGGCCTGTTTACTCAATTGTAGCAATGCATTTCAGCTCGATGGCAATGGGGGTGGGCAGGCGGTTGATCTCCACCGTGGTCCGGGCCGGTTGGTTGTCGGCGAAATACTCGGCATAGACCTTGTTGTAGGCCTTGAAGTCGTCGGGGATGTTGGTCAGAAAGACCGTCACATCCACCAGCTTTTCCCAGCTGGAGCCGGCTTCTTCCAGGATGTGGCGGACATTCTGGAAGACCGAATGGCACTGGGCCTCGATGTCGTAATCCACGACATTGCCGGCATCGTCCAGGGTCACCCCCGGGATTTCCTTGCTGGTGGCCGAGCGGGGCCCCACGCCAGAAAGAAACAGCAGATTGCCCACCCGCCGGGCATGGGGGTAAAGGCCCACCGGTTTGGGTGCCTTGCCGCTGTTGACGATGCTGTCTTGGTCGCTCATTGCTTGCTCCTGTTTTTATCGCCCCCTTGCCGTAGGAGCGAATTCATTCGCGATTGACCTCGGTCTGCTCGGTTGTCGGGTTCCGGCTCAAATCGCGAATAAATTCGCCCCTACGGGGGTGCTCGCGGGATTGTTTGTTATTCATCAAACGCCACGGTCACATTCTTGGCCTCGGTGAAAAAGCGCATGGCTTCCATGCCGCCTTCCCGGCCGACGCCGGATTGTTTCATGCCGCCCATGGGGACCCTGAGATCCCGGCGCATCCAGCAGTTGATCCAGACCAGGCCGGATTCGATATTCCGGGCCAGTCGGTGGGCGCGGTGGATGTCCTGGGTCCAGATGCTGGAAGCCAGGCCGTAGTCCACGCCATTGGCGATGGCCAGGGCTTCCTGCTCGTCCTCGAAGGGCATCAGCGTCACCACTGGGCCGAAGATTTCCTGCTGGTTGGTCTTGCAGTGAGCATCCAGCCCTTCGATCACGGTAGGCTGGATGAACCAGCCGTCCTGGCAGCGGCCTGGTACCTTGATCGCCTCGCCGCCGGTGAGGATGTGGGCCCCTTCCTCACGGGCGGTATCGATGCAGCCAAGCACCTTGTCGTAGTGGGCTTTTGAGACCACTGCGCCCTGACGGGTCTCGGGGTCCGACGGATCGGCCGGGGTCAGTGTCTTTGCCCGTTCCACGAAGACATCCCGGAAATCGTCATAAATGCTTTTTTGGATCAGCAGTCGGGAGCCGCAGAGGCAGATCTGGCCCTGGTTGGCGAAGCTGGCCCGCAGGGTCTCATCCAGGGTCTTTTCCCAGTCGCAGTCGTCGAACACCAGGGTAGGGTTCTTACCGCCCAGCTCCAGGGAGAGTTTCTTGAACTGGGGGGCGGCCACGCGGGCGATTTCGCGGCCGGTGGCGGTGCCCCCGGTGAATGAGATGGCCTTGACCGCGGGATGCTCGATCAACTTCGCACCGATGCCTGGGCCCCGGCCATGCAGGATGTTGAGCACGCCCGCCGGCAGGCCGGCCTCGATGCAAAGCATGGAGAACAGCCAGGCCGTTTTGGGCGTAACTTCGGAAGGCTTGCCGATGACGCAGTTGCCGGCCGCCAGAGCAGGGGCAATCTTCCAGGTAAAAAGATACAGGGGTAGATTCCAGGGCGAGATACAGGCCACCACACCGTGGGGTTCGCGCAGGGTCCAGTTGATGGCCCCGTCTTCCATGAGATGGGATTCACTGGCGAACTGGCTGGCCGCTCCGGCGAAAAAGCGCAGATTGGCCGCTGCCCTTGGGATGTCCACACTGCGGGCCAATGTGATGGGCTTGCCCGTGTCTTCGGATTCGGCCCGGGCCAGGGCGTCCAGGTCCCGCTCGATCAGATCGGCCAGGCGGTTCAGCCAGCGGGCCCGTTCCGCCCCCGGTGTGCGGCGCCAAGTGGGGAAGGCGGCTTTGGCGGCTGCAACGGCCGCATCCAGTTCAGCACTGCCAGCGTCCGCAATCTGCCCGGAGCGCTGACCGCTTGCCGGCTCGACATTATCCAGCCAGTTATCCGAGCCTTTCAGCTCACCGCCAATGTAATGCTCGATCTGGTCCATGTTTCGCCTCTTGGATGGATGCCCGCCGTAGGAGCGGCTTTAGCCGCGATTTGGGTTCGCAGCAGGCAGGATCGCGGATAAATCCGCTCCTACGATCTTTGTATTAAATGCCCTTGGTGCGGCCGCCGTCCACCGGGATGCTCACACCGGTGATGTAGCTGGCGGCCGGGGAGGCCAGAAAGGCGATGGCGGCCGCGGTTTCCTCGGGCCGGCCAAAGCGGCCCATGGGTACCTGGGCCAAGGCGCCTTGTTCCACTTCGTCGAAGGATTTGCCGGTTTTCTCGGCCTTGCCTTCAAACAGGCTTTTCAGGCGTCCGGTCTGGGTGAAGCCGGGCAGGATGTTGTTCACCGTGATGCCATCGGGGGCCAGCTCGGTGGCAATGGTCTTGGCCCAACTGGCTACGGCGCCCCGTACAGTATTGGAGACACCTAATCCGGGAATGGGTTCTTTCACCGAGGTGGAGATGATATTGATAATCCGCCCATAGCCATCTTCCCGCATGCCCGGCAGCAGGGCCTGGACCAGAATCTGGTTACAGATCAGGTGGCGCTGGAAGGCATTGTTGAATTCATCTTTCATGGCCGTATGGGCTGGCCCGCCGCCCGGACCGCCGGAATTGTTGATCAGGATGTGAAAACGCCGGCCTTCTTCAACCCGGGCCTTGACCAGAGTCTCCAAGGCTTCCGGGCGGTCAAAGTCGGAAGTGAACCAGCCATGGTCTTGATCGGCGGGACGGGGCAGGGCCTTATGGACTTTCTTAAGGGTGGCTTCGCTGCGGGCTGTGAGGGTTACCGTGGCCCCCAGTTCAGCCAGGGCCATGGCGGCGGCCTGGCCAATCCCCTGGCTGCTGCCACAGACCAGGGCATGCTTGCCTTTGAGGTTCATATCCATCATCCAGCTCCCTTGCTCATGCATGAAATTTCTGGGCGAATTGCCGCTCAGGCCTCGCCAGGCGTCAGTTGTCCGCTGCAGTCAATGCTGGCCCAGCCGCCGTCTTCATCCAGGCGGAAGGCGGTGAGCTTGCCGCCCCAGACACAGCCGGTATCCAGAGGGTAAACATTGTAGCGGCTGTAATTCAGGCCCTTGGCCTGGCCGGCGGTGGACCAGTGTCCAAAAAGAATATGGTGATCAGCCGTGGCTCGACCGGGAGCTGCGTACCAGGGATACAAGCCGTCGGCTTGTTCGCCCGGGGCGCATTTGGTTTTCAGGTCCAGACGTCCATGGGCGTCCACAAAGCGCATCCGGGTAAAACAGTTGATCTGGAAACGATGACGGTCCATGCCACTGAGGCTCGGATCCCAGTAGTCCGGTTCATTGCCATACATCACAGCCAGAAAATCCCGGTAATGCTCGCCCTGCATGACCTGTTCCAGTTCCCGGGCCTGGGCCTCGGCCTGTTGCATGTTCCATTGAGGGGGCAGGCCGGCATGGACCATGGCGTAGCCCAGCTCTGGATCGTGGTGGAGGAAGGGGCGGTGACGCAGCCAGTCCAGCAACTCGCCGGCGTCTGGTGCCGACAGAATCTCGGCCAGAGTGTCCTTGGATTTCAGATTGGGTTGATCCTGATGGGCAATGGCCAGCAGGTGCATATCGTGATTGCCAAGAACGGTAATGGCTTGTTTACCAAGTTTGCGCACAAATCGCAGCGCTTCCAGTGAGGCGGGGCCCCGGTTGACAATGTCACCGGCGAACCAGACCCGGTCTTCGGCCGGGTCGAAGTTGATCCGGTCCAGAAGGCGAGCCAGGTCGGAATGACAGCCCTGTATGTCACCAATGGCAAATATTGCCATGACGGTTCCTCTAATGGATTTCAGTTGACCACGCCCGGCACGGCCAGGCGGAAGGGGGGGATGATGGCATCAAAGGTGTCGCCATCATCACTTTCCATCAGATAACTACCTTCCATGGAACCCACCGGCGTTTCCAGGATAGTGCCGCTGGTGTATTCGTAATTCTGGCCTGGCTGTAGATAGGGGTATTCACCCACCACACCGTCGCCGCGCACCTCCTGAACCTTGCCATTGGAATCGGTAATCAGCCAGTGGCGCTTGAGCAGTTTGGCTGCCACTTCACCTTGGTTGTGAATGGTGACAGTGTAGGCAAACACATAGCGGGCCTTGCCGGGGTTGGATTGGCCCTGGAGAAAACGGGTGTCCACTTCGACGCGGATATCGTGGATGTTGCTGTTGCTCATGAACGTCCTGTGCAGGCTCTGAAGAAGAGCCGGGCATTCTACCGAAGTCGCACGGCCAGCACATCACAGGGAGCATTGTGGACCACGGACCGTTCCGTGCTGCCCATGAGAAGGGCCAGGCCGTGGCGTTCCCGGCTGCCCAGCACGATCAGATCCGCCTCGATCTCCCCCGCGATACGCTTGATCTCCGCCTTGGTCTGGCCGATTTCCACCAGTGATTGCCGGGGGTGGGCGCCTGCGCGCTGGACCAACTCCGAGAGTTTCTCCCGAGCACTGGCCAAGAGTTCTTCTTCCATATCCACCGGCGGCGGCAGCAGGGCTTCGCCAGCCGGGTCCACGGGCACATATTCCACCACGTGCAACAGGGAAATCGCCGACCCGGCCGTATCTGCCAGGGCCATGGCCCTGGAGAGGACTTGATCGCTCTCCTCGGTGAGGTCGGTGGCAACCAGAATATGCTGGTAAAGGCTCATTTTTTCCCCCGGATCATGAAGCTGGTCCTCAGTATAGGGGAATGGCGAGGCCGCTGGATACGTGGTGGCCTAAGCGTGTGACAAAGCCGCCTCAGCCAGTCGGGCGAAGGCCTGGGGCGGCAGGGTTTCCGGGCGAGCCGAGGGGTCCACGCCCACGGAGGTCATGGTTTCCGGGCTCACATGGCCCTTGAGCCCGTTGCGCAGGGTCTTGCGGCGCTTGGAGAAGGCCAGGCGGACAATATCGGCCAGGGCCGTCTCTGCCTCAGGCACACACAGCGGTTGTTCACGGGGAACCAGCCGCACGATGCTGGAGTACACCCGGGGCCGGGGTTGGAAGGCGCCGGGCGGCACGTCGAAGCGGTGTTCGGCATGACAGTAAAGGGAGGTCATAATGCCCAGGCGACCGTAATCCGCGCCCCCGGGCTCGGCCACCATGCGATCCACTACTTCCTTCTGCAGCATGAAGTGCATGTCCACGATCTGATGTTTCTGGGCGAAGAGATGGAACATCAAAGGCGTGGAAATGTTGTAGGGCAGATTACCTACCACCCGGAATGGCCCTTCGCCGATCTCGCTCAGGCGAAATTTCAGGGCGTCCACGGAATGAATACGCAATGTCCCGGCTTGTCGGCATCGCTCTCGAAGGTGCTCGATTACATCCCGGTCGATTTCGATGGCATCCAGCTCACCATGGGCCTGGAGCAAGGGCAGGGTCAGTGCTCCCAGCCCGGGGCCGATTTCCACCAGTCGATCTTCGGGCCTGGGCCTGATATCGCTGACGATTCGCTGAATGACCCGCGGATCGTGGAGGAAGTGCTGCCCGAAACGTTTTCGGGCCCGGTGTTCAGTCATGATGCACTCGCCTGTGCCGCGGTTGAACGGGTGGCCAGCTGCCAGGCAAGTGCCACGGCTTCCCGCAAGCTGCCGGAATCGGCCCGGCCGCTGCCGGCCAGGTCCAGGGCGGTGCCGTGGTCCACCGATGTCCGAATCATGGGGAGACCCAGGGTGATATTCACTGCGCGTCCAAAGCCTTTGTGCTTGAGCACCGGCAAACCCTGGTCGTGATACATGGCCAATACCGCATCGGCCTCAAGCAACTTGTCCGGGTTGAACAGGGTATCGGCCGGCAGGGGCCCGACCAGATGGATCCCTTCTTCCCGCAGGGATCCCAGGGTCGGTTCGATAACCTCGATTTCTTCTTGGCCCAGATGGCCGTCTTCTCCCGCATGGGGATTGAGACCGCAGACCAAGATGCGCGGGCGGTTAATACCGAAATCCTTTCTCAGGCCCCCATCCAGTACCCGGATTACCCGTTTGAGTCGATCCGGGGTAATGGCGTCGGCAACCGCCCTCAGGGGTAGATGGGTGGTGACCAGGGCTACGCGCAAGCCGGGACAGGCCAGCATCATCACCGGCTGACCAGCTTTGCAGCGCTCGGCCAGGAATTCCGTGTGACCGGAGAAAGGAATGCCGGCCTGGTTGATATTGCCCTTGTGAACCGGGGCGGTCACCAGTGCCGAAAAGCGGCCATCCAGGCAGCCATCCACCCCGGCTTCCAGCAGGTGCATGACATGCGGGCCGTTTTGGGGATCGAGCCGGCCGGGTGTGACCGGTTGCGCTGTGGGAATGGGCAATACGGACAGCTCCCCGGCGCGGTCAGCGGTGCTTCCACCGGACCAGGGGCGCAGTGCGATTTCCAGCCCCAAGGCATTGGCCCGCTGTGCCAGGCAGTCGATATCGCCCAGAATCACCAGCGGGTAAGGTCGCGACTGCCGGCCCAGCTCCAGCACCAGATCCGGTCCGATACCGGCTGGCTCCCCGCAACTTAGGACCAGCGGCGCCGCTTGATGGATGTCAGAAGCCATGAGATGCCGGGGTCAGGATGGCGCCTAGCCATCCAGCCGGATTTCAATATAGCTTTCGTCCCGCAGCTGCTGCAGCCAGGTGTCCATGCGCTCTTCGGCCTTGCGGGCACGAATCATTTGCTGGGCCTGATTGCGGCGGGCGTCCAGGGTGCGGTCCTGTTCACGGGTTTCCATCAATTCGACGATATGCCAGCCAAAGCGGGTTTCGATCGGTTCGCTGATCTCCCCAGGTTGCAGGCCGTCCAGGGCCTGCTCGAAAGTCGGGGCAAAGGAGCCCCGGCTTTGCCAGCCCAGGTTTCCGCCTCGAGCGCTGGAGCCGGGATCTTCGGAATATTCCCGGGCCAGATCGGCAAAATCCTCACCGTCTTCAATGCGCTGACGGAGCTCCACCAGTTTGAGCCGGGCGGCTTCAGGGAGCCGCACCTCGGAAGGGGAGAGCAGGATATGGCGGGCCCGACGTTCGGGCACCATGACGGCATCGCCACGGCGGGCTTCGTTGAGCTTGATAAGGTGGTAGCCACTGGAGGTGCGGAGGGGTCCGGCAATATCACCTTCTCCCATGTCGACAACCTGTTCGGCGAACACGCTGGGCAGTTCAGGGCCGGAGCGCCAGCCCATGTCGCCACCCTCCAGCGCTGTTCGGCTGTCGGAATGGGCGATGGCGAGCTCCGCAAAGTCAGCACCGTCATCCAGCTGGCGGCGGATGTCCTGGGCCCTTTCCCGGGCCTGCCGGGTTTCTTCGGCATCACCTTCGGAATCCGCGGCGATCATGATATGGAACACCTGGTATTCGGCGTCCAGGTCACCTTGGGCCTCTGCTTCGGCCAGGAATTCCTGAACTTCCCGTTCGGAAACGGTGACCTCGCGAAACAGCATTCGTTGTTGTACCTGCTGCTGGATCAGTTCCCGCCGGATTTCTTCGCGAAAGCTGCCGTATTCAATGCCTTCCGATGCCAGCATGTCCGGCAGCTGGGCCAGGGTGACATCGTTCTGGGATGCTATGCGTGCCAGGGCCTGGTTTACCTCGTCGTCACTGACCCGAAGGCCTGCTCGCCGGGCCCGCTGCAGTTGAACTTCCTCATTGATCATTTGCTCCAGCATCTGCTGCCGCAAGTCCTGTTCGGGGGGTAATTGGGTGCCCTGATCCCCCATGCGCACGCGCAGGGACTCAATGCGTTCCTGCAGCTCGGAATCCAGGATGACCTCATCATCCACCACGGCCACGATGCGGTCCAGTGGGGTATTGGCGGCCAGGGAGGTTACCGCCAGGGCCAGTAGCAATGCGGTGCCGATAATAATCTGATGTTTCATGGTCAACTCTTGATTTAGTCGTATTCGCGATAGCCGTAGCCCATGACTTCTTCCTCCAGGAAGGAGTCCACCGTCTGACCCACGCCGCCCATTCCCTTGAGTTCCAGCTGGATCATGAAGGAACGGTCCACATCCCCGTCCCGATTGTAGATATGGCGTCGAGAGGTGAATCTCAACGCCCAGCAGCAACTCTCATATTCCAGACCAGCGAAACGGTCCAGGGTTTCATCATCCTGGAGGGAATGATTCCAGCGGCCAAAGAAGCGGATGCGATCTGTCACGGGCCAGGCGAATGAGACGTCAACCTGGTCAAGACGGTCCCGGCGATTCCTGTAGCCGATATTGACCACCTGCCGGGGCTCGGGACGATATTGGAACTGTATCGCGCTGCGGGTGGTTTGTCGATCTTCCGGGTCCCACAGCACGGTGGTTCGGGCGCTCAGGCTCTCGGTGGGCGATAATTGCAGTTCACCCGCCAGCTCGGAGCGTGGCTGGTCCACCACCTGATCGTTGCCAAGCTGTACTTCCCGGTCATCAAAGTAGCGAATCTGGCCCAGGCTGCCGCTCAAGAGGTTGCGCCCCGAGGCCCGGTCCAGGATCCGGGAGGTTACGGCTACCCCCAGTTGGTTAGCGTCTCCCAGCCGGTCCGGTCCCACGAAACGGTCCTCCATGAACAGGCTGGCGAAGGTGAAGTCCATTTCCCGGGTATCGAACCGCGGCAGCAGGTTCTGTTCGGCATCCGCCGGGACGTTGAGGTAGAACAGCCGGGGCTCCAGCGTCTGGACCAGGCGGTCACTGCCGGCGAAGGGGCGTTCCATTACCAGTCCCGAATCCAGACTGAATACGGGTGTACTGCGGCTAAGGCTGAGGGACTCGCCCGGGGTGAATACCACGCTGTCTTCATCCTCATTGAGTGCCGCGTGCTTCAGATCATGCTGAGTGTACTGGGCACCCAAAGAAGGCTGGACAAACCAGCCGGGGGGGCCAAAGCGGGCGCTGACCCGGGGATGAAGATGCAGGCGGTCCGCTTCAATGGCGTCGGCCCGTTCGAAACGGGTAAAACGGTTGCGCAGCTCCGCATGGAAGGGACTCTGTCCGATGGGTAAATCCGAATTCAGCTGCAGATCCGGCATTTCCCGATAGGGCAGGTCGGCTTGCTCTATCTCATCGTCGATGGTCTGGAACATGCGAAAACGACTGCTGAAACGGTACCAGTCGGTGTTCTGACTCAATGTGACCGTTTGGGGTAGATAGGTTCGCGAACGGGCCCCCGGGCCACTGTCCAGATCCAGAAAGTAATCTGGGTCTGATGCACGCTGGATATTGGCATTCAGTTGCCAACTGCGGGGAAATTGGGTTTCGTGGCGGTAGTTGTAGTAGTAGCGGTCGTCCCCATATATTCGGTCATTCGGATGGTAATCCAGGTTCAACTGGCCCTCATTGCGCTGGGTCAGATAGCGGGTTTCGGTGTAGAGCTGAGTGCCCCGTTCGCTGCGGTAATGGGGAGTCAGTAGCGTGTCGAAATTGGGTGCGATGTTCCAGTACCAGGGCAGGGCAAACTCGGTGCCGTGACGGCTGGAGCGGCCGAAATCCGGGAATAGAAAGCCGGTCTTGCGGCGATCATCGATGGGAAAGCTCAGCCAGGGGGTATAGAAAAAGGGCACGCGCTTGAAATCCAGCCGCATGTGTCGGGCAACGCCGCGCCCCTGATCATGATGCAATCGCAGTTCCCGGGCATGCATTTCCCAGTCCCGATTGTCCTCCGGGCAGGTGGTGTACATCAGGTCTTCCAGCAGGGTGGTTTCCCCGTCCGGTCGGTTCAGGGTTTGCGCCTCTCCTCGTGCATGGCGATCCAGCAGACGGAAGCCGGCCTGCTGAAATTCCCCCCGGTCCTCGGTCAGGTCAAAGCTGGCTTCCGTCCCCGTGAAGGCCAGGTCATTCTGCATGAAAGAAACATCACCAAACAGGCTGACTTGGTTGTCGCGCGAGCGATACAGCATTTCGTCCGCCTTGAGATGGCGGGTGCCCTGACTCAGATGGACATCACCCCGGAACAGCGAGAAGTCGTCGACAATGGATTCCTGGTAGTCGGCCAGTACTTCAATCGGAGTGTCCGGATCGGGTGGCGGTCCCACGGTTTCCGAGGGGCGTTCCGGGGGCCAGGCCGGGCATAGCCGCCATGGCTGGGGCTCCTCTGGCTCCAGCTGGGCCATTGCGGTGGGGGGCAGCAGCAACAGCAGCAGCGGCATGAGCAGTAGTGCTACCGTCGTTGGTGCACCACTTCCGGCCAGGGTGCCGGAAGTGGTCAGCCCTTGGGGGCCACTGATTTTTTTCAGCCTTTGCTGCAAGGACACCGCTGTTTACTTCCCTGGGTGGGCAGGATGACCATCATAATGGCCGGATATGGGCGCGCGGTAAACTCGCATAAGCTGACTTCCCCTGCAAGCCCCGCCGTGGCCCCCTGTGCCTCCAAGCCCAGTCTGTGTAATCTGTATCCCTTGCGGAATGAGCAGGAAGGATATCTCCCATGAGCGAAGACGCCCGAGCCAGGGCACTGCGAGAGTGGCTGTCTGCCCTGTATCCAGAGGCGGATATTCGTATGGTGCCCGCTTCGGTGGATGCCTCCTTTCGACGTTATTTTCGAATCGAGGGCGTGGCCGATGTCCCCCGGGTGGCCATGGATGCCCCGCCTGGCCAGGAAGATCTGGGTCCGTTTTTGAACGTGGGCGCCCGTTTGATGGCTGCCGGGATCCGTGTTCCGGCGGTGCTGGCCCAGGATCGCCGGCAGGGTTTTTTACTGCTGGAGGATCTGGGCCGTGAGACCTATCTGCAAGCCTTTGCCCACAGCGACCCCGCCCCATTGATGGCAGCGGCAATCCCCGCCCTGGTCCGCATGCAGTCGCATACGGCCAGCGATGGGTTGCCCGTCTATGACCAGGACCTGCTAATGCGGGAATTGCGGCTGTTTCCCGACTGGTATTTGGCCGAGGTTTTAGGTCTGCGCCTATGTGAGACCGAGCAGCAGCGATTCGCCGAAAGCTTCGAGGCCCTTTGTCGCCGCGCTTTGGCCCAGGCTCGGGTTTTTGTGCACCGGGATTTTATGCCCCGCAACCTGATGGCCTCTCCGCCTTTGCCAGGGGTGATTGATTTTCAGGATGCGGTACAGGGGCCCATTAGCTATGACCCGGTTTGCCTGTTCATGGATGCCTTCTACAGTTTTGAGCCGGGCAAGGTCACCGAGGGCTTGCTGGCCTATTATCGCCAGGCCTGGGCCCAGGGCCTGCCACTGCCTGAATCCGAGGATGCGTTTCTATCGGATTGTTGTTGGATGGCGGCTCATCGTCATATCAAGGTGATTGGCATCTTTGCCCGGATTGCACGTCGGGATGGAAAACCCCATTACCTCAAGGATGTGCCCCGTTTCTTCCAGTACCTGCGGGCCTCGGCAGCGGATGAAAGGGCCCGGGGGAACACGGAGCTGGCCGAATGTTTGGCACCGCTGCTTCACTTTGCCCCTGGTGAAGCCCGGGGAGCAGCGGTATGAGCCGGCGGGCCATGGTGCTGGCAGCAGGTCGCGGACAGCGGATGCGACCGCTGACAGACCAATGCCCCAAGCCTTTGCTCAGTGTGGCCGGACGGCCGTTGATCGAGCATCAGATTGAACGCCTGGCGTATTTCGGCTGGCGAGAGATTGTGATCAATCTGGGCTGGTTGGGGGATCAGATCCGGACTGCCCTGGGGGATGGCAGTCGGTTGGGGGTGACCATCCGATATTCTGAAGAGGGCTGGCCAGCACTGGAAACCGGGGGCGGTATTCAGCGGGCGTTGCCGCTTTTGGGCAGCGAGCCCTTCATGGTGGTCAATGGCGATGTGTTCTGTGATGCCCCCCTAGATGGTATTGCCCTGGCGCCCGGCGATCTGGCCACATTGCTCTTGGTGGATAACCCCTCGCACAACCCGGATGGTGATTTTGGTCTCCGGGCGGGCCGGGTCAGTGAGCAGGGCGGGCAGCGCCTGACCTTCTCCGGCGTGGGGGTCTATGATCCTCGCCTGTTTGCCGATGCCCCCGGCGGGGCGTGGCCCCTGGCCCCGAGGCTGCGAGAGGCGGCTCGTGCCGGCCGGGTGGGCGGCGTCCATCATGCAGGCCTTTGGCTGGATGTGGGTACGCCGGAGCGGCTATCGGAGCTGGAGCATCGTCTTCTGAGAGGGATGAGTGGCGAGGAGGCCCAATGACTTGGGATGCCATTATCGGGGTGGATTGTGCCACGGCCCCTGAAAAGACCGGTCTGGCCCTGGCGTGTCCGGGGCAGGAGCGTTGGCAGCTGATCGAAGCCTGTAATGGGGCTCACTTGTCGCCCGTGGCGCGACTTAGCCAATGGCTGGCCCTCTTTGAGCGGCCCCTGATCTGTCTGGATGCTCCCCTGGGCTGGCCGCGGGACCTGGGACGGGCCTTGGCCGACCATCGGGCGGGAGAAGCCATGACAGCGTCCGCCGATGCTCTTTTCCATCGCCGTTGTGACCGCTTCATCCAGGCACAGACGGGCTGTCGCCCCATGGAAGTGGGCGCCAATTTCATTGCCCGCACTGCCCGGGCGGCGCTTTCTTTGCTTGCGGCATTGCGACAGGAAAGTGGTCGTCGTCTGCCCCTGCTCTGGCATCCGGGTGCCGGTGAGGAAGGCGGTGTAATCGAGGTTTACCCGGCCGCCACCCTGAGAGTGCATGGCCTGCCGTGGAAGCGCTACAAGCCCGCCGCACAGCAGGCTTTGCGGGATGAAATCATGAATGGCTGGTCCGAACAGCTGAAACCGCCTGCCGCCCGTTCCACGGCGGCTCAGGCCATGCTGGCCCAGGCTGATGTGCTGGATGCGGCCCATTGCTGCCTGGCCGGCCTGGATTTCATTGAGGGTCGGGCCATGGCGCCACCGCAGCTGGATGAGGATCTGGCGGTGGAAGGGTGGATCTGGACCCGGCGTCCCGCTGAAGAAACCGATTCATAGCGCGTAAGAAACCGGAGCCTATATGGCTCCGGTTTCTTCTGAGGGATGGTCTCATCGCTGGTTTAAAGACGCATGTTCGGCTCGGCCCGCAGCGCAAGACGTGGTACAGGAGAAACGGTAGTCGCTACTGGTGGGAGATCAGGTGTTGCTTACTTCGGGGATGGATAACCCAGGCGATGGATTAGATGGGGTTGAAGATCCTGCCAGACCACGTCCGGATCCGACGGACCGCCCTGCTCGGAAACCTGGGTGACTTCCATACCGGCATAGCCGCAGGGATTGATGCGGTTGAATGGGGATAGGTCCATATTCACGTTGAAGGCCAGACCATGGTAAGTGCAGCCGTTTCGGACTCGTAAGCCCAGGGCCGCAATCTTGCGGCCTTCCACATACACTCCGGGGGCGTCGGGTCGGTTGGCAGCGGGGATGCCGTAGTCGGCCAGGGTATCGACCACGGCATGCTCCAGGGCTTCCACCAAGGCCCGGATTCCCAACTTGAGGCGGCGTAGATTGATCAGTGGATAGACTATCAGCTGACCCGGGCCGTGATAGGTCACCTGTCCGCCACGGTCGATGTCAATCACCGGGATGTCACCCGGGGCCAGGACATGTTCATGTTTGCCGGCCAGTCCCAGGGTGAAGACCGGCGGATGTTCCACACGCCAGATCCGGTCCGGTTCGCTGCCGTCCCGAGACAGCGTCCAGGTCTTCATTTCCGCCCAGACCGGGTCGAAATCGCGACGACCCAGGTCGCTGAATTCCGGGGGGGGGAGGGGCAGTTGGTGAGAAGGAGTGGCCATGTGATCAGAGGGTCATGAGCACGCGGTCGGAGGCGTGCAGTGCCCGGTAGATATCATCCAGCTGAGGCCGGCTTTGGGCCCGCACGGTCACGGTCAGGGAAATGAAACGGCCACCGCGGCTTTCCCGGTCACGAATAGCCACCACCGAGTCCGCGCCGGCCTGACGGCTGACGATCTCAATGACATGTTCACGGAACCCGGCTTCATCCCGACCCATGATCTTCAAGGGAAAGTCGCAGGGGAATTCCAGCGGTGTATTGTGTTCGTCGATCTGCTTGCTCATGCCGGTTCACTGCGGTTCTGTCTGGAGGTTTTCACCAAGGCATCCTGCAGGCGTTTCCATACCGGACCGGGATCACCTTGGCCGATGGGCTGCTCTCCCACTCGGGTCAGGGGCACCATTTCCCGGCTGGAGCTGGAGATCCAGGCTTCGCTGGCCTGCGACAGACGGCTTAGCGGAATGGCTTCCTGCCGTACAGACAAACCGGCCTCCTTGGCCAGTTCGATGATCACGTCCCGGGTAATGCCGGGCAGGATGGCGTGGCTCTTGGGCGGTGTGAGGATGACACCATCCACCACCAGGAACAGGGTGGTGGAGCTGCCTTCCACAAGCTCACCATCCCGGTGAAAAAGGGCTTCATCGGCGCCCTGCTCGCGGGCTTGTTGCTTGGCCAGGACATTGGGCAGCAGGGCAATGCTCTTGATATCACAACGGGCCCAGCGCGTGTCCGCCACCAGGCAGGCCCGGGCCCCTTCCCGGCGAATCCGTTCGGGTAGCACTGGCAGGGGGCTGGCCATGGCGAAGCGGGTGGCTTCCACGTCATCGCCGGGGAAACCGTGATCCCGCTGATGGTCAGCACCACGAGTCACCTGGAAGTAGATGGTCATGTCACCCCCCCCATTTCCCTGGATAAGGGTTTCCACCATCTCCCGCCAGTCCTGCCGGCTCATGGGATTCGGCAGACGGATCCCGTCCAGGCTGTAATCCAGCCGGTCTAGATGGGCTTCCAGCTGGAAGGGGTGCCCCTGATAGACCGGGATAACTTCATAGACGCCGTCGGCGAATAGAAATCCCCGATCCAGGGGCGACAGCCGGATCTCCTCCAGCGGCTGGAATCGGCCGTTGAACCAGGCGATGGGGAATGGTTGGGCCATGGTCTCGTCCGGGTTTATTCGAAGAAGAGTTTGACGCGATCCACCAGGCGGCGCCACAGGCTGCCGGAAGCCACGTCATTCTTTGCAAAGACCGGACGTTCCGCGACGGTCTCGCCATCCAGACTGACCCGGACGGTGCCCAGCTCATCCCCTTCGCGTATTGGGGCATCCAGGCGCCCGCTGATGTTCATGATCGGCTCAAGGTCGTTGTAGCGGCCCCGTGGGACGGTGACATAAAGGGCTTCCTCCAGGCCCAGCGGCACCGAGTCCGCAGCGCCACCCCAGACCCGTTCTTCGGCGAGGCTTTCGCCGGCGGCATAAAGCCTGTGGGTTTCAAAGAATCGAAAACCGTAGTTGAGCAGGGTCTGACTCGCATCGGCCCGGGAGCGCTCGCTGCTGGAGCCCATCACCACGGATACCAGGCGGGCATCGTCGCGTTGTGCCGAGGTGACCAGGCAGTAACCGGCCGAGCGGGTATGGCCGGTCTTGATGCCGTCCACGGAATCATCCCGCCACAACAGGGTATTGCGGTTGTTCTGCCGGATGCCGTTGTAGGTAAATTCCCGCTCTGAGTACCAGTCGTAGTAATCGGGGAAGTCCTTTATCAGGGCCCGGGCCAGCAGAGCCGTGTCGTAGGCCGTGGTGTACTGGTTCTCATCCGGCAGCCCGGTGCTGTTGGCATAGCTGGTGTTTTCCATGCCAAGCTGCTGGGTATACTGGTTCATCATGTCCACGAAGGCGGCCTCGGAGCCGGCCACGTGCTCGGCGAGGGCGACACTGGCATCGTTGCCGGACTGAATGATCATGCCCTGGAGCAGGTCCTCGACGGTGACTTCCCGCCCGACTTCAACGAACATCCGTGATCCGGGCATGCGCCAGGCCCGCTCGCTGACAATGACCTGGTCATCCAGGCTGATACTGCCGCTTTCCAGGGCACTGAATACCACATAGCCGGTCATGACCTTGGTAATGCTGGCCGGTTCCACGGATTTATCCGGCTCCATATCCGCCAGGAGCCCACCGCTGTGAAAGTCCATCAGCACATAGCTGTTGGCGTCCACCGAGGGGGCGGAAGGAATGGGGCTGGCCAGGAGTGAGCCGCTCACCAGCATGAAAGTGGCGGCGGCGAGGTATCTCAGGTTGCGAGCAGAGAAGGTCATCGTTGGGTCTACCTGATTGGGTCCATGGTGTTGGTACAAGCGAAGCCTGCTATTTTAGCAGGCAATCGCGGGAAATAGGATTCATTGTGCTGGCGATTGTCAGGAACGAATCAGGCGGGTTTCGTGGATTCCCGCTTCACGCAGACGTTGGAGCAGATTTTCCACGTTCTGTTCCCCGGAAATCGGTCCGACTTGCACCCGGTGTACGGCCCGCCGGCCATTGCCCTCCTGCTGGATCCGGATGGGGGTAATGTCACGGGACTCCAGTTGCCGCTTCAGATCCTGGGCATTATCACCATCCCGGAAGGCGCCCACCTGGATATGGACCGGTTCGTCGCCTACCTGAGCCTGGCCGGACTGGCCGGTGAGGGCTTCTACCCGCACCGGCGCAGTTCCCGCATCGGCCATGTCCAGGCGGTGGGCGGCGGCATAGGACAGGTCGATGATGCGGTTGTGGGCGAAAGGACCCCGGTCATTGACCCGCACCACGATGCTGCGGTCGTTTTCCAGATGCGTGACCCGCACATAAGTGGGCAGGGGCAGGCTGGTATGGGCCGCGGTGAGGGCGTACATGTCATAGGTCTCGCCGCTGCTGGTTCGCTCGCCGTGAAATTTCTTGCCGTACCAGGAGGCAATGCCCTCCTCGGAATAGCCCTGGGCGGAATCCAGCACATGGTAGGTCTGACCAAAGACTTCATAGCGGTCCGGGTTGCCGTAGGGACTGCGAGGCTCCTCCTTCGGAATGGGCTCCTGAACTTGGTCCAGACCCTCCGGCGGACTGGAGGGGCCACTGTCCTGGACTTCCAGTGGGGCGCAGGCAGCCAGTAGCAACAGGCTACCCAGCAGCACAATGTTTCGTGAAGGATGCTGTTCAACCACGGTCACGTTTCTCCTGCTCAATGGCCCGACTCAGTTCCCAGGCGGCCATGGCGTACAGCGGGCTATGGTTGTAGCGGGTGATCACCCAGAAGTTATTGAGTCCGACCCACCAGGCATTTTCATCCTCCAGCTCCAGGCGAACCGGCAGGACCTGCTTGTCGTTATCCACGCCCTGAGTGAAGACGAGCCCGGCTTCTCTCAAGCTGCCGGCTTTTTTTCGTGTCAGCGGGGCCGGTTTCTCCATCTCCAGGTCATCGGGCAGGATGGCCGGGACTACCACCGCTTCTCCCCGTTGCCAGCCGTGTTCGGAGAAATAGTTGGCAACGCTGCCGATGGCATCTTCCCAGTCATTGAACAGGTCCCGTTGGCCGCTGTTGCTGAAATCCACGGCGTAGGTCCGGTAGCTGGATGAAATGAACTGACCGGCCCCCATGGCGCCGGCGTAGGAGCCCTTGAGTGTATGAATGTCCAGGTCTTCCTCGTCGGCGAGCAGGAACAGCTGGCCCAGCTCGCTGCGAAAGAAAGCGGCCCGCGGAGGATAGTCGAAGCCCAGGGTAACCAGAGAGTCCAATACCGGGTGGGTACCCTGGTGACGGCCGTAATAGGTTTCGATGCCAATGATGGCCACAATCATGGCGGCGTCCACCCCGAAGGTCTCTTCGGCCCGCCGCAGGGTATGCTCGTGTTCCTCCCAGAAATCCACGCCCCCCTGGATTCGGGCATCGGTCATGAAGATGGGACGGTAGCGATACCAAGGCATGGCCTCGGCCGGGCTGGCAATGGCTTCCAGTACTGATTCGCGTTGCTCCACATCGGCCAGAACCGAAAGCAGCCATTCCCGGTCAAGGCCGTGTTCTACCACCATCTCGTTGACGAAGGCTTGTACGTCCTGCCGCTCATGGTAAGCGGTTTGGGCCGCAAGGGGCATGGATGTGGAAAGGCAGAACAGTAATGTTGAGAACAGGACGCTTTTCATTCCCTGGGTGGGCTCCTATGACATGAAGCGACGATGGCCGTTAATGCTCATGAGAATACCGAAACTGGCCATAAGGGTCACCATGGAAGTACCGCCATAACTGACCATGGGGAGGGGGACCCCCACCACGGGCATCAGGCCGGTGACCATGCCGGTATTGACAAAGATATAAACGAAGAAGGTGAGCATGAGACTGCCCCCCACCAGTCGGCCGAAGTTGTCCTGGGCCCGCAATGCCAGCACCATGCCTCGCCAGAAGATGAAGAGATAGATGAGTACCAGAATGATAACCCCCATCAGGCCGAACTCTTCTCCCATGACCGCAAAGATGAAGTCGGTGGACCGCTCGGGCAGGAATTGGAGCTGGGATTGGGTCCCTTCCGTCCAGCCCTTGCCGAAGAACCCGCCGGAACCGATGGCGATCTTGGACTGGATGATGTGATAACCGGTACCCAGGGGGTCGGACTCGGGATTAAGGAAGGTTAAAATCCGCTGGCGCTGGTATTCGTGCAGATTGGCCCATAGCAAGGGCAGGGCGGCGGCCAGGATCAGCAGTCCGGCAACCATGTAGCGCCAGCGCAGGCCCGCCAGGAAGAGCACGAAGAAGCCGGCGGTGGCCACCAGCAGGGATGTACCCAGATCGGGTTGTAGGGCGATCAGGCCAACCGGCAGCATGATGCAGGCCAGGACCAAAAGCACTTGCCACCAACGGGGCGGCATGGGCCGTTCATGCAGGTACCACGCGATGGCCAGGGGAACCACCAGCTTCATCATCTCGCTTGGCTGGAAACGGACAATGCCCAGATCCAGCCAGCGCTGAGCTCCCTTGCCCATCTCCCCGACCAGTAATACCGCCACCAGCAAGCCCAGGCCGAGCAGAAAAAGCCAGGGCGCCCAGCGAAGAAATAGAACGGGGGGCAGTTGGGCCAGGACCACCATGATGGCCAGGCCCAGGCCCATGTGGGTCATTTGGCGGAGCAAGAGACTGCTGCTTTCTCCCCCGGCGCTGTAAAGTACTACCAGGCCGAATCCGCACAGGGCCAGCAGTCCCCCAATCAGCAAGCCATCCAGCCGCAGGACGGCGAGGCTGCCATAGCTTGGATTCTGCCCATTGTGCAGGGTGTCAATCGGCATCGTCGTTCCCCGCCTGATCGTCGTTGTTTCGTTTCAGCAGGTAGTAATCCATCACCTTTTGGGCTACTGGTGCCGCCACCGAGCCCCCGCCACCGCCATGTTCCACCAGCACCGAGATTGCAATGGTCGGGTTCTCCGCCGGGGCGAAGGCAATGAACAGGGCGTGATCCCTCAGGTGACGGGCAAGCCCCTCGTGATCGTATTCTTCATCTTCTTCCAACCCGAAGACCTGGGCGGTTCCGGTCTTGCCGGCAATGGAGTAAGGGGAGCTGAATCCTATGGATCGGGCCGTTCCCCGTTCGCCATGGACCGAATCCACCATGGCATCGATGGCTCGCTCCCAGCGGGTATCGGAAATGGCCGCCAGCAGTTCGGATCGATAGGCCTCCGGCGGTGACATGGTTTCATATTCCCGGGTAAAGGCATTGCGCGTGCCCATCAGAATTCGTGGATTGTGCAGGTAGCCATGATTGGCCATGCCGGCGGTGGCTTTTGCCAGCTGCAGGGGGGTGGACAGCATGTAACCTTGACCGATACCGGCGATGACCGTTTCCCCGTGGTACCAGCCTTCCCCCATGGTTCGGCGTTTCCATTCCCGGGAAGGGATGACGCCGGCGCTTTCCCCCGGGATGTCGATGCTGGCCTGGGCCCCCAGACCAAACTGGGTCAGATAGCGGTGGATATTATTTATCCCCAGTTCCATGGCCAGCTTATAGAAGTAGATGTCGCAGGACTCCACCACCGCCTTGTGCAGGTCAGTGGGGCCGTGGCCTCGCCTCAGCCAGTCCCGGAAGGGGCGATCCCGGCCTTCCAGATGGAACTCCCCGGTGCAATTGATGGTGTCATCCGGGTCCACGTCCGTGGCATCCATGCCGGCCAGGGCCAGGAAAGGCTTGATGGTGGAGCCCGGAGGATAGCGACCCCGGGTGGCCCGATTAAACAGGGGGCGTTCCGGGTCATTCTGCATGTCGCGGAAGGCCTCGCTCTGCAAGCCGGCTACCAGGCGATTGGGGTCGAAGGCGGGACGACTGACCTTGGCCAGCACGCTCCCGTCCCGGGGGTCCAGTGCCACCACGGCGCCGGAGTGACCTTCCAGAGCATTCCAGGCCACTCGCTGCAGTTCCGCGTCCACGCTTAGATAGAGGTCATCCCCCGGCACGGCGGGTTCGCGCACGTCCAGGGTACGAATGACCCGGCCCTGGGCATTGGTTTCCACCCGGCGACTGCCCGCACCACCGTGGAGAATCGGTTCATAGGAAAATTCGATGCCGGCCTTGCCGATCCGGGTGGTGCCGCTGTAACGGCTGCGATCGATGCGCTGCAGGTCTTGCCGGCTGATGGCACCCAGATAGCCCACGATATGGGACATCTTCTCCCCGTAGGGATAATGCCGGGCCAGCCGGGCCCGGATATCCACGCCTGGAAAGCGTTGTCGCTCCACGGAGAAACGGGCGACTTCTTCATCGCTGAGGTTTTGGCGGATGGGGACGGGCTGAAAACGGCGCTGGCTGTCCAGAAGGCGGAAGAAGCGCTCCTGATCCTGCTCTTGGATGTCGATGATTTCACCCAGGGCCTGGATGGTCTGATGGACATCCTCTACTTGCTCGGGAATCAGCTCCAGCTGATAGGTGGGCAGGTTCTCGGCCAGCACCCGGCCTTCCCGGTCATAAATCAGGCCCCGGGTCGGTGGAATGGGTTCCACGCGAACCCGGTTACCGTCGGCCAGGGTCGAGTAATGCTGATAATCCACTACCTGAAGGATGAACATTCGCGTCACAAGCAGCAGCAACAGCCCGGTTGCGACCACCGCTGCCAGGACCGCCCGATTGAAATACAGGCGGCGATCCTTATTCTGATTGCGAATGTGCAGGTCCGACATGGCCTATGCGACGTTGAATCGGCGCCGCAAAAAACGCAGCAGAAACAGGACCCAGGGCCAGAAAAGCGTCCCTGTGAGTACCGGGGCCCAGCGCCATTCCAGGTTGTGAAGTTGCCCGGTGGCACCCTCAACCATCAAGAGAATGACCTCGTAAACGGTCAAAAGTGCCATGACAGTGATCGCTTGTTGCCAGACTGGAAAGACCCGGACGCGCAGGTGAATCCCTGACACCAGCAGAGCCAGTACGGCGAGTGCCAGGGCATGCTGACCCAGGACACTGCCGGTGAGGGCATCCAGCACCAGTCCGGCCAGCCAGGCGGTGCCCACATTGACCCGATGGGGAATGGCCAGGATCCAGTAGATCAGAACCAGGGCAACCCAGTCAGGACGAAGCAGCTGAGCCATCTCGGGCAATGGCCAGATATTCAGCATCAGGGCGGCCAGCAGTGACAGCATGATGGCCCAGCGCCCTTGGGCGGGCTGATCACTCATCCACAGGCTCCTCTGGCGGCACGGGTGGCGGGCTGTCATCACCCGGCAGGCTTTCCTCGTCCCTCATGTCCCGCTGCAGCGGGGGTTCGCCCAGCGGGTCCCGCTCAAAGGGCGTGCCGTCCGCCCGCCAGACCAGCAGGACTTCCCGGCTGCGATTAAGGGCCGCAGTGGGTTCGGCATGGATGGCGGCAAAGGTTTCACCGGGCCGTCGGCGGACATCGGTCACGGTGCCCACGGGGTAGCCACGCGGGAACCGCATGCCCAGTCCCGAGGTGACCAGCAGGTCACCGGGACGGATATCGGCACTATTGGGTAGATAGGGCAGGTCCAGGCGGGTGATGTCGCCGGTCCCCAGGGCAATGGTCCGCAAGCCGTTGCGGTTCACTTCCACCGGAATGGCATGACTGGGATCGGTGATCAGGATAGCTTCCGCGCCGAACAGGCCGGTATGGGTAACCTGCCCCATCACCCCGTCCGCGTCCAGCAGGGGCTGACCCGGGTAGACCGCATCCCGACTGCCCTTGTCCACCACAACGCGATGCCGGAAGGGATCCAAATCCACCTGCAGCAGCTCGGCGGCCAGAATCCGCTCTCCCACCCGAGCGCCGGACTGCAACAGTTCCCTTAGCCTTTCATTTTCCGCTTCCAGACTTTCCAGACGCTGAGTTCGAGCACTCAGTTCGAGCTGGCGCTCCTGCAAGACCCGGTTTTCCCTCAGCAGGTACTCTCGTGTGGCCAGGCTTTCCGAGGCACGTTCCAGGGCGCTATGCGGGAGGTCCACCATCAATTGAATGGGATAGGTCAGCACCGACAGGGCCTGTCGGGCCCGGTCAAGATGGCCTTCCCGGTGGTCCAGGGCAATAATGACAATGGACAATAGCGCCAGCATGCCGGCTCTGATCAAAGGGGATGGGCCGGTCCCGAATAGCTTGGGATTGCGCGTATTGCTAAATGCGGAGGCCATCAGGCACCTCAATCAGAGGCGGCGGCCCCTGCGGGCCGCCGTCTGAAGGTCAGGTTTGCATGCCCCGCGTAACGAGGTGGTCTTGCCAGTATGCCGCTGAATGGTTGCCTCATTCCACCGAGAAGATTTCACTGCCCTGTTCATCCAGGATGTCGAGTATCCGACCACCGCCACGGGCTACGCTGGTGAGTGGATCGTCCGCCACCAATACCGGGATGCCGGTTTCTTCCATCAGCAGTCGATCCAGGTCGCGCAGCAGAGCGCCACCGCCGGTCAGAACGATGCCCCGATCGGCCACATCGGAACCCAGTTCCGGGGGGGTCTGCTCCAGGGCGGTCTTCACCGCACCCACGATGCCTGCCAGGGGCTCCTGCAGGGCTTCCAGAATCTCGTTGGAATTAAGAGTAAAGGCCCGGGGAACCCCCTCGGACAAGTGACGGCCCTTGACCTCGATTTCCCGGATTTCCTCGCCGGGGAAGGCCGAGCCGATTTCCTGCTTGATGCGCTCGGCGGTGGCTTCGCCGATCAGGGTGCCGTAGTTGCGGCGGACATAGTTGACGATGGATTCGTCGAAGCGGTCGCCGCCAATGCGCACGGAATTGGCGTAAACGATGCCATCCAGAGAGATGACCGCCACTTCGGAGGTCCCGCCACCGATGTCCAGCACCATGGAGCCCTTGGCCTCGTGGACCGGCATGCCCGCCCCGATGGCCGCGGCCATCGGTTCATACACCAGAATCACGCGCCGTGCCCCGGCGCCAGCCGCCGATTCCTTGATCGCCCGCTGCTCTACCTGGGTGGAGCCATAAGGGACACAGACCACGACCCGGGGGCTGGGGCGGAAGTGACGGGAGCCGTGGGCCTTGCGGATGAAGAACTGCAGCATCTTCTCGGTCACGTTGAAGTCGGCGATGACACCGTCCTTCAGCGGCCGGATGGCCACAATGTTGCCGGGGGTCCGGCCCAGCATGCGCTTGGCCTCGGTACCTACTGCTTCAATGGTCTTGGTGCCCCGGGCCGGATCGTCCCGGATGGCCACGACCGAAGGTTCATCAAGAATGATCCCCTTGCCCCGAACATAAATCAGCGTGTTGGCTGTGCCCAGGTCAATGGAGAGGTCACTGGAGAAAAAACCGCGAATACTGTTAAACATCGGGGGTATTCTTCTTTGGTCTGTGGGCCGGAGCCGCATTATGGCGGACCCGTGGCCGGTGATCGAGAATTCGCGGCGCAAATGGTCCGTCTCGGGACGGGATTGCGCACCGCGCGTACTTTATCAACAGGCCCTTGATTGGGCAACGAAAATAGGCTGTTCCGTCCCATTATGGGTGATTTTGGGCCCCGCAGGGTGAATTTCATGCCCCGGCGGGTCTTTCCGGCCGGTCTGACGGGGGCTTGGCGGACGCCGAGAAAACCGGGCCATGACGGCGCAGGGCCCCATGTGATAAATTTCCCCGCTTGTTTCAGGGGAAGATCGGAGGCTTTAGCCCATGTCGCTCAGTCCGGACGAAGTCCGCCATATTGCCCATCTCGCCCGTCTGCGTATCGACGAGCGGGATGTGGATGATTACGCCCAAAACCTCTCTCGCATCGTGGATTTCGTGGATCAGCTCGGCCAGGCCGATACCGCTGATGTGACGCCCATGGCCCATCCCGTGGACATGGCCCAGCGCCTGCGGGAGGACCGGGTCACCGAGGAAAACCATCGCGACGAGTACCAGCAGAACGCGCCAGCCACCGAAGCCGGTCTGTATCTGGTGCCCCGCGTCCTCGAATAACGTCGCCTCGACGCCCAGCCGTTCATCAACAGGATCACCGAGCATGTACGACAAGACTTTGGCCGAACTTGCCGCCGCCCTGAAAAAGGGTGATGTCTCCAGTGAAGAATTGACCCGCCATTATCTGGACCGGATCGAAAAGCTGGATGAGCGCTACAACGCCTTTATTACGCCCACGCCGGACCAAGCCCTGGCCCAGGCCCGGGAAGCTGACAAGCGTCTTGCCGCCGGTGAAGGCGGGCCGCTCACCGGCTTGCCGCTGGCGCATAAGGATATTTTCTGTACCCGCGGCATCAAGACCAGTTGCGGGTCCAGGATGTTGGACAATTTTGTCTCCCCCTATGACGCCACGGTGGTGGAGCGCCTGGCCCAGGCCGGGGTGGTGACCTTGGGCAAGACCAATATGGACGAGTTCGCCATGGGCTCCTCCAATGAGACCAGTTATTACGGCCCGGTGAAGAACCCCTGGGATGAGACCCGGGTGCCGGGCGGCTCTTCCGGGGGATCCGCGGCCGCTGTGGCGGCCCGCATGGCGCCGGCGGCCACCGGTACCGATACCGGCGGTTCCATTCGCCAGCCCGCGGCCCTGGCCGGACTAACCGGCTTCAAGCCCACTTATGGGCGGGTTTCCCGTTACGGCATGATCGCCTTTGCCTCCAGCCTGGATCAGGCCGGCACCCTGACCCAGAGCGCCGAAGACGCGGCGCTGTTGACCCAGGTTATGGCCGGATTCGACGAGCGGGATTCCACCTCCGCCGAGAAGGACGTGCCGGACTACTGCGCCAGCCTGGGGGATGACCTCAAGGGCCTGAAGATTGGCGTGCCCAGTGAGTTCTTTGATGAAGGACTGGATGCCGAAACCGGCAAGGCTGTGGAAACGGCCCTGGATGTCTATCGCCAGATGGGCGCCGAGATCCGGGAAGTGCATCTGCCCAATCTGAATCTTTCCGTGCCCACCTATTATGTGGTGGCGCCGGCCGAGTGTTCCTCCAACCTGTCCCGATTTGACGGGGTTCGTTTCGGCTATCGTTGCGAGGACCCCAAGGATCTGCTGGATCTTTACGAGCGCTCCCGGGGTGAAGGTTTCGGGCCCGAGGTCAAGCGCCGGGTGATGACCGGCACCTATGTCTTGTCCGCCGGTTATTACGATGCCTACTACTTGCAGGCCCAGAAAACCCGCAAGCTGATCCGGGATGATTTTATTCGTGCCTTTGAGGAGGTGGATGTGCTGATGGGGCCCACCACGCCCACCCCCGCTTTCGGGATCGGCGAGAAGACCGATGATCCCATCACCATGTATCTCAATGACATCTACACCATTGCAGTGAATTTGGCGGGTCTGCCTGCGGTTTCCGTACCGGCGGGTTTCGTCAACAAGCTGCCGGTGGGCTTGCAGATCATTGGTAATTTCTTCGATGAAGGTCGTCTGCTGAATGTGGCGCATCAGTACCAGCAGCAGACGGACTGGCATCGGCAGATGCCGACCGGCATCGAGTGAACCCTCATTGACCCGCTTAAAGGGTCTCCTACGGTTAGAACTGGAATGTGATTATGGAATGGGAAACCGTCATCGGGCTTGAGATTCATGCTCAGCTGCGTACCCGGAGCAAGATCTTCTCCGGCAGTTCCACCACCTACGGGTCTGAACCCAATACCCAGGCTTCCCTGATTGATCTGGGCTATCCGGGCATGCTGCCGGTGCTCAACAAGGAAGCGGTGGGTATGGCGGTGAAGCTGGGTTTGGCCGTTGGCGCCAAGATTGCCGAGCGCTCTGTTTTCGCCCGCAAGAACTACTTCTACCCTGATCTGCCCAAGGGTTATCAGATCAGCCAATACGAGCTGCCGGTGGTCTACGAAGGCAGCATGGATATTGAGTTGGACGACGGCACGATCAAGACCGTCGGTGTGACCCGGGCCCATCTGGAAGAGGATGCCGGCAAGTCCCTTCACGAGGGTTTCGAGACCATGACCGGTATCGATCTCAACCGGGCCGGGACGCCGCTGCTGGAAATCGTCTCCGAGCCGGACCTGCGCTCCTCCTCGGAGGCGGTTGCCTACATGAAGAAGCTGCACTCCCTGGTGCGCTATTTGGAGATTTGTGACGGCAATATGCAGGAAGGCTCCTTCCGTTGTGATGCCAATGTCTCGGTTCGCCCCAAGGGTCAGGAAGAATTCGGCACCCGCACAGAAATCAAGAACGTAAACTCCTTCCGCTTCGTGGAAAAGGCCATTGATTACGAAGTAGAGCGCCAGATTGATGTGCTGGAATCCGGCGGCAAGATAATCCAGGAAACCCGTCTCTTTGATCCCAGCAAGGGCGAAACCCGCTCCATGCGGACCAAGGAAGAGGCCAATGACTATCGTTATTTCCCGGACCCGGATTTGCTGCCCCTGGAAATCGAGCAGAGCTTTATTGATGGGGTGAAGGCGGATCTGCCCGAGTTACCCGACGAGAAGCGGGATCGCTTCATGAAGGATTACGGGCTCAAGGCCTATGATGCCGCTGTGCTCACCGCTACCCGGGAGATGGCGGATTTCTATGAGTCGGTGGTCAAGGCTTCAGGCGGCGATGCCAAGCTGGCGGCTAACTGGGTGATGGGCGATTTCTCCGGTTTCCTGAACAAGGATGGCGTGGAAATCAATGAGGCCCCCGTCAATGCCGAGGGTCTGGCCGGTCTGCTCAAGCGGATCGAGGACAAGACCATCTCCGGCAAGATCGCCAAGGAAGTCTTCGAGGCCATGTGGGCCGGAGAAGGGGATGCCGATGCCATCATCGACAAGAAGGGGCTCAAGCAGATTACCGATGCCTCGGCCATCGAACCCATTATCGATGAGGTGATGGAGAGCAATCCCCAGCAACTGGAACAGTACCGCGGCGGCAAGGACAAGCTCTTTGGTTTCTTTGTCGGTCAGGTGATGAAGGCCACCAAGGGCAAGGCCAATCCCCAGCAGGTCAACGAACTGCTCAAGAAGAAATTGGAAGGCTGATTCATGGCTCAGGCAGGCAAACAGACAGACAGCCTGCACCGCTTCCTGTTTGAAGCGTATCCCGTTCGCGGGGAGGTGGTGCGCCTGGATGCCAGCTGGCAGGCAGCACTGGAGCATCAGGATTATCCAGAGCCGGTCCGCCAACTGCTGGGTCAGGCCATGGCGGCGTCCAGTCTGTTGGCCTCCACCTTGAAGTTTGACGGGGCCATGACCCTGCAGGTTCAGGGACAGGGACCCATCAGTCTGTTGGTGGTTCAATGCACCAGCGAGTTGGTGATTCGGGGCACGGCCCAGTTCGAGGAAGTGCTGCCCGATGAGGCCGGATTCCGGGATCTGGTGGGCGAGGGCACCATGGCCATCACCATTGAGCAGGAAGGCCGGTCTGAACGCTACCAGGGCATCGTGCCCATGGAGGGCGACAGCCTGGGTGCTTGCCTGGAAGGGTATTTCGCCCGCTCCGAGCAACTGCCCACGCGCATGTGGCTGGCGGCCGATAATGATGCGGCTTCCGGCATGTTGCTGCAGGTGATGCCCGGCGAGGATGAGGACGATGCCGGCTGGGGGCATACCGTGACACTGGCCGAGACGGTCAGCGAGGGCGAGTTATGCCATCTGCCGGTGGAGCAGCTGCTCCACCGGCTTTACCATGAAGATGATGTCCGCCTCTTTGAAGCTCATCCGGTGGCCTTCCGTTGTACCTGTTCCCGGGACAAGATCGCCGATGTGCTGCGCCGGATCGGTCAGGAAGAAGTCCGGGATATTGTCGCCGAACAGGGGCAGGTAAGCGTGGCCTGCCAGTTCTGTGGCCGCCAGTACGAGTTTGATGCGGTGGATGCGGAGAATCTGTTCATCGCCCCGGATGCGGCCGGCGATAGCCAGGGTTCCACTACCCGCCACTGATTACTTGCTTCGTTTGCGAATGGCCACGAATGTGCCCTGAAACTCGGCGCAGCTCTGCCCCTGGCTTTCCACCCGGGCGGTGAGATCAATGGCTGCCTTGTTGCGGCGCTGGATGGCGCGCAGGAACTGGTTGAGCAGACCCACATTGGGGGGCTCGCAGATGGCGGAAAGCCGGTCGGTGGCCGGATTCTGATAGCGCATGTGACTGTCCCGGATAACCAGGCTCACATCGGGCTGATCCCGCAGCATGACCCAGAGAAAACCCCAGGCGGCTAGAGTTCCGAGTCCGTGCAGACTGCCACCAAAGGCCGTACCAATATGGTTGCTGTTGGGGGCCAGTGGGGCGCTGATGCGCACGGCCTCGCGATCCACCGAATCCACCTGCACGGCCATATGCTGCAAGAGGGGAATGCAGTCCAGCAGGTAATGCTGCAGGGCCTTTTGATTGTCCGCCACATCCAGGCGGCTCAAGGGGTCCTGTTCTTCAACAAGGCCTTCACTCATGCCGGGTCTCCACACACGGGACAATTGGGGTCTTTGGCGAATCTGCTCTGGCGCCACTCACCGGAAAAGGCATCATAGCGCAGAAGTCGGCCGGCCGTGTGCCGGCCCTGGCCGGTCAACAGCTTGATGGCTTCCACTGCCTGCAAGCTGCCCACTACCCCCACCAGAGGCGATAACACTCCATTCTGCGCACAGTTGCCCATGTCCTCCTCCACGGCGGTTTCCTCGAATAGGCAGGCGTAGCAGCCGGTGTCCGGGGTGAAAACGGCCAGCTGGCCCTGCCAGCGGATGGCTGCGCCCGAGACCAGGGGCGTGCCCGTGGCCACGGCGGCCCGATTGGCCGCAAAGCGGGTGGGAAAGTTATCGCAGCCATCCACGATCAGGTCCACCTCGGCGGCCTGCGCGCGCAGGGAATCCTCGTCCATTCTTTCGCGCAGGGCGATGAGCCGGATCTCAGGGTTCAGGGCCGAGAGGTGGGTCATGGCCGCATCGACTTTATCCTGGCCCGTTTGCTCGCTGCGGTAGAGAATCTGGCGTTGAAGATTGGCCAGATCGACGGTGTCGAAGTCGGCGATTCGAAGTTCACCCACGCCGCTGGCGGTGAGATAGGCGGCGGTGGCGCATCCCAGCCCCCCGGCGCCCAGCAATAGGACGCGGGCTTGTCCAAGCCGGTCCTGGGCCGCCTCTCCGAAGCCCGGCAGGGCGTGATGGCGTGCATAGCGAATGGTATCCATCCCCCCATTGTAACGCCAAAAAAAACGGGACCCTGGGGTAAGGGTCCCGGTGGGGAGTTGCTTGCATCATCTGCATCCTTGCAGCGTTCGCCTGTCGGAAGGGTGGCCGGTTGTCCCGGCTTCTTCTAATCGCCGACGTTTTGTGTGCTTCTTGCCGTCGGCCACCGGATGGGGCAGGGGGGAGCTACCCGGATCCGGCGGTGCCCACATGGCTGTGGAGCACAGTTCAAAGCCTATACTATACTTGTACGATTACAAGTGAATTGTGTCGTTTTTTCGGTGAAAATTTTGCCCATTCAAGGGGGAAACCCTTGGTTGAGCAGAAAGTTGCCTTAATTTGCCTGCTTGTACAACTATTACTTGTACAAGCAGGCAGTAGTGATCCGCGGGTGCCCGGCCAGATCCTTGTGGGTCTCGATCCGGCAAAAGCCTGCCCCTTCCAACAGCTCGCGAACGGCCTGGTCCTGGTCAAAGCCGTGTTCCAGCATCAGAAAGCCTCCCGAGCGAAGATGGTGGGGGCTGTCCTCGACCAGGCGACGGATGTCTCGCAGGCCATCGGCCCCGGCCGCCAGGGCGCCACTGGGCTCGAAGCGAAGATCGCCTTGGCCCAGATGCGGGTCGTTGTCGGGGATATAAGGGGGGTTGGAGACGATCAGGTCCAGCTCCCTTTCCTGGATGGCCTCGAACCAGTCCGACTGGATAAGCTCGATGGTCAGCCCCAGGTTTCGGGCGTTCTCCCGGGCCATTGCCAAGGTGTCGGGGTTAATTTCACTGGCCAGTACCGTCCAGGCAGGGCGTTCGCTGGCCAGGGCAAGCGCGATGGCGCCGCTGCCGGTGCCCATGTCCAGGGCCCGTACGCCTTCCCGGGGCAGTTTCTCAACGGCCAGCTCCACCAGGCGTTCGGTTTCCGGCCGGGGGATGAGCGTGGCGGGCCCGACTTTCAAGTTCAGGGTCCAAAATGCTCGCCCTTCAGTCAGGTAGGCCACCGGCTCCCCCTGGGCACGTCGTCTGACCAGGGCCTGAAAGGACCGCGCTTGCGTTTCGCTCACCTCCCGCTCGGGGAAGGCAATCAGGGTGGTGTTGCCCAGGCCGCTGGCGTGAGCAAGCAGGATACGGGCCTCCAGCCGGGGTTCGTCGCTGACTCCGCTCAGTTCCCGTACAGCCCACTGCTGCAACTGGTCCAGGCGCTTGGATGAGGAGTTATTCATGGGCACAGTTTACCGTCTCAGGGCCGCTTGGCGTACAATAAGCGGCTTTGTCGTGCGCCGGTGGAGGAAGCATGCAGATTTATCAAAATGCGCTGGAAATGATCGGGCGCACTCCCATGCTGGAACTGAAGCGACTGGACACGGGTTCATGTCGCCTTTTTGCCAAGCTGGAACTGAATAATCCCGCCCACTCGGTCAAGGACCGGATTGCCCGGACCATGATCGAGGAGGCCGAGAAACGAGGCGACCTCAAGCCCGGCGAGACCATCGTGGAAGGCACCGCCGGTAATACCGGCCTGGCCCTGGCCCTGGTGGCCCGTCAGAAGGGCTATCCCCTGGTGCTGATCATTCCCGACAAAATGAGCCCGGAAAAGATCGCCAGTTGCCGGGCCATGGGGGCGGAAGTGATTCTGACCCGCTCGGACGTGGCCAAGGGCCACCCCGAGTACTACCAGGATATGGCCCTGCGCATTGCCGAAGAGCGCAATGCCTATTTCATCAATCAGTTCGGCAATCCGGACAATGCCCTGGCCCACGAGCGGACCACCGCACCGGAAATCTATGAACAGCTGGACGGCAAGGTGGATGCAGTGGTCATCGGTGTGGGTAGCAGCGGCACCGTGACCGGCCTGGGGCGCTGGTTTCGTGAACATGCCCCCCATGTGGAGCTGATCGTGGCCGACCCGGAAGGTTCGGTCCTGACCCGCTATATCAATGAAGGGGAAATGGGGGAGGCCGGCTCCTGGCAGGTGGAAGGCATCGGTGAGGATTTCATCCCCGATGTGGCGGACCTGAGCTTTGTCAAAAAGGCCTATTCGGTGCCCGACAAGGAGGCCTTTCTCACTGCCCGCCAGCTCTTGTCCGAGGAAGGCATCATGGCCGGTTCATCTTCCGGTACCTTGCTGGCGGCGGCCCTGCGCTACTGCCGGGATCAGAGCGAGCCCAAGAATGTGGTGACCTTGGCCTGTGACACCGGCAATCGTTACATCTCCCGCCTGTACAACGATTACTGGATGTGGGAACAGGGCTTTATCGAGCGGGAACGTTACGGGGATCTGCGGGATCTCATCAGCCGGCCCCACGAGGATAGGGCCACCGTGGCCGTCTCCCGTCAGGATACCGTGGCCACCGCCCACAAGCGCATGCGGGATAACGGCTTTTCCCAGCTGCCGGTGGTGGAAGGGGATCGCATGCTGGGCGGGCTCAATGAAGGCGACCTGATCCGGGGAATCCGGGAATCCGGGCAGGGCTTTGATCGCCCGGTGGGTGAAGTGATGAATCCCGGTTTTCCCTCCGTGGAAGTGGATTTGCCCATTCCCCACCTGGCTGAACGGCTGGAAATCGACACCGCCCTGGCGGTGGTTCACGAATCACAGTTTCTCGGCATGGTGACCCGCAGTGATCTGCTGGGTTATCTGCGCCGGGGCAATACCATCAAGGATTAAGGAAGGTTTATGTCTGAGAAAAAGCGCCATGGCCTGGCCACGCGGGGCATTCATGCGGGCCAGAAACCGGATCCGAGTACCGGCGCCATCATGACCCCCATCTACGCAAGCTCCACTTATGTGCAGTCCAGTCCCGGCGAGCACCAGGGCTATGAGTATTCCCGTACCCAGAACCCGACCCGCGCCGCCTACGAGGCTTGCGTCGCGGACCTGGAGGAAGGGATCCGCGGCTACGCCTTTGCCTCCGGCATGGCGGCCACCGCCACGATTCTGGAACTGCTGGATTCCGGTAGCCATGTAATCTGCATGGATGATCTCTACGGTGGCACTTATCGCCTGTTCGAGAATGTCCGCAAGCGCTCCGCCGGTCTGGATTTCAGCTTCGTGGACATGCGCGATCCGGCGGCCGTGGAAGCGGCTATCCGTCCGGAAACCCGGATGATCTGGGTGGAGACCCCCACCAACCCCGTGCTGAAACTGGTGGATCTGGACGCCATTGCCGCCATCGGCAAGAAGCACGGCATTCTGACCGTGGCGGACAACACCTTTGCCACCCCCTATGTGCAGCAGCCCATCACCCATGGCATCGACATGGTGATGCACTCGGCCACCAAGTATCTCAATGGTCATTCCGATATGGTCGGTGGCGTGGTGGTGATCGGCGAGGATGAGAAACTGGCGGATGATGTGGGCTTTCTGCAGAATTCGGCCGGTGCCATCAGCGGCCCCTTTGACAGCTTCCTGGCGTTGCGCGGTCTCAAGACCCTGTCCCTGCGTATGGAGCGGCATTGTGAGAGTGCCCTGGAACTGGCCCAATGGTTGGAGGCCCGCCCGGAGGTCGAGAAGGTGGCCTATCCCGGGCTGGAGAGCCATCCCCAGCATGATTTGGCCAAGCGCCAGATGAAGGCCTTTGGTGGAATGATTACCATCTGGCTCAAGGGCGGCCTGGACCAGGCGCGTGATTTTCTGGAGAACACCGAGTTGTTTGCCCTGGCTGAAAGCCTGGGTGGCGTGGAGAGCCTGATCGAGCATCCGGCCATCATGACCCACGCCTCGGTGCCCAAGGCCAACCGGGAGAAGCTGGGGATCAGCGACACCCTGGTGCGCCTCTCGGTGGGTATTGAAGACCTGGATGACCTGAAAGCGGATCTGGATCACGCCCTGCGTGCCATCCGCTGATTCACCCTACTTTATCGTTTAGGAGACAAGCATGGCTGAAGAAAACCCCATTCCGAAGGAAGATGATTTTGAAATCCGCAACGAACTGGAGTTTCTGATCCAGTCCGGGCGTGACGGTATGGTCTCCTTGAGAACCATTTTTCAAGCTAGTTTGCGCGCCAATCTTTGGATGGTTCTCAACCGCAAGTTGGAGCCGGGCGATTCTCTGTCCAAGGTGCAAAGTCTGATGGCCACAAATGAGGAAGGCGAACAACTGCTGACCTTGTTTACTGGCAAAGAACGTTGTGAAGGTTTCCTCGGTAAGCGTGAGGGCTATGAGTACCCTACCCCCTTCCCCGCTCCCATGCTGCTGGATAATATGGGAGAGAACATGGGTCTGGTTATCAATCCAGGCTTGCCCGTGGGGATCCAGATCTCGGCTGAGGGAGTGAAGACTTTGAAGCGGGAAGTGGGCCGGGGATGGCTGGAGAATATTCCCGAAGCCCCCGAGGGTGATGAACAGCAACAGATCCAGTAGGTTGCAGCCCAATCTGGACGGTTTGGTGGACGCCCTAGCCCGGCAGGGTTGGGGCGTCACCGATTCCCTGGTGGACGGGGAGCAGTCGGCGCGCCTGCGTCGGCGGCTTCGTTATCGCCTTAAATCCGGCAGTTTCCGGGATGCGGCAGTGGGTCGCGCTGCTACCCGGGCCCGGGTGAGGGCGGTTCGCGGTGACCGGCTTTGCTGGTTGAACGACACCGCCGCCCGGGGTACGGAGCGGTTGTGGCTGGATCAGCTTGAACAGCTGCGCCTGGCTCTGAATCAATCCCTTTTCCTTGGCCTGCGTCACTGGGAAGGTCATTACGCGGTATACCCGCCCGGGGCTCATTACGAGCGCCATGTGGACCGTTTCCGGGATGACGATGCCCGGGTGGTCTCCACGGTGTTGTATCTGAACCCGAGCTGGCGGGCGGAATGGGGCGGACAGCTAAGGCTCTACCCGGAAGGGCAGGCGGTCCAGGATGTGGAGCCGGCTGTGGGTCGTTTCGTTTGTTTCATGAGTGCCAATCTGCCCCACGAAGTGCTGACCACTCATCACGAACGGCTTTCCATTGTGGGCTGGTTCCGCCGGGACTAAGTTAGCCGCCCATGCTCGCCAGGCGCTCTGCGTGGTCTTCCTGCATGAGCGGATCAATCACCATTTCCAGTTGTCCCGCCAGAATGCTCTCCAGCTGATGCACGGTCAGATTGATTCGGTGGTCCGTGACTCGGCCCTGGGGAAAGTTGTAGGTTCGGATCCGTTCCGAGCGGTCGCCGCTGCCCACCAGCTTGCGGCGGGTTTCGGTCTCGCTGGCTTGGCGCTTGGCTTGCTCGGCCGCTTCCAGCTTGGACTGCAGCAGACTCATGGCTCGGGCCCGGTTCTTGTGCTGGGAGCGCTCTTCCTGGCATTCCACTACCACCCCGGTGGGCAGGTGGGTCAGGCGGATGGCCGAATCGGTCTTGTTCACATGCTGGCCACCGGCGCCCGCGGCTCGGAAGGTATCCACCCGCAGGTCATTGGGGTTGATCTCGATGTTCACGGCGCTCTCGATTTCGGGTAACACCGCCACCGTGCAGGCGGAGGTATGGATCCGGCCCTGGGATTCCGTCTGGGGCACCCGTTGCACCCGATGGGCGCCGGATTCGAATTTCAGATGGGCGTAGGCATCATCGCCCACCACCCGGCTGATGATCTCCCGATAGCCGCCCACTTCACCCGGACTCTCGTTCAGTACTTCCACCTGCCAGCCTCGGGTTTCGGCATAACGGCAATACATGCGAAATAGATCCCCGGCAAACAAGGCGGCTTCGTCGCCCCCGGTGCCTGCCCGAATTTCCAGATAGAGATTGCTGTCGTCGTGGGGGTCCCGTGGCACCATGAGGTGCAGCAATTGTTCTTCCAGCTCGCCCAGCCTGTCGTCGGCCGCGCCCAGTTCGTCCTCGGCCATCTCGCGAACGGCCGGATCGGAATCCCGGCTCATTTCTTCGGCGGCCGCCCGGTCGGTCTTTTGCTGTTGATACTCACGGAAGGCGGCTATCACTGGTTCCAGGCGGGCATATTCCTTGGAGAGGTCCCGGAAGCGGGACTGATCATTGGCCGCATCCGGCTCAGCCAAGAGGCCGGAGAGTTCTTCGAAACGCTCCTCAAGTTGTTCCAGTTTCCGATGAATGCTGTCCTTCATTCCTCGTCCTTGCCGTCATTGTCGAGACCGAATAATTCCCGGGCCACGGCCAGGGTCTCCCGCTCACCCCGTTCGGCGGCCTCCCGCAGTTGTACCGTGGGTTGATGGAGTAGGCGGTTGGTCAGGGTATGAGCCATGTAGTCCAGCACATCTTCGCTGGCGCGGCCGGCCGCCAGCATGCGCTTGGCCTGGGCCAGAGTTCGATCCCGCTGGGCAGTGGCCTCGTCTCTGAGGGTGCGGATCGCCGGCACCGCATCCATGCTGTTGAGGGCGGCTGCCAGATGATGGGCCCGGGCTTCGATAATCTCCAGCCCTCGGGCCGCGGCCTGTTCCCGGCTGGCCAGGTTCTCCCGGATGGTCTCCTGGAGATCGTCGATGGTGTAGAGGAAAACATCCGGCAACTCGGCCACGTCGGCTTCAATATCCCGGGGCACGGCAATATCCACCATTAGGACCGGTTTGTGGCGGCGCTTGCGAAAGCCTTCCTTGACCATGGGGCGGGTGAGGATGGGCTCCCGACTGGCGGTAGAGGCGATGATGATGTCCGCTTCCGCCAGATGGGCCGGGATTTCCTCCAGTCCGATGCCGTAACCCTTGAAGCCCGCTGCCAGCAGCCGGGCCCGTTCGGGGTTCCGGTTGGCGATGATCATGCGACCGATTCCCCGGCGCGCCAGGTGCTGGGCGGCCAGTTCAATGGTGTCGCCGGCGCCGATCAAAAGGGCGGTGTGCTTTTCGAAGTCGGCAAAGATCTGACGGGCCAGATCCACGGCGGCATAGGCCACCGATACCGGGTTCTGGCCGATGCCGGTGTCGGTACGGACCTGCTTGGCTACCGAGAAACTGCCCTGAAAAAGCTGGTGCAGGGTGCGCTGGGCCGTGCCGGCCTCCAGGGCGGCCTCATAGGCCTGTTTCATCTGGCCTAGGATCTGCGGTTCACCCAGAACCATGGAATCCAGGCCGCAAGCCACCGACATGGCGTGTCGTACCGCATCCGCGTCACTGAACTGGTAGAGGGCCTGGTGAAGATCATTGTCCTGGTCGTTGTGCTGCTGACGCTGGGTTAGCCAGTCCACCAGGGCCTGCCCCCCTTGCTCGTCCAGGCTGCCGTAGATTTCGGTCCGGTTGCAGGTGGAAAGCACAGCCACTTCCTGCACACCCGGCAAGGCGGACAGTTCACGTAGCACCCGTCCCAGCTCCTGTTCAGAGAAACTGAGCTGCTCCCGGATCTCCACGGGGGCCGTGTTATGGTTGATTCCTAGAGCAATCAGCGACATGAAGGAAGGTATTCGGGTGGTGCATCTCAAACCAAGCCATTGGGCCCGGTCTTTCAATGGGCCTCGGCACTTGGCGACTCGCGCGCATTATACATTACTTGTGTGCCTGGCTTGTTTTCTTGCTGCTTGCGCCACCCCGCCATCCTCGTATGCGCCCCCACCGGACCGGGTTAGCCTGAGTGAGCATATCCTTCTGGCGGAGATTGCCCGGGCCCGGGGTGAGCCCGAACAGGCCGGCAAGCAGTATGCGGCTGCCATGGCCCAGGGGGCTTCCTTGCGCCTGGCCCGGGAAGCCACCCACTACGGGGTACGGACTGAACACTGGCCCCATACCCTGTCTGCCGCCCGTCGATGGGCCGAGCTGGACGAGGACAGCACCGAGGCCAACTGGTATCTCGGGATCAGTGAATTGATGGCCGGGGACCAGCAGGCCGCCGTGGAGGCATTGTCCCATTGGCTGGGTGAGCAAGCTGTGGCCAGTGACTGGCAAACACTCGTCCATGAGTTACAGGGATTGCCCCGTCGCTGGCGTGCCTGGGAGGTGGTCCGGGAGCTGGCGAAGGACCGGGATTCCATGCCTGCGCAATGGGCTCTGGCCCGCATGGCCATGGATCTGGATCGTCTGGATGATGCCGCACGTCATGCCCGCCGTGGCCTGCGCCTGGACGGACAGGATCCGGCCCTGGAATGGCTGAATCTGCGGATTCGCTTGGCTCAGGGGAGATCCGAGGCCAAACGGGCCTTGGGCATTCGGGTGTCCTCATTCAAGACCCAGGATATCTACGGTGCCGGTCGTGACAGAACCAGTGAAGCACTGGAGCTGGTGACCTTGCTCTGGGAGCAAGACAGAGTGGGTGAGGCGGCAGAGCTCTTGAGCTGGGGACTGAGTAAGGATCCGGGGGCATTGTCGCTGCAATATGCCTTGGCTCTGGTGGAAATCCATTCCGGTGAACTGGATGCTGCCCAGGCCCGGTTGCAGCAATTGCTCAATCAGGGCTTTCGGGTTCGGCAAGTCTGGCTGCAGATGGGGATCGTTGCCGAGGAACAGGGTCACTATCGTGAGGCCATCCGTTGGTATGATCGGATTCAGTCTGGCGAGGATCATATTGAGGCCCGGGCCCGGGTTATTGCGCTACTGTTTGAATCGGGGCAGACGGAACAAGCCCGGGAACGCCTGGAAGTCCTCGAGAGCCGCATGCTGGAGGAGCGCCACGGTTTTCGCGTAACCACAGGCGCTATTCTGGCCCAGCGTGGTCCAAGTGAGGTGGGGCAATCACTGTGTCGCCGGGCCCTGGATAAACGCCCCTGGGATGCCGAGGCCCATTACCAATGCGCCCTGGGGGTATTGGCCGGGGATCGCCATAATGAGCAGGCGGTGGACTGGCTGAGACGGGCTTATTCCCTGTGGCCCGAGGAGGCAAATGTGCTCAATGCTCTGGGCTACAGTCTCGCGGACCAGGACCGGGATTTGCGCGAAGCACGGCGACTGATTCGCCAGGCCTTGAGAAAGCGGCCCGACAATGGCCCCATTATGGACAGCATGGGCTGGGTGGCCTATCGCCAGGGGGACATGGCCCAGGCCCGCCGTTGGCTGGAGCGGGCCTGGGAACGGACGCAATCGCCGGAAATCGCCGCTCATCTGATGGAAATCCGCTGGGTCCAGGGTGAGCGTACCCGGGCCCGCAAACTACAAGAGGCGGCGATTGAACGTTGGCCCGAAAACATGCTGCTGAGAGAGACATGGGAACGACTACAAGAGTCCTGAGTGGATTGTTCGTGCTGTTGTTATTGGCGGGCTGTGCCCGCATGGCGCCCGTGCCCGAGGGGCCGCCGGACGAAGCCGCCTGGCAGGAGCACCAGCGGGCCCTGCTGGCGCTCCAGGCCTGGTCGCTGGATGGGCGGGTGGCACTGCGCAGTGAGGATGATGGCTGGACGGCCTCACTTCGCTGGTCCCAGTGGACCGATTACATGGACTTCCGTTTGCGGGGCACCTTCGGGATCGGCACCACCCGAATCCGCGGCAGCGAGGAAGGCATGATCATCGAGAATAGCCGCGGAGATGTCTGGGAGACGGCACACCCCGAGGTGGAGCTGGAACGTCAGACCGGCTGGCGGGTACCACTGGGCATGCTGCGCTGGTGGATGGTGGGGATGCCGGCCCCCCAGGGGCCGACGGCGGACAAGGAAATCGATGCCCTGGGCCGCCTGGTTCAGCTGGAGCAGCTTGGCTGGGAAATCCATTATGAAGATTACGGCGATGTGGGCGAGTTGATGTTGCCCCATCGTATTACCGTGGAGAACGAGTCCGTTCGTTTGCGGATCCGGGTGCGTGACTGGACCGTGGGGGATTCTCAGCCCCTGCAGTCCCGTCTATCACCCTTGTCGGCGGAAGCGCAGGAACGATAAGCTCCCCCTCCACTTCATGGGGAAGCACCGCACATGTCTGAGGGGAAGGAGAGACACGCCCTGGATTGGCCCGCCCCGGCTAAATTGAACCTGTTCCTGCATGTTCTGGGTCGTCGTGACGACGGCTATCATGATCTGCAGACCCTCTTTCAGTTTTTGGATCTGGGCGATCGCCTGGGTTTTACCCTGCGCCATGACAAGGCCATCCATCGTTCGGGGGGCTTGCCCGGTCTCGATGAGGACCAGGATCTGGTGGTCCGCGCGGCCAAATACCTGAGAGAAGTCTCGGGTCGGGACCTGCCCGGCGTGGATATCCGTCTCGACAAGCAGATTCCAGCCGAAGCGGGCCTGGGTGGTGGCAGTTCCGATGCCGCGACGACGCTGCATGCCCTGAACCGGCTCTGGAGATTGTCGTACTCCGATGAGCAACTGGCCGATATCGGTGGCGAGCTGGGGGCGGATGTACCGGTTTTTGTGCATGGGCAAGCCGCCTGGGCTGAGGGGCGAGGGAATCGTTTTCAAGTGATCTCCGATCTGCCCGAACCCGTTTTCCTGGTGATTTATCCGGATTGCGCGGTCTCCACCAAGACCCTGTTTCATTCCGAGGCACTGAGCCGATCCTCGGAAACCATCACTCTGGATGACTATCTGAGCCACGGGGGGCGCAATGATTTTCAGCCCATTGCGGCGGCCCAATACCCGGCCGTGGCGGAAGCTCTGCGCTGGCTGGCCTGCTACGGTGATGCCCGCCTGACGGGAACCGGGGCTTGCGTGTTTGCCGCACTGTCTGACGTCTCCCTGGGACGTCAGGCGCTGTCCCTGCTGCCGGACGCCTGGCAGGGCTTTTTGTGTCGCGGGATGAACCGTTCCAGTTTGCGCTTGTATCTGGACGCGTTGGGTTGATTGGGCGTTGACAACCCGGGGGTACACGGCAGCCATTTCAGCTGATATAATCTCGCGCCGTTGCAGCGTTGCTGGGATCCAGCTTGCTGGAGGGCAAGCGGCAGAACGCTGAGCCCGGGGCCCGGTGGGGCCAGGGCGTGATTACAAATGGGGCGTAGCCAAGCGGTAAGGCAGCGGGTTTTGATCCCGTCACGCGCAGGTTCGAATCCTGCCGCCCCAGCCATTTTATCGGCCCGGCCGCATCTGCCCAGGTGCGGCCGGGCATTTGTTTGCGGCCGGTGTGAAGGCCGGCCGGCCCGTCTCCCTAGGCGAATGGACACGGGCGAACCCATCCAGTCGCCATTCGTTTCGTTCTATCGATTCAGTCAGCACGCAAGGGGGCTCCAGGTGTCCGCAACAAACATGATGGTTTTCGCCGGGAACGCCACCCCGGACCTTGCCGCCGGTATCGCCGAACGTCTGGGGCTGTCCCTGGGAAAAGCCAAGGTGGACCGCTTCAGCGATGGTGAAGTGGCAGTCGAGATTCAGGAAAATGTCCGTGGCCGGGATGTCTTCATTGTCCAGTCCACCTGCCCGCCCTCCAATGAGAACCTCATGGAGCTGCTGGTCATGGTGGATGCCCTCTATCGGGCCTCGGCAGGGCGTATCACTACGGTGATTCCCTATTTCGGCTATGCGCGCCAGGATCGTCGTCCCCGGGCAGCCCGGGTGCCCATCACCGCCAAGCTGGTGGCCAATCTGCTTACCTCGTCCGGGGTGGACCGGGTGTTGACCATGGATTTGCATGCCGACCAGATCCAGGGCTTTTTCGATATCCCCGTGGATAACGTCTATGCCTCGCCGGTGCTGCTGGATGATATGCGGACTCTGAAAGAGCGGGCGGAACGGGAGAACCGGGAACTGATTATGGTGTCCCCTGATGTGGGCGGGGCGGATCGTGCCCGGGCTTTTGCCACGCGGCTGAACGATTCCGATCTGGCCATTATCGATAAGCGGCGTCCCAAGGCCAATGAGTCCCAGGTGATGAACATCATCGGTGATGTGGACAACAAGATCTGCGTGATCGTCGACGACCTGGTGGATACCGCCGGCACACTCTGCAAGGCGGCAGCGGCGCTGAAGGAAAAGGGTGCGGCCGAGGTGAAAGCTTATATTGCCCACCCGGTCTTGTCCGGCAAGGCCATCGACAATATCAGTGGTTCAGTGCTGGATGAATTGGTGGTGACCGACACCATACCGCTGCGGGAGAATGCCGCGGCCTGTGACAAGATTCGTCAACTGGGCATCGCTGATCTCATGGCCGAGACCATGCGGCGGATCAGCGAAGAAGAATCGGTGATCTCGCTCTACGCGGAGTGAGACCGATAGTCCGTCCATTTGGGCGGAGACTGAGGTGAAGGGGCAATCCTGGTCGCGGGAGACCTCCTTCCTAATCGAAAACGATCGGCCAAGTCCGATACGGAGAACATCATGAGTGATCAATTTACCCTGAATGCCGAAGTCCGTGACGACAAGGGGAAAGGTGCGAGCCGCCGCCTGCGTCGTCAGGGCCGTGTCCCCGGGATTATCTATGGCGGCAGCAAAGAGCCGGTAGTGATTTCCGTGGACCACGATGAACTGGTTAACCATCTCAAAAATGAGGCCTTCTTCTCCCACATTCTTGATATCAAAGTGGGCAGCAAGACAGAAAAGGCCGTGCTGAAGGATCTGCAGCGTCACGTCTACAAGCCCACTGTGGTGGAGCATCTGGACCTGCAGCGGATCAGCGCCAAGGAAAAGCTACGCATGCAGGTGCCCCTGCATTTCGAGGGCGAGAAGGAATGCCCCGGCGTCAAGCTCAATGGCGGTGTGGTGACCCACGATATGGTGAACGTGGAAGTGAGCTGCCTGCCCAAGGACCTGCCCGAGTACATCGAGGTGGACGTGAGCACCTTGGATATCGGCGATTCCCTGCACCTTTCCGACATCAAGCTGCCCTCCGGTGTGGAGCTGGTGGAGCTGATGCACGGCGATGATCACGACCAGCAAGTGGTCTCGATTCATCAGCCGCGCGCTGCCAAGGAAGACCTGGAAGAAGACGAGGAAGGCGGCGAAGGCGAGGAAGAAGAATCCAAGAAGGAAGAGGGCGGCGAATAAGGCCGCGATGGCGGCCATGTTCCGTCGGTCATCAAGGCCGATGGGGCGTGGCTGCCCGCTTCTCTGGAGACAGCAGGAATGTCAGAGCGCATCAAGCTCGTGGTCGGCCTCGGGAACCCCGGGGCCGATTACGTTTCCACCCGGCATAATGCCGGCTTTTGGCTGGTGGATGAGCTAGCGGACCGTCATGGCGGGCGCTTTACCGGCGAACGTAAATTCCACGGCGAGATCTGCAAGGTCTTTGTCGGTGCTCATGAGGTCCGGCTGCTCAAGCCCATGACTTTCATGAACCGCAGCGGCCAGTCCGTTCGTGCGGTGATGGACTTCTTCAAGTTGCGCCCGGAAGAGATCCTGGTGGCACACGATGAGCTGGACCTGCCCCCCGGGGTGATCCGGCTCAAATGGAGTGGCGGTCATGGTGGGCATAATGGCCTGCGGGATCTGCATGCCCATGTGGGCAAGGATTACCGTCGACTGCGTATTGGTATCGGCCACCCGGGCCATGCCAGTGGCGTGGTGGGCTATGTTCTCAAGCGACCCTCCAGCGAGGATGAAGCCCGGATTCGGGAGGGCATTATCGCCGCCGCCGAGGCCTTGCCGGCCATACTCGATGACGGGCTCGAGGCCGGTATGAACCGCCTGCACACCCGGACTGAATAACAAGAGAGTCAATTATGGGAATCAAATGCGGCATCGTGGGCCTGCCTAACGTGGGTAAATCTACGCTGTTCAATGCCCTCACCGCGGCCGAGATCCCGGCCGAGAACTATCCCTTCTGCACCATCGATCCCAATGTGGGGGTGGTTCAGGTGCCGGATCCTCGCCTGGAGCGCATCGCCGAGATCGTCAAACCCCAGAAGGTCATTCCCACCACCATGGAGTTCGTGGATATTGCCGGACTGGTGGCCGGGGCCTCCAAGGGGGAAGGCTTGGGCAACCAGTTCCTGGCCCATATCCGGGAGACGGATGCCACCGCCATGGTGGTGCGCTGCTTCGAGGATGAGGATGTGACCCATGTTGCCGGGCGCATTGATCCCCTGGCCGATATCGAAACCATCGGTACCGAGCTGGCCCTGGCCGACATGGATACTGTGGAGAAAAATCTTCAACGCACCCAGAAGGTGGCCAAGTCCGGGGACAAGGACGCCCGGGCCCGGCTGACCGTGCTGGAGAAGGTCAAGGCCCATCTGGACGAGGGCCTGCCGGTGCGTAGCCTGGAGCTGGACGAGGACTCGGTGCTGGCGATTCGTGATCTTCATCTGATTACGGCCAAGCCCTTGATGTACATCGCCAATGTGGATGAGTCCGGTTTCGAGAATAATCCCCATCTGGATAAAGTGGTGGCCCGGGCCGAGGAAGAGGGCGCCGAGGTGGTGCCGGTGTGTGCCGCCCTGGAGGCCGAGATTGCCCAGTTGGCCGAGGATGAGCAGCAGGAGTTTCTGGAAGATGCCGGCATGGAAGAGCCGGGCCTGAACCGGGTGATCCGGGCCGGCTACCGTCTGCTGGGGCTTGAGACCTACTTCACCGCCGGGGAAAAGGAAGTGCGGGCCTGGACGGTCAAGGCCGGTTCCACCGCGCCCAAGGCCGCTGCCGTGATTCACACCGACTTCGAAAAGGGCTTCATCCGGGCCGAAGTCGTCAGCTACCAGGATTTCATGGATTGCGGCGGAGAGAACGGGGCCAAGGATGCGGGCAAATGGCGCCTGGAGGGCAAGGACTATATTGTCCAGGAAGGCGACATCATGCATTTCCGCTTCAATGTCTGAAGCCTTCGCCTCGCCGCGCATCGGGGCCCTCCCGGGGGCCTGGTAAGTGGGCCGCGGACTTGACAAAAACCGGCGGTGAAGGGAAAATTCGCGGCCTGTCGATTATCGGTATAGATCGGCAACAGTTCGGTTTATGGCTATGTAGCTCAGTTGGTTAGAGCACAGCATTCATAATGCTGGGGTCGGTGGTTCAAGTCCACCCATAGCCACCAATCATGAAAGGCGGAGGGCTTGCGAGCCCTCCGCCTTTTTTTGTTTCTCATTTGAGGCTGTTTCTGGCTTACAATCACGCAGGGAAAATCGGATCATCAGGAGTCGACTCATGTCTCATCAAGGAACTTTCTCATCCCCTGTCTTCGGTTTGCTTTTGGGTCTGGTGGCCGCGCTCGCTCTGAGTGCCTGCACCACCTTGGATCCATACACCGGCGAGGAGCGTACCGCCCGGGCCACCACGGGCACGGTGATCGGTGCGATCAGTGGCGCCGTTTTGGGTGCAGCTACGGCAAGTGATCGCCGCGACCGGAAAAAACGCATGTTGATCGGTGCTGGCGTGGGCGCCCTGAGCGGCGGTGCCGTGGGCGCCTATATGGACCGCCAGGAAGATGCCTTGCGCGAGCAGCTGGAAGGCACCGATGTTTCCGTCACCCGGGACGGGGATCATATCCACCTGAACATGCCGGGAGACATTACCTTCGGCTTTGACAGTGCTGACGTGCGGGCGGATTTCTATGAAGTGCTGGATTCGGTGTCCATCGTCCTGGAAGAGTTCGACCAGACCATCGTCGAAGTCTCCGGCCATACCGACAGCACTGGCGCGGCCAGTTACAACCAGCGCCTTTCCGAACGCCGCGCCCAGTCCGTTTCCCGCTATCTGCTCTCCCAGGGCGTGACCGAAGAACGCATGCTGGTAGTGGGCTACGGCGAAGACCAGCCGGTGGCCAGCAACGACAGCGAAGAGGGCCGCCAGCAAAACCGACGCGTGGAACTCACCCTGGTACCGCTCACTGAAGATTGATCCATTCGATCATGTCGTGGGAAACGAAAGGGGCCGCTGACGCGGCCCCTTTTTCATGGATCCCGCGGTAAATGACGTTTGTGTCACAAGAAAGCATGTTTGGTTTTAGGCCTGGATCGTTCCAAGCGCCGAGTGTGGTTGATGTTGCCGTTCGTCGGGATTTGAGAGAAAAGTTACTTTTCAGTGTTGACTAATTTCTGGTATTTGAGAGCCTTTAAAAAAGGGATTTTATGTCCGCTGGGGAGCGGGCGCAAAGGAATGCAAGCCAGCCAGAAAGGGGGAATCAAATGTCATCTGTCTCTCGTTGGGTCGTTATGGCCTTCGTCGTCGTACTCCTGTGCCTGATTGTTTTAACCCAGATTACCGTCTCCTCCGCTGACCCGGAGGATCCTCCATCCGAGCTGGGGGGGATATGGGGTGGCTTCCCCCGAATGCTGGTTGAGGTGTCTCCGGTACTGGGGGAGGTTCGCAATACCGATCAAGATGTTGGTTTCATTTATCGCCTTACCCTCGATCCCGACCGAAGGCAGCTGTGGCTGCTTAATCGCACCACGCTTGGATCCAATGAGGCGATGGCGCCAGTAAACACGGCTGATCCCGAGTCGTCCGAACTGGCGGTCTTGTTGCGTTCGGAGCACCAGGCCCTATCTGCGGACGCCGAACAAGACATGGCCATCGTCCCGGATGTCTGGATGGATATCCGCCACGTAAACGGCGAATCTATTGACCGTTTCCGACTTGAGGGCGCCTGGGCCCCCGGGGTCCAGGCAATGTATGTGGATCGTGATCATGAGGCCCTCTGGCTCGTTGGATTGCTGCATGTGTATCGCTACACACTGGATGGCGACCATGTCCGCACCGTACCTACCGGCCGTCTTATCCGGGATTCAGCCCTCGATCGCGAACGCGGTCGACTTTGGCTGGCCATGGGGCGGGAACTGGCCGCATTCGATGACGCTGCCGAAAAGACGCTATCGGTCTCCCTGGACTCGGCTAACCAGGCCCGGCTGGTGGCTTATGAGCCGGGGCAGGATCGCTTGCGGGTAGTTGCCGGGGACCAGCTGCGCCGCTATGACGTCCAGGGCAATCTTCTGGCAAGTGCGGGTGACAATTGGTTCCGGCAGGCCAATTTCCTTGCGGCGGCTGATGACGGCCGGATCTGGGTAGCCGACCATCGTCGTTTGCGGCTCTATGATGTCGAGGGCCGCGAACGCCTCCTTGAAGAGGAACCCTTCTCCCAATGGTTCGGCGCCAGGATTGACAACTTGACGGTGGACCGCCTGCATGGCCTGATTTGGCTTTCCAACCGAAACCAGCTCCGCGCCTTTAATGAACAGGGAGACCGTGTGCACTCCGTTACGGTGGAGCAGGGGCGCTTCGGTGCCGCCCGCTTGCGTGACCTTGTGGCGTATTGGGACGAGCATCCCCCCGAGCTCACGGTGATCCGCCCCGAAGACGGGGCCTTCACCAATACCCCTTTGCCGGTTTTTGAACTCACATACGAAAATCATGCCAACGATGTTGACCCCGACAGCCTTCGCTTCGTCATGGACGGTCAGCCCCTCGAGATGGATTGCGATGCCGATAGCGTGGCAGCCCAGTGTGTCCCGATAGAGCCCTTCGATGACGGTACATATGAGATTGAGATCAGTGTGGCCAATGCCGCCGGTGCGCGTTCAGAGGCCGTGCCCGTTGCTTTCACAATTGATACTGTTCCTCCTGCTATCTCGCTGACCCAGCCTGGGCACAACAGCTGGACCAATGAGCCAGTGATAACCATTGCGGGCTCAACAGATAAACTCTCTGATGTCTTGATCAATGGCCAGTTGCTTGAACTCGATGAGGCCTTCTCATTTGAGACGGAAATTCAGTTGGCGGAAGGCGAGAACGAGATCCAGCTACGAGCAGAGGACCTCGCCAGCAATGTCACTGAAAAGACCGTCGTGGTTAATCTCGATACAACACCACCTGGACCGGTGAATCCCGGCCTGATTCATATAGTTGCCCCTGACGGCGATGGCAACGTGCATATAGAAGGAGAGCCGGGCAGTGCGGAGCCGGGCAGTACCGTCTTGATTACCAATAGTCGAACGGGGGAGTCCGTAGAGGCACATGTTCATGATGATGGTAGCTTCAGTGCCGATATCCCTGGCCAAGCTGGTGACCGTTATGAGATCACTGTCCGGGATCGGGCCGGCAATGAAAGCGAGACCATTGAGGTGGATGACGGCGGTGATTTACCCCCCGACCCGTCCCTCGTGGCCCCCGAACTGGACAAGACGGTCCCGACCCCGATGCACAATGCGGTTTCCTTTCTCTGGGAAGGTGCTAACCCGATCCAACGGGATGTGGATCCCGCCGTTTTTGAACCCCACCGCATCGCCGTTCTCCGCGGTCGTGTGCTGGATTGGGACGGCGAACCCCTGGCGGGCGCGAAGATTCAAATTCTCGGAAAGGCCCATTTCGGGCATACGCTGAGTCGCAGTGATGGTCGCTTCGACTTGGCGGTCAATGGCGGGGGTCCCGTCGTGGTTGAGTACCTCAAGGAAGGTTATCTGCCCCTGCAACGGCGGTTAACGCCCGGCTGGGAGGACTGGGCCCATGCGGACGATATCGTTCTCACGCCGCTGGACCCCAAAGTGACGACCATAGATATGGGCCCGAATGCCCCTCAACAAGTGGCTGCCGGACAAGTGGTTGAGGATGCCGACGGCAGTCGCCAGGCGACGGTGGTATTCCCCGAGGGTGTGACGGCGGAAATGGAATTGCCGGATGGGACCACGCAGCCTCTCGATAGCCTGGATTTCCGGGCGACGGAATACACCGTCGGCGAGAATGGTCCGGCGGCCATGCCCGGTGAGTTGCCCCGCCAGACCGCCTATACCTATGCGGTTGAGTTGAGCGTGGATCAGGCCATCGAAGCAGGCGCGGAGCATGTGCGTTTTTCGCAACCGCTTGCCTTCTATGTAGACAACTTTCTGGATTTCCCTACCGGCGGGTATGCCCCGGCCGGCTGGTATGACCGGGAGAAGGCCGCCTGGATTCCTTCGGATAATGGACGCGTCATTGAATTGCTTGCGACGGAGGGTGATCAGGCCGTGCTGGATGTCAGCGGTGATGGTGAAGCCGCCACGGAGGAAGAATTGGCCGAACTTGGTATTGATGCCAAGGAGCTTGGTGTGCTGGCCGCCCGTTACGCCCCTGGTGACAGCCTTTGGCGTACCCCCATCGACCATTTCACCGCATGGGATATCAATTGGAACTGGATTTTCCCCGAGCCATTGTTGTTCCCGCCTGAACTGGAGGATGTGATTCGGCGCTACGAAGATGACTGTACACGCAAATGCGGTTCTATCATTGAGGCCGAGAACCAGGCCGTGATCGACCAGGTTTCTCTGGGCAAGGAAGGGGTGAGGCTGAATTACACCAGCCGACGTGCCACTGGGGACTATCGTACGCCCCGCACGGTAAATCTCACAGTGACCGGAAACTCAGTGGATCATGACGATCTTGTGTCCAGTTATGCCTACCTGAGAGTTGCCGGGCAGGTGTTTACTCAAAACGTGTCCCTGAGAACGGACCAACAGGTATCGTTCACATGGGACGGCCTTGATGCCTATGGCCGGCCCGTCGTCGGTGAGGCGCCAGCGGAAGTGGGCGTGGTGTATGTTTATCGATTGAAATATGTCATCGCCCGTCAAGATCGGCGCCGCGTGTTTGGAGCGGTTCGCGAAGCGGGTGCCTCAATGGGCGGGCGGGACCGTTCCGCGAATACCGGAGAGATCAGCAAGACCGAGGACCTTATCCTCCAATCCCCCTATCAACCGTTGGGCTCCATTGGCCAGTGGACGCTTGACGGCCACCATCGACTCGGCATGGTCGACGGGGTGATCGAGACAGGTGATGGCCGACGGTTTGAGCAGTCGGCCAGTCACCTGGTCGTGGAGCCGGTGATGGTGAACTCGGTTGGCGAGGACATCCGTCGCTATGAAGCGGGGGATCCCCTCGGCGATGAAGAGGAGTTCACCTTTGCCGACGATGGATCGATATTATTCGGCAGTCGGCGCTACTTGGTTCGCCTCAGTCCGGAAGGGCATCTTGATCGCGTGTCCGAGTATCGCTTTCCATCAAGGATTCGAGGCGTGGCCATCGGTGAGAACGGTGAGTATTACATCAGCACAAGCCGCCTTTCAGGGGCTGGCAGCTCAGAATCGGCCAGGGTGTACCGTATTTCGCCTGACGGTGATGTGGAGCGGATCGCCGGGGGTGGAAATCTCCGGGACGAGGAAGTCGATGCGCTGGAAGCCCGGTTCGGGACAACGCAAGACCTGTATGCCCTCAGCGATGGCGGGTTGATCTTCAGATCGCCCAGTTACACTTTCCGCTGGTTCCCGGACGGTCGGTTGACCCGGATCGGTGGTGGTTTCGGCATGCGGGCCGTGGGCCCAGATGATCGTCTTTATACTGGGAATCACTTTGGCCGGGTAAGCCGTAGAACGGACAACGGTGAGTCAGAGATTGTGGCCGGTGGCGGTTCCGAAGAGCGGGAGTCGGGCCTGCCGGCTACTGACGTTCGACTTGGATTCGGGGTTAGTGGTATCGCGCCGGATGAGCACGGTGGTTTCTATCTGGGAGGCGGTGCCTACATCTACTATGTGGATGGGGACGGGATTCTTCAGTATGTCGCGGGTAGCGAAGAGGGCTCACTGGATCCCAGCGTGGGGGAACAGCCCGCGCATAGCGTCAGACTGAGCCCTGATGCCATCCGGTTGGGGCCGGATGGCAATGTCTACTTCTCCAGTACGTCCCATCCTCGGGCCCTTTGGCGCCTTCGATCCAATGTCCCATCCGCGGACGAGGGAGTCCTGATGGTGCCGGATCCCGATGGTCGCGAAATCTATGAGTTCGACACCCGGGGCCGCCACCTCTCCACCCTCGATGGACTAACGGGGGAGCAAACGACGGCCTTCGAGTATGACGACGATGGGCGGCTGATCCGTGTCAATCGTCATCGGGCCGACGATATTGTCATCGATTGGTTGACGGACACTGATGGGGTCATACGAGTCGGTTCAGTGGCCCACCCCTTCCAGCTCGATGAGGAGGGCCATATCACCCGCTTGGAGAATACAGCGGAAGGCGATTGGGATTTTTCCTATAGCCCTGGCGGACTGATTCTGGCGGCTGATCGCAATGACCAATTGCATTATTCCCGCAGCTACGACAGCGAGGGTCTGTTGCTTGAGACAAGCGATGCCCGAGAGGGTGGTTGGTCTCTGGAAAACCCCATAGCGAGCGATGATCGGCTCCAGGTGAGCCTGGTAAGCGCTGAAGATCGACGGACAGTGGCGAGTGCCGAAAGCCGAGGCGGTGATAAAGAACTCCGCCGTATACTGCCTTGGGGTGGCGAATCCCTGGAAGTCGTCCGCGAAGACCGAAGCCGTACCCGGCATCATCCGGATGGCACCGTCGTGGAAACCACTATGGACATGGACCAACGGCTCGGGAGTGGCGTGGAACGTATAAGCCGTTTCTCGCTCACTTTGCCTTCCGGCCTGGAATACCAAACTGAAGTGGAACGGGAGTCGATTGGACCGGGCGAGGATTGGTTCGACTATGATGAACTCCGGGACCGATACCAGGTGAATGGCCGGCTGTTTGAGTCTTCCTTCTATCCGGAGCAGCGCCGCCACGAGCATCGCACACCGGCTGGGCGGGAAACCGTGGTAACGAGTGATGCCAGCGGCCGGCCCGTTGCCACAGCGTTTGCCGGTCTCACCACGGAGCTGGAGTGGGACGATCACGGACGGATCGTGTCCGCGCGCACCCGTTCCGGCGAAGAGGAGAGGGCAATCACCCTCGAGTATCAGGCCATGGAAGACGGCGGAGACCATGTCACCGTGCAGCGACCGATCGGTAACCCGATGGAGTCACGGCTCGATGAATTCGGGCGTGTGCTTTGGGAAGATCGAGGTGATGGCAACCGTATCCATTACGACTACGATATGGCCGGTAACCTTGCCCGCCTGGAGGCACCGCACGGTTCGGTTCACCGATTCGAGTATGACGCCGGCGACCTGGAAACCGGCTATCTGCCACCCGATCTCGATGGAGGTGAGTGGGCCACCTACTACCGTTACAATCTGGACCGGGATCTTACCCGCATCACCCGCCCGGATGGGAAGATCATCGACTTGGAATACGATGACGGCGGCCGCCTCTCCGCGATCCAGGCCCCTGTCGGGCGTTATGACTACCACTACCACGCCGGTACCGAGCAGCTCAGCCGAGTCGACGCACCCGCCGGCATCGACCTGGGCCTGGAGTACGATGGCTTTTTACCGGTATCCGAAAGCTGGGACGGCCCTGTTAGCGGAACCGTTTCTCGAAGTTGGGACGAGAATCTCTGGATGCAGGCACTTACCATCGACGGCCAGACTGTCGATTTCGGATACGATGATGATGGCCTGATGACCCGGGCAGCTGATATGAGCATTGCCCGGGAGTTGGAGACAGGCATGGTAGATGAGATTGCCCTTGGAGAGACAGTTGAATACTGGAACTATGGCCCCTTCCAGGCCCTGTCCGGCTTGACCACCGAAGCACTTGGCGAGTCGATTTTTCAGGTTGACTACGAACGCGACGCCATGGGTCGCATCACTTCCAAGACCGAAACCACCGCGGAAGCTACCCGTAGCTGGACCTACCACTATGACGAGGCGGGCCGGCTGGAGACGGTCTACCGCGATGGGAGCGTCTATGCCAGCTACCAATATGATGCCAACGGCAACCGTCTGAGCCGCACCGGCCCCAATGGCACCGAAACCGGTAGCTACGATGACCAGGATCGCCTGCTCACCTATGGAGCCCGCAGCTACGAATACAGCCGCAATGGTGAACTCCAGGCCTGGATTGAAGCCGGCACCCGAACTGAATTCGACTACGACGCCTTCGGCAACCTGCGCCACGTCAACCTGCCAGGGGACGTGGAGATCGACTACCTGATCGACGGTCGCAACCGCAGAGTCGGCAAACAGGTCAACGGTGAGCTGGTACAGGGGTTTCTCTACCAGGACCACCTCAACCCCGTAGCCGAGTTGGATGGTGATGGCAATGTAGTCAGCTACTTCATCTACGCCACTCGCCCTAATGTCCCCGACTATATGATCCGGGACGGTGAACGCTATCGCATTATCGCCGACCATCTGGGCTCCGTCCGCCTGGTCATCCATGCCGACACCGGAGAAATCGTCCAGCGACTGGACTATGATGCATTTGGACGGGTATTAGAGGATACGAACCCGGGCTTCCAACCGTTTGGCTTCGCAGGTGGGATTTATGATCAGCATACAGGGATGGTGCGCTTCGGGGCGCGGGATTATGACCCAAAAACCGGCCGGTGGACGGCCAAGGATCCGATTCGATTTTATGGGGATGGGCCGAATCTTTATGGGTATGTGTTGAATGATTCTGTAAATGCTTTAGATCCAGAAGGGCTTTTTAGTTATACGCTTAACCTATTCAAGCGAGAGGAGCATCATGTGCCTGTGCGTGATATGGAACAAATGAGAGCGGTGCAGGGCGGCGCTGGCGTTATGGCAGCAGTTAGTAGTGCGGGGGCTGTAGGCGCAGTTGGCGCTGGCGGAGCTTGCGCAGTTGCTGGTACTTCCAAGATTGTCGCAGGAACGCAGATTACATTGGAAGCGGCATCTATCCTTGGTCCGCCGAAAGGAGTTAGCATAGATGATTTGGTTCGGTATGACGAATTGTCTAGGCGTGAAAGAATAGAACGAAGTGTGCGGGTGCCAAGATCAAGGGCACAAGCTATCTATGAGATATTTAGGAATGCACCATGATTAACTTAGAGCTAATTAAGTTATTATTAGGTGGTGAGCAGTATTTTGAAAAAATGATCGATGATAGCATCGATTGCGACTGTGCCGCGTTAGCCTTGCTTGTTTGTATTGTTGGGGGTGCATTTAACGATGATCGCTCTGAGTTCCGGGCAGATGGGTTAGTTGAGAGGTTGTTGGATAGCCATGATCCGGATCTATTGGCAGGCCTTTTGGAGTTAGCTTATGCTCTGGGCCGGGAGGATGCGGTAATTCCTGATGTTTCCCGTGTTGAGGGGCGTCTGTCGAGTGTTAATCAGGCATTCATGTTTTATATGAGAGCGTATTGCCTGATGGTGTATGAGCGATACCCGAGTAAGATAGATATTGTTGACGCACTAGAGAAGTCGTCTCAGGAAGGCTTGGTAACTGCCGAGTTTATTCTAAATAGGCTTGGATATCCGAATATCGTAGGATACTCCCGTATTGTGCGTGTTGCTAGCAGAAAAGTTGCTCTTTTGTTCCGTTTGGTTATTGGTCCTCGTAGAACCCTCGGGTGGACTGATTCGTTTTGGCGGCTTCCTGTTTGGCTTGATGAAGGCGCTATTCGCATAAAAATTAGGAGGGGGCTGGAGTCTGAGCAATCGTGGTGCTGCCGGGCGACTTATGATCGCATGATTCGATATGGGATGTTTACAGAGTGTTTTTCGGAGTATTCTTCTCTAAAGAAGCGTACATAAGAGGTTAAGTAAGTTTAAGATTTTTGCGTTCAAGTCCTGGCATAACAAATAAGATGCTTTTGACTGGGCTACCTTGATAAGTATTCTCCATCTGCCGGGGGATGTGGAAATCGACTACCTGATCGACGGCCGCAACCGCAGAGTCGGCAAACAGATCAACGGTGAGCTGGTACAGGGCTTTCTCTACCAGGATCAGCTTAACCCCGTATCCGAGTTGGATGGTGATGGCAATGTCATTGCCCGGTTTATCTACGGCACCCGCCCCAACGTCCCGGACTATATGATCCAGGACGGTGAACGCTACCGCCTCATCGCCGACCACCTGGGCTCCGTCCGTCTGGTCGTCCACGCCGACTCTGGCGAAATCGTCCAGCGTTTGGACTATGATGAATTTGGGCGGGTGCTGGAAGACAGCAATCCCGGGTTTCAACCATTCGGCTTTGCCGGCGGCATCTATGACCAGCATACCGGCTTGGTTCGGTTTGGGGCGCGAGATTATGACCCCCAAACCGGGCGGTGGACCGCCAAGGATCCGATTCGCTTCGATGGGGATGGGCCGAATCTTTATGGGTATGTGCTCAATGATCCGGTTAATTGGATTGATATGTGGGGGTTGTCAGCGCAAGCATGTTTCCGTCCGCTCAGGGCAGTCCGGGTTGGCGTGATTGGGAATCAAGTGGATAGAAATTTTAATACAGTGATAGGTCACGAGCATATTATTTTCGATGATGGCGATGATATAGGCTTTGGTACGGATGGATATATCAAGGGGAAGATATAAGCGAGTACTCAAGATGTGAAGATATTGATGCCAGTAAAGATGAGATTATGAGTGTTATTGATGAGATTCGAGGTGATTTTCAGGCGGAAGACTATAGGTTGAGACCAAGTAGTCTCGGTGGGAATAATTGCCAAGATTTTGTCAGTACTGTTAGGGGCGGCTTATGATTGGGTTATTCTCAAAAAAAATGAAGGGACGTCCATTTATGAGTGCCTTTGCTATTTTATTTTCCTTGGTTGCGTTGGTGTTAGCAGTCTTATTGTTTATTCCTATGAAAGATGGGTTTTTTGGTGTGCCAATGGTTGCTTATCAAGAACCAGATTGGTATGGCGCGGATTCATTTCGTATAGAGCTTGAGGTGCCTTGTAATCGATTTTATGCCAGAGAAATCGGTTTTAGGATTGACCCTCCAGTTCAGGTTGAAAGCATGCGAAACGCGCGCGGTTCAGTTTCAGGGCACGTGAAGGTGAATGTATCTCAGAATGGTTTGGGTTTTGAGAGGTTGGTAGATCTTCAGGAATCTGGTTGGGCCTGGGATCAAGGTGGGGTGTGGTCTAAGACTATATATCGTTTTTCGCCTTTGGGGCGTTTTTTTTGTGGTAAACAAAAGATAGTAGTTGATGCTAATAATATCAATATCGATCTTCGGAAGCATAAGGTGATGGTGTATGTTTCTAGAGATCGAAGGCCTTGATGTGCTAAAGAACGACGATAGACTTCCCCCGGGTGTACTAGTTTAGTTATTACCCGACACTCAGGGTCTCCGGCAGCTCACATTATGCTGCCTGATCGGCAGCGTTTTCATCCTCTTTTGGGATGATCGGTGGCAGCCGTTTTCGGCCTAGGGCCTCCTTGAGAGCCTGAATCGGCGTGCGGCCCTTCAGACGATAGCCTTGGTGGCTGCGTTTGTGATTGTAGAAATGCAGGAACTTGTCGAGATCAGCCTGCATTTCCTCAACGGTTTCATACCACTTCTCGCGTCCTTGGTGCGGAAGTGCTCGTCTAGCAGAGTTCGATTCATCCGTTCGACGAAACCGTTGGTACGAGGACAGCGAACCTTGGTGGTCCGGTGCTCGATGTCGTGGAGAGCGAGCAGGAGCTGATAAGGGTGCTGCTCGGGACGACCGGAGAACTCTCGGCCGTTGTCGGTGAGGATGGTTTTCACGGCCACGCCGAGGGCCTCATAGAACGGCAGGACGCGGTCGTACAGTGTATCGGCCGCGGTGACGGGCATCTTGGAGGTGTACATTTTCGCAAAAGCTAGCGAGCAGAAAGCGTCGACAACGACCTGGACGTAGATCTTGCCGACACCTTTGAGTTGGCCCCAGTAGAAGGTGTCCTGGTTCAGAAACTCGCCCGGCGCACTGGTTTCGACATGGCGCATCCGGAATTCCGGGGAGTGGCGGTCCAGCAGTCGGATTTGCTCGTCTGACAGAACATGGGTGGTTTCCTGGGCCTTCTGTTCTAGCCGCAGGAGCCGCTTGTAGCGGGTCTCCAGCTCGTGGCGAAGCCAGACGCCTCGGACCCCGGACGGGCTGACCTCAATGCCTCGGAGGCGGAGTTCGTTGGCAACGCGCTGGGACCCGTAAGTGGGTTGTTTGAGGCAGAAGTCGAGGATCTCGTTCTCGATTTCCTCGGAGACCCGGTTGGGATGGGGATTCTTGGGCCCCCACCGTTCTTCGACGAGGGCAGCTACGCCCCCGACTTTAAAGGCTTTTTTGACTTCGTAGAAGGTGTCCCGGTGGTAGCCCATGATCTTGCAGGCCTTGGACACATTGCCGAGTTCTTCGGCCAGTTGCAGCAGGGAAAGCTTGCGCTTGGTACTCTGTGCGATGGCGGTCATCGGGATTTCTCCTGGTAGTTCTCAGTGTCGCAACTAAGAGTCTACCGGAGACCCCGGTGGCCGCCCCTTTCAGGGGCGACTGTCGGGTAAATACTAAACTACTTCATGCCGGGGGATGTGGAGATCGACTACCTGATCGATGGCCGTAACCGCAGAGTCGGCAAACAGGTCAACGGTGAGCTGGTACAGGGTTTCCTCTACCAGGATCAGCTTAACCCGGTAGCCGAGCTCGATGGTGATGGCAATGTCGTCAGCCGCTTCATCTACGCCACTCGCCCCAATGTCCCGGACTATATGATCCGAGACGGCGAACGCTACCGCCTCATCGCCGACCACCTGGGCTCCGTCCGACTGGTCATCCATGCCGACACCGGCGAAATCGCCCAGCGCCTGGACTATGATGCATTTGGGCGGGTATTAGAGGATACGAACCCGGGCTTTCAGCCGTTTGGCTTTGCCGGTGGTATCTATGATCAGCATACCGAGCTGGTGCGCTTCGGGGTGCGGGATTATGACCCAAAAACCGGCCGGTGGACGGCTAAGGATCCGATTCGTTTTGATGGGGATGGGCCGAATCTTTATGGGTATGTGTTGAATGATCCGGTTAATTGGTGGGATCCGGCGGGTGAAGCGCGTGTTTGCAGAAGGCCATTAGAGGTGCCTGGTTTCATTGTGGGACCCTTGTACCATGAGCATATATTTTTTGATGATCGTGTCTGGGAAGATGTTGGTTGGTTTGCAGACAGTCAAATAAGAGCAGACACCTTCGATCGATATGATGACTATACATGCGATAGTCCAAAGTATGACGACGATCTCATGCGTGATGCCGTAAGTGAGGTTTCTAGCTGGTGGAGTGAAAGTGAGTATGACCTTTATGGGTATAACTGTCAGGACTTTGTGTCTACAGTCCTGAATGTCTACCGTCGCTTAGAGAGGGTTCGAAATTGACAGACCAGGTCAGGATTGTGTTTAGAGTCTTATTGGTTCTAGTGGTTGCGGTATCTCTTATCGTCCTTTCTATTCTACGAGGAAGCGACCATTTGGCTCAATTTATGCTCATTTGGGCTAAGGGAGACAAGTCACTTGGTGTTGCCGAATACGTTCTAGCAAGGGAATTGGACCCTTATCCGGTTGTTCTCCATGAAGTATCAACCGTCGATGAACTTCTTGTGGGGGTGCAGAGGACTATCGAGTTCCCATATAACGGGAACTATAATGTTCGAGCTCAGGTTAGCAGTGGCTATCGGAATATTGATAGTCGGTCCTTTCCTTTGCTGGTGAGGTTGTCTTGCGGTGGGACCGATCCTGTACAGAAAATTCTTGTGTATAAGCAAGAGGTCCCATCGTGGCAGCAGCATTCGGAGGTTTTGTTGCGTGTACCAAGGGATGTTCCCCGAGGCATCAAATCCGACTGCCTATTGGTGGCTGAATTAAAAGATCAGCAGAATGGTAGTGATTATGGTTCCATTGAAATCAATCTTAGTGTGCGACGCGCCACACATTATTAGAGCTATAGGGGCATTTTCTTCTATCCTTGGTGTGGTCCGAAGCCGGCCCAGAACCGATTCTAACGACGACGCCTTCGGCAACCTGCGCCACGTCAGCCTGCCGGGGATGTAGAAATCGAATATCTGATCGATGGTCGCAACCGCAGGGTCGGTAAACAGGTCAACGGCGAGCTGGTACAGGGTTTCCTCTACCAGGACCAACTCAACCCGGTCGCCGAGTTGGATGGTGATGGCAATGTCATTGCGCGGTTTATCTACGGCACCCGCCCCAATGTCCCCGACTATATGATCCGGAACGGTGAACGCTACCGCCTCATCGCCGACCACCTGGGCTCCGTCCGCCTGGTCATCCACGCCGACACCGGAGAAATCGTCCAGCGGCTGGACTATGATGAATTTGGGCGGGTATTAGAGGATACGAACCCGGGATTCCAACCGTTTGGCTTCGCCGGTGGGGTTTATGATCAGCACACAGGGCTGGTGCGCTTCGGGGCGCGGGATTATGACCCAAAAACCGGCCGGTGGACGGCTAAGGATCCGATTCGTTTTGATGGGGATGGGCCGAATCTTTATGGGTATGTGTTGAATGATCCAGTAAATTGGGTTGATTGGACGGGCTTGGTTGGAGTTCCTACAGGAACTGGCTTCGTTCCAATCTCTCAACAGCAAGGCCCTGGGCATGGGTCTGTTCCATCTCATCCAAATGAAACACGCTATGGCACCGTTGGTGAAGAACTTGAGACTGGATTCGACCTTGTTCAGTGCATGATGATCTGTGTTGGCGAGGGTGGGGCTGCCGAAGTCCTCTCCTCCACTGCAGAGCTTGGTAGTAATAGAATTGCTAGGGCGTGTTTAAGTAGGGAGGGGAGGGCTGTTGCTAAGGGCATAATAAGAGGTGGCGGTATTTTTTCATCTGCAGCGACAGTAGGTGGAACTTCGAAATGCGCTTTGGATTGTCTTTCTTTATGAAAGTGAGGCTGCTTTGAATATTAGGAAATATTTCAGGACGGGCTGGATTAAGGTTATCGTCGTTGTTGCGATTTATGTGTTACTGATGCTTGTGGCTGCATGCCTTTATAGTGTTATTTCGACAGGTTTGGTAAGTCATTTTGTATTCGACAAACTCTCAATATTATGTCCAACTGGATCTGATTGACGTCGTCAATTGTGCTTTTTACCAGGAACGTTATTCCCAATGAGCAAGATTCGCCACCATGTTTCGGGATTAATTCCAGATATTCTGTTTCTTGTTTTATTGGCTATTATTTCAGAGTTTTTAGTGCTTGTATTTTGGGGAAAGTGTCTTGCTCAATATTTATTTTGGGGATTCCTCAAATGGTACTTTGTGGGGTTCACTAGCTTAGTTGTTTTTCATATAGATCGTTGGATGAGTAGTTCCAGGAACGCTCGGCGGGCTCTTCGGATTCTCGTACCTCAGGACATCATCAGCAGGCCACTGGCTGTGTAGGCCAGGACGGCGGCGAGGCCGGCGACCAGGGCATAGGGAAGTTGGGTGCGGACGTGTTCCAGGTGGTCGCAGCCGGCGCCCAGGGAAGAGATGATGGTGGTGTCGGAGATGGGGGAGCAGTGGTCGCCGAAGACGCCGCCGCCCATGACCGCCGCGAGCACCAGGGCCGGGGGCACATCCATGGCTGCGGCCAGGGGCAGGGCGATGGGAATCAGGATGCCGTAGGTGCCCCAGGAGGTGCCTGTGGTAAAGGAGATGATGCCGCCGGCGATGAAGGCCAGGGGTGCCAGCAGGAAGACCGGCAGGGCCGGGCCCAGCATGGCGGCCACGAATTCCCCGGTGCCCAGGCCCTGCATGCTGGCGCCCAGGGCCAGGGCGAGCAGCACGGTGGCCACCACTGGCAGCAATTTGCCCATGCCCTGGAAACCCAGGTCCACCAGCCGCTTGTGTTCAAAGACCCCGTCCCAGCGCAGCAGGACATAGGCCACCAGCACCGCCAGGGCGGTGGCCCAGAGAACCGACTGGGCACCGGCGCCGGCCAGCAGGCTGCCATCGCCGGTGAGCCAGAGGAAGAAGAGAATCCCCCCGATCATGGTCCCCACAGGCAGCAGCATGTAGCGGGCCCGGGTGGGTTCGATGGACTCATCCTCGGTAATCTCTTCCATGCGTGACTCGGCTGTCTTCATGGGGCCGTGGACGCGGGTGGTGATCACCGTGTAAAGCACCAGGGCCAGGGTGATCAGGGCGTAGAAGTTGAGCGGGATGGTGGCCGCCAGGATGGCCACCGGGCTCTCATAGTCGAACTCGTCCAGCAGGCCCAGGATATAGGCCCCCCAGCCGTTGAGCAGGATCAGGATCGCCACCGGGGCGCAGGTGGAATCGATGATATAGGCCAGCCGGGCGCGGCTCATCTTGAAGCGATCAAACAGACCCCGGGCCACGATCCCCGAGGTCAGGATGCTCATATTGGTTTCGATGAAAATGGCAAAGCCGGTGAAGGTGGGCAGCAGTCCTGCCCGGCGGGCATTGGTGGTGTAGCCGCCCCGGGTTAGCCAGCGAACCACGGCGGCCACCCCGCCGGAGTACTGGATGTAGTACAGCAATGCCCCCACCAGCAGGCTGAACAGGAGGATGCGGGTGCTGTTGGGGCTGGAGAAGACATCGGTGGCCCGATCCAGCATGCCCGTGAAACCGCCGCCGGGATTGAAACCCGCCAGCAGGGTCTCGGAGACGAACAGGGCGGCCAGCAGGGCGATGATGACCTCGCGCTTCCAGACGGCCACGGCAATGGCCACCAGGGGCGGCAGCAGGGACAGCCATTCCATCTCGGTCTTCCCCTAGGCGGTTTTCAAGAAAAACGCCCGACCCTGTGGGGCCGGGCGTCCGCAGCAATCAAACTGATTCAATACGACCCACGGGGTGCAGCCTAGTGAATCGACAGCAGGTTGATCAGGTTCATCTCCTCGTCATCCTGCAGCTCGATATTCCCCGAGGGCGAGGTGAACAGGGAGGTGACACCCGGGCCATGCCCGGCGACCCGGCTGATGCCGTGCACCACCACACCCACGCTGATGGCTCCGCCGCGATAGATGCGACCGTATTTGTGGTCGGCATCGGTGATGGCGACGATGTCTCCAAAGCGGAGGCTGTCCAGACCATACCGCTCCACCACCTCTTCATCAAAGAACTGGATGTCATAATCCCCCGATGCCACGTGGTTGCGGCCCAGGCCGGAGCCCATGATCTTGGCCGGAATGCGGTGGGTCACCGGGATGCGAAGCTGGCCCTGTTCATTCACACCCATGCCGCGTTCTTCCATGGCTTCCAGCAGGGCGGGGCTGACGTTGCGAATATAAACGTCGTCCACATTCTCGGCTTCCATGCCCAGTCCGATGGTGCGAATCTGCATGCGATCGCCGATTACCAAATCGTCATAGACCTGGTCGGGGAAATCCACCATCACGTTGTTGATGCCGCCATGCTTGCCGATCACCCGGCCCTCGGCGCCTTCCGCGGCGCCGTCAATGATACGGACCCGGTTGCCGATCTGGGCCATCACATTGAGGGCATGGTTGGCCGTATCCCCGGGATCGCCATTGCGGATACTTACGGCCGGCTCCACGTGGTCACCGGCCATGTGGACGGCCGAATCACCGGCTCGGAAGTTGTAGGTGATGCCGCCGGTACCCGGCAAGGTTTTTACATCCCCTTCCGGTGATACCCGCAGGGGCGGGTCCGCCTGATGGGGCTGGGTGATCTCACCGATGACCGATTGCTCCACCAGCTCATTTTCGTTGATTTCCAGTGGACGGACATCCCCATGAGCCGGGGTGTTGCAGCCTACTAACAGGCCACAGGCCAGTAGCAGACTGGCTGCCTGAATGGATTGATGGTGACGCATTGTTATCCTCCTGCTTGGACTTTATTAAAGGCATTCCGGGTCATGTTCTCGTGGCCGTCGGCCGTGACCCGGATATCGTCTTCAATGCGAACACCCCCGAAGGGCCGGAATTCATCCACCTGTTCCCAGTTGACGGCCTTGCCTTCATCGGTATCCCGAATGGGATCAAGCAGGTTATCGATGAAGTAGACCCCGGGTTCAATGGTCAGGGTTTGATCGGTATCCAGTTCTCGGGTGGTGCGCAAATGGGGGTGGGCCTCCGGTGGCGGTGCCCGCCGTCCGTCCGGCCCGCCCATGTGCCCGCCCACATCATGGACCTGCAGACCGATGAAATGGCCCAGGCCGTGGGGGAAGAAGCGGCGGGTCAGGCCGGAATCGAAGGCCTCGTCGGCGGAGACGGTAATGAAGGCCCAATCCGCCAGCAGGCGGGCCACCCGGCGATGGGTCTGATCGTGCAGCTCGCCGAAGGAGACGCCGGGCCGGACCAGATCGCAGAGTTCCCGCTGCATGGCGTCCACTGCGTCGATCAAGTCGGCAAAGCCCTTGTCGCCTCCGCTATAGGTGCGGGTGATGTCCGAGGCGTAGCCGGCATAGCCGGCCCCGGCATCGATCAGGAAGGCGCGATGGGTTTCAGGGGTTTCACGTTCCAGGCGATCATAGTGCAGGGTGGAGCCATTGGCGTTGAGGGCGATGATGCCGGGGTAGGGCAGATCGTTCTGGGTGTGCCCACAGGCGGTGCAAAAGGCTTGGTGCAGCTCGAACTCGCTGGCCCCATCCCGGAAGCCGGCCTCTGCGGCCCGATGGCCCAGGGCCCCCAGGCGGTTGGCCTCCCGCTGGCAGTCCAGCTCATAGGTGGTCTTCCAGGCCCGATAGTAATGCAGGTGGTTGAGCAGGCCTTCCGGGTTCCGGGGCCGGGACTGCAGCGCCTCGGGGGGCTGCTCCCCCAGGAAAACCGCATCCTCGAGATCGGAGAGGGCCTTTTCCATGGCATCAGCCTCGCCATGACTTTCGATCTCGAAGGCCTCGGTCCAGGCGCCCTGGGGGGCTTCCGGGGTCTTGTGCCAGAAATCCTCCGGGGCGTGGAGCAACAGCCGGGGCGTCTCCCCCCGCCGATAAATCAGGTAGCTGTCCGGGTGCTGGGTCAGCGGCACCCAGTAGTTGAACAGGGGATTGACCTTGAAGGGGTAGGCGATGTCGTCCAGAAAACGCTGGGCGACGCCGCCGCTGGCGATCACGACACAGGGCACCTCATGGGCCGCCATGGCGTCGTCGAAACGACGGCGGACGGTATCAATATGGGCCAGATGGTCGGCATCGCGGGTTGGAGCTTGCTGCATGACTCGATCCGTTTTTTGACGTGAAAGTCCTACAGCATAACGCACTGGGTGGCCTTCGCGCAGGTGGGACTGACAGAGTCTCGTGCTGCGCTGACAAGTTACCCAGTCAGTGTCAGAATGACGGCCAGTCATACGAACCTTGTGAGCAAATGCTTGTCCCATGGTTTTGGCAAGGTAGATCCCACGGCTGACACCCAGGGGTGATGCGGGGCCGGTGCGGCCGATACCCGCTTAATGGATGATTTTTCGGAGGAATACCACTTGTGATTCGAACCTCCCTGCTGGCGCTGTTACTGCTAATGAGCCTGGAGGCTCAGGCCGATATCCGTGATCCCTTTCCCAAGCCGGACGAGTTTGAGGCGGACGTCAACTTCTGGAAGCGGGTATACAGCGAAGTGGACACCGATGGGGGGCTGCTCCACGATCATCGTTATCTGGATGTGGTCTATGAAGTGGTGCGCTTTCCCGAGGGTGCCAGTCGCAGCGAGCGGCGGCGGATCCTGACGGAGCGCCGGGAATATCATCGTGACCGGCTGCTGGACATGGCCCAGAACCCCGATGCGGACACGGCCTCGGCCCGTTCACTGCGGGAGAAATGGGGGGAGGAGTTTGGCGCCGCGGATTACCGCGCCGCGGCGGACCGGATCCGTTTTCAGTTGGGCCAGTCGGACCGCTTCAGGGCCGGGCTGGAGCGGTCCGGGCTATGGGATGCCTATATTCGGGAAGTGATGCGCGAGCACGGCGTGCCGGAAGGGATGGTGGCCTTGCCGCATGTGGAGTCCTCCTTTACCCCCTATGCCCGCTCCCGGGTGGGGGCCTCGGGCATGTGGCAGTTTACCCAGGGCACGGGCCAGCGTTTCATGCAGGTGGACCATGTGGTGGACGAGCGGCTGGATCCCTGGCTTTCCTCCGTGGCCGCGGCCCAATTACTCAGGCACAATTATGAAACCACCGGCAGCTGGCCGCTGGCACTAACTGCATACAACCATGGTGCAGCCGGGGTTCGGCGGGCGGTCTCGGTGATGGGCAGCGATGACATCGTCACCCTCAATCGCCAGTATGAAGGTCGCCGCTTCGGTTTCGCTTCCCGCAATTTCTATCCTTCCTTTCTGGCGGCGCTTGACCTGCATGCCGAGCCCCATCGATATTTTAACGATCTGAATATCCGTTCGGCGGAGGCGCCGAATAGCGTGAAGATGGAGGCCTATCTGCCGCTCTCGGCGGTGGTCGAGGCACTGGACTTGGCCGAAGAAACCCTGCGGCGATTGAATCCGGCCCTGCGGGACCCGGTGTGGGACGGACGCAAGCATATTCCTCGCGGCTACGTCCTGAGGCTGCCGCAGGACCATTCGGGGATCAATGGAAGCGAGCTTCTGGCCGCGGTGCCCGAGGATCAACACTTTGCCCGTCAGGAGCCGGATCGTTACCACGTTCTTCGCCGGGGGGAGACGCTGTCCCATGTGGCGGACCGATACGGGGTCGGTTTGAGCGAGTTGGTTTCGGCCAATAATCTGCAAAACCCCCATCGCGTCAGAGTGGGGCAACGGCTTACCTTGCCGGGGCAGGCCGCAGCGGCCACGGCAAGGGGTGCCGGAGCCAGGGATGGTGTCCATGTTCTGCGTCGTGGAGAGAGTCTGTCTTTGGTGGCGGACCGTTATGATATTAGTTTAAGCGAGTTGATAGCGGCCAATGATTTGGCTAACCCGCATCGGGTACGCCAGGGGCAGCGATTGACCCTCCCCGGACGAGGGGGTGGTGCGAGCTTGCGGCAAGAGCGCGTGCCTGCGGATGGTCAGTACCGGGTTCGGCCCGGTGACAATCTTTCCCTGATCGCCCAGCGGTTTGCTACCTCGGTGTCTGAGCTGAACGCCCTCAATGACTTTGATAATGGCGACCGGATCTTTCCGGGACAGACCATTCAGGTTGGCCAGCCCCGGGCTGAGGAGGTGGTGGAAACGGAAGAACCCGAGGCCCCGGCCGAGGAAGACAGCCAGGCGGAAACGGAAGTGGCTGCCGCGGATCCGACTGTGGATGACGTTCCGGCGCTGGAGGAGTCCCCCGAGGCCGTCATCGATGAGGACGCTGAGCCCGGTGTCGTTGCCACGGAAATGGCGGATGCCATGCTGGCCGAAACCCAGCCGGAGCTGGCGGCCGACCCGGCCGATTACGCCGTGGGCTCGGATGGCCGGGTGGAGCTGCAATGGGGCGAGACACTGGGTCACCATGCCGATTGGCTCGAGATTCCCACCCAGCGTCTGCGTCAGCTCAATGAGTTGCGCTTTGGGCAGTCGGTATCCGCCGGTGATCGGCTGAGGCTGGATTTCGCGCAGGTTTCCCCGTCGGAATACGAGACCCGCCGCCATGCTTTCCATCAGCAGATTCAGGCCCAGTTCTTCCAGGATCACCGAATTGCCGGCGTCGAAGATTACAGCGTGCGCAGTGGCGACTCCTTGTGGGTGATCACCCGGCGTTTTGGCAATCTGCCGGAATGGTTGCTGCAGCAATACAATCCGGATATGGATATGGCGCGCTTGCGGCCCGGGGATACCCTCAGCCTCCCCCAGGTGGAGGATCGCCAGTAGCAAATTGCTCCCGCGGGCTCTTGGGCCCTGCTACGCTTGGAGAATCGGGGGGTGGCATTCCCGTCCGAGCATGGCCGGAACAATGGCCTCCAAGGATGCCGAAACCGGGGGAGCATTTCGGTGAAGCCCATTTCCTTGCCTCAGTGGCTGCGTCATCGACGCTTGAGTTTGCGGGTCGTACTGGTGATCCTGCTCATCAGCTCCGTGTTTACGCTGGCCATCACGGTTTACCAGCTTTACGGGGAGTATCAGCGAGATCTGGGCGGCCTGGAGCAGCGACTGGAACAGGCTGATACCAGTTTCGCCGAGAGCCTGGGGCGTAGCGTCTGGGCCCTGGATGAGACCCAGGTGGGGCTGCAGTTGCGGGGCATATTGCAGCTGCCCCATGTTCGCCAGGTCCGTATTGAAGGGGATCTGGAAATGACGGTGGGGGAGAGCAGTGACTATCCCCATCAGCTGCGTCACCAGATCCCGGTTGTCTATCAGGGTCAGCAAGGTGATCCCCAGACCTTGGGGACAGTCACCGTGGCAGCCGACCTTGAAGCCATTCATGGTCGCTTGTGGAACATGGGGTTGTTCATCCTGGTCACCCAGGGAGTCAAGACTTTTTCAGTCTCCCTCTTGATACTCGCCGCCTTCTATTATCTGGTTACCCGGCACCTCCAGGCCCTGGGCCGCTTTGCCCATGGCTTGCGTCTGGATCAACTGGGTGAGCACTTGCGTTTGAATCGCAGTGAAGGAGGCTTACTTCGACCGGATGAGCTGGATGATGTCAGTCAGGCCTTTGATCATGCCGTCACGCGCATCCGTTCTGACATCGGTGCTCGGGAAGTGGTGGAAAAGGAGCGGAATCTGCTAGCCAAGGCTCTGGAACAGTCACCGGCCGGTGTCGTCATCATGGATCATGATGGTTGTGTGGAGTATGTGAACCCACGGTTCGTGGAGTTCAGTGGTTGTGAGGCCAACGATGTTCTTGGTGAGCCTGCCTTCCAACAAGGGGGATGGTTGCATCAGCGGGTGAGCGTTGCAGAGGGGGCCGGCGACCCCTGGGAAGCGGTGATGGCCGGTGAGACATGGCAGGGTGAAATCCGTTTCAGGCGGGAAGATGAGCATTATCGATGGGCCTGGATTTCCCTGAAGGCCGTGGGTGAAGGGGAGTCAAGCTACTATATCGCCCTTATTGAGGATACGACGCAGCTGAGAACCGTGCAGGAGCGCCTGGATTTCCATACCCATTTTGATGCCCTTACTGAATTGCCCAATCGTGTGTTGGCCTATGAGCACCTGACCCGGGCCATACACCGGGCCGGAGAGGGGCAAAGCACGGCTCTGTTGTTTTTGGACCTGGATAACTTCAAGTACGTCAATGAAAGTCTGGGTCATGAAGTGGGTGACGAAATCCTGGTGGTGGTGGGAGATCGGCTTACTCGCTATAGCGAAGAAGACTGGATTGTGGCTCGATTCGGCAGTGACGAGTTTCTGGTCATCATGCCGAATATTCAGCACCCGGACGGTTTGGCAAAACGTATTGAAGCCCTGATGGCCGCACTGCGTGAACCGATTCCCCTGGGCGATGAAACCTTCTTTGTCGCCATAACGGCCGGCGTGGCCATGGCCCCGCAATCCGGTCAGACGGCCCGGGAACTGCTGCAGGCGGCGGATACGGCCCTGTATGCGGCGAAGGGAGACCGGAAAAATTCCCTGCGTTTTTACGAGTCTGAACTGGGGCGCGAGAGCCAGCATCGCCTGACCCTGGAAGGAGATCTTCGTCATGCTCTGGCCGAAGGGCAGTTCGAGTTGCATTACCAGCCCGTGATCAGTTTGTCATCCGGGAAGGCGGTAAGCCTGGAAGCCTTGATTCGGTGGCGGCACCCGGAGCGTGGACTGGTGCCGCCGGATGAGTTCATTCCCCTGGCCGAGGAAAATGGCCTGATTATTCCCATCGGTGAGTGGGTGCTTCGGAGAGGCCTGCTGGACCTGGCTTCCCTGCGACGCCACCCGGTATTGCAGGATATGACGGTGGCGGTAAATGTCTCCTCCCGCCAGCTGGTGGAAGGTGACCTTCTGGCCACGGTCTCCCAGGCCCTGCAGCAAAGCCATCTGTCGGGTGAGGCCTTGCAACTGGAATTGACCGAACGGCTTTTTGTGGACGAGTTGCGTTATACCCGTCAACTGCTCGCACGGCTTGAGAATATGGGGATATCGCTTGTAATCGACGATTTCGGGACCGGCTATTCCGCTCTGGGCTACTTGCGTCGCATGAAGGTCGATACATTGAAAGTCGACCGGGATTTTGTCCGAGATATCAGCGAGGATGAGGATGATGCGCTGTTGACGCGTGCAATTATTTCCCTGGCCCATGATCTGGAGATCGAGGTGGTGGCGGAAGGGGTGGAGACAGAGGCTCAGCTGGACTTTCTCCGAAACTGTGGTTGTGAACGGGTTCAAGGTTACTACTTCGCCCGACCAATGCCCTTAGAACAGGTCGAGCGCTTCCTGCTGGAGGCCCTGGAAAATGCTTGATGGCAAGCTTCTTGGTTCGATTGTGATGGGGCTCGCCTTGCTTGTTGGAGGCAGGAGCGAAGCCGAGCCCACGACCATCGGATATATTAAGCCGGACGCGGCGGGCGATGAGCGGGATGCCTATTTCCTGGATGTTCTGGAACTGGCCCTGGAAAAGACCGAAGAGGATTTTGGTGAATACCAGTTGCAAGAGGCGCCTTTGCGAATGAATCAGAGCCGCGCCATGCGGGAAATGCTGGCTGGCCGCCATATCGATGTGCTCTGGTCCATGACCGACCCGGATCGCGAATCCAGGCTGCGCCCGATCCGGGTTCCATTACTCAAGGGTCTGCTGGGGATTCGTCTGCCACTGGTGCGTCAGAAGGAGGTGGATATGATGGCCTCTGTCTCCAGACTTTCTGATTTGAAGGGTTTTTCGCCTGGACAGGGGCATGATTGGCCGGATACCCGAATATTACAAGGCAATGACATCGCCGTGGAAACCAGCGCCAGTTATGAGGGGCTTTTCCGGATGCTGGAAAAGGGGCGGGTGGATTACATTCCCCGGGCCGTGGTGGAAATCGGTGCCGAGCAAGACCTTTATGAACGGTTCAATCTGGTGCCCGGGACAGGACCATTGATTGCCTATCCCGCCCCCATTTATTTTTTTGTGGCGCCGGACAACCGAGCCTTGGCGGAAAGACTCGAATTGGGCCTGCAGCGGGCGATTGAAACAAATGCTTTCCAGTCCCTGTTTGAAACCTATCCTGCCCACAGCATGGCAATAGAACAATACCTTTCTGGTGACCGCCCTATTATTTGGCTGGATAACCCGTTTTTGCCGGAGCAAACGCCGCTGGATGATGAGGCGCTCTGGTTTGAGCCGGTTTTCCGGTACCGTACCATGTTGCATAAGCGAAGTAGTGGCAAGGAGAGGGATTGATGGGTCAACGACGGAATCGTCCAGCCGCCATCATGCCTGATGATGCCGAGCTCTATCGGGCCTTGTTTGACGCCTCCAGTTATGCCGTTCTGGTGCTGGCTGCCAATCAGGTCGTCGCCAGCAGTCCTGCCGCCCTGTCCTTGTTCGGATACCGACGGCCGGAAGAGTTGGTGGGCTGCCATCCCAGCGAGTTGTCACCGTCAAAACAACCCGATGGCAGTGATTCCCGTTCCCAGGCCGCGCTGCATATCCGCCAGGCGCTTCGTTACGGACAGCATCAATTCGAATGGCTGCATCAGCATGCGGATGGACGGGGAATCTTATGTGACGTGACCCTTAGCCGCCTGGATTTTGAGCATGGCCCACTGCTGCGTGCCAATGTCCGTGATATCACGCAGGAGCGAGAACGGGAAAGCCATTTGCGCCGTCAGGCCACCGAGCTGGAGGCACAGCTGGCGAAGCAGAATCAGAAGCTGGAGGCGGCCAATCGGGACCTGACCCGGGAAATCTCAACGCTCAAGGAAATGGAAAAGGCCCTCTCGGATCAACAGGCCTTTTTCAGCCAACTGTTTCATGCCTCTCCCGAAGGGATTGTTCTGCTGGATTCCCAGGATCATATCCTGCAAGCCAACCAGGCCTGGCTGGACATGTTCGACTACGAAAATGATCAGGTCATCGGAGAAACCATTAATGATCTGATCGTCCCTGAATCCATGCATGAGCAAGGCAGCTCCCTTTCCGATCAGGTGCTGTCCGGGCAGCCGGTTAATGCAGAAAGCCGGCGCCTTCGTCGTGACGGTACCTTGCTGGATATGTCCATCCTGGGCGCACCCGTCATGATCGACGAGAACCAGATTGGTGTTTTTGGTATCTATCGGGATGTTACCCGCCAACGCCAGGCGGAAGAAAGTTATCGCTTGGCTTATCAGGCACTTCAGAACACGGTGGAAGGCGTCATTATTCTTGATAAGGATCGTCGGGTGGTCTTTGTCAATGAGGCCTTTGCGAGAATTACCGGGCAGGGTCGTGATGCAGTGATGGGAGAACGTATTCACCTATGCTCCGATCACAAAGGCCAGGCAATGACGGAAGCACCTATATGGGAAGCCTTGTCGGTTGGTGGTTACTGGGAGGGCGAGATATGGAATCGACGACAGTCAGGCGATGTCTATCCGGCTCTGCTGAGTGTCAGTGCGGTGAAAGACAGCGAGGGTGAGGCAGGGCACTTCGTATGCGTATTCAACGATATATCCCAGAAGAAGGAGTACGAAAGCCAGCTGGAGCGGCTCGCCCATTATGACCCCTTGACGGGGCTACCCAACCGCTCCCTGTTCCAACAGGAGTGCACCCATGCCCTGGAAAGGGCAAAACGCCGGGGCACATTGGTGGGTCTTATCTTCCTGGATCTGGATCATTTCAAGATGGTCAACGATTCCCTCGGGCATCCCATTGGTGATCAGTTCCTGATCGCGATTGCCCGCCGACTGGAGGAACAGCTCAAAGACAATGACATGCTGGCCCGGCTGGGTGGCGACGAGTTTGCCATCCTGACCGAAGGTCGACCTGATATGGAGGCTCTGGCAGAGCTGTCCGGCCGTTTGTTGTCCGAATTGTCCGAGCCGGTGTGGGTGGAGGGTCATGAACTGGTTAGCTCATGCAGCATCGGCATCTCTGCCTTTCCCAATGATGGGGATGATGCCGATACCCTGCTGAGAAATGCCGATACGGCCATGTACAGGGCCAAGGCCAAGGGGCGTAATGCCACCCAGTTTTTCTCGGCCGAAATGAATGCCCGTGCCTACGAAGATCTGCTTATGTCCAAGGCTCTGCGGGACGCCTTGGAACGGGATCAGTTCATCCTTCACTATCAGCCCTGTGTCAGCCTGGTAGATAATCGCATGACGGGGGTCGAGGCATTGGTTCGCTGGCATCATCCCGAGCAGGGGGTGATTCCCCCCAGCACCTTCATCCCCCTGGCGGAACGCAATGGCCTCATTGGCCAGTTGGGTCATTGGGTGTTTCGGGAGGCCTGTGAGCAGACCGCACGATGGCGTATGGCGGGATTGCCTCCCGTTCGGGTGGCAATCAATGTCTCGGCCCGGCAGTTCAACCGCCGTGGCTTGATTCAGGAAATCGCCAAATTGATTGCTGACAATGGGCTGACACCCCGGGATCTCCACATGGAAATCACCGAGAGCATGATGATGGAAAATCCGGAGCGGGCCCAGGAGGTATTGCGATCTGTGGCGGAGATGGGCATGGATATCGCGGTAGATGATTTTGGTACCGGTCACAGCTCCCTGAGTTATCTCAAAGATTTTCCCATCCACTATCTCAAGATCGATCGCAGCTTCGTGATGGGCCTGCCGGAGGACCAGGGTGCACTCGCTATCGTCAAGGCTATTCTGGCCATGGCCCACAACCTGAATCTGAAGGTGATTGCGGAAGGGGTGGAAACAGCAGCCCAGCGGGACATCTTGGCGGAGTTGGGCTGTGATGAAGCCCAGGGCTACTTTTTCAGCCGACCCCGCCGGGCGTCAGAACTGACACGATTGTTGGAAGCCAATCAGGCTTTGCCCGTCAAATCTCACTAGCGGCTTTCTGCTAGCGATCCACGGGTTCGCAGTGAATGCTGGGCCGATCGCCGGAGCGGGAGAATTGGTGCTCCCGGGGGATGTCCTCCAAAGCACGGTTTCTCTCCTCCTCGGTTTCATACCAGCGAAAGCTTTCCCAATCCTCGCCCAGCAAATGGGGCATGGCCAGGGGGTCATTGCCCGGCATGGTGATGCGAATGCCGTAGCGCTTGTTCTTGTCCGTCATTGTTGATCCTGTTCCAGACCGGGCCCCGGCATAGCCGGGGCCCGGTTGATCGGGTGTCAGAGTTTGTCACCGTGGTCCAGATCCGCCTCCGGCAGTGTCTCACTACCATCGCGGACGAAATGGTCCATCCAGCGCATCAGACGCATGGTGTACTCCCGTTGGCTGGTGGCATTACGGTTGCCGTGACCTTCCCCCGGGAAAGTCACCATGCGGACCGGCACATTGTCCTGCACCTTCAGGGTCCGGTAAAGCTCCATGGACTGACTCACATGGACCCGGGTGTCGGCTTCACCATGCATGATGAGAATGGGCGTCTCGGCATTTTCCGCATGGTAGATGGGACTGCGTTCCAGGGCGAATTCCCAGTCATCCCAGGGCCACTTGCGGGCGTGTACCAACATCAATTCCTGGGGGATGTCGGAGGTGCCGAACTTGGAAATGGTGTTGCTGATGCCCACAAACATCACACTGGCGGCGAAGTGCTCGGTGAGCGCCGTCGCCCCCCAGGCTGAGGCATAGCCGCCGTAGGAACCCCCGGTGATACCCACCTGGTCTTCATCCACCAGGCCGGTTTCAACCAAATGATCCTTGGCGTCCACCAGATCGTCGAACTCGGCGCCGGCCGCATCGGCCTGGCCCAGTTTGGTGAACTCCACTCCACGGGCGGTGCTGCCCCGGTAGTTGGGATAGAAAACCGCATAGCCCTGAGCTGCGGCCACTTGTCCCGGGTCGGAATAGTTTGTGTTCCAGCCGTTGGAAATATGGGCTTCCGGGCCGCCGTGGACCGCCATGATCATGGGATGTCCGCCCCGGCGCCGCTCGTTCAGGGGCCGGATCAGAACGCCTTCCAGTTCCAGGCCGTCCCGGGCTTCATGGGTGACCACTTCCTGTTCCGCCAGCTCCCGGTCGGCCAGCCAGGGGTTGTTGTCGGTCCAGCGGTCCAGCTCGCCATCCTGGTGCACATAGAGTTCACGGGGATGGTCCGGACTGTCGGCGGCAAAGGCCAGGCTGCCGTCATCGGCCAGGCTCAGGCTGCGCAGGATGGGCTGTCCCTGGTCGATGAGGATTTCCTCCTCGTTGCCGTCGCGGTGGATGCGCCCCAGTTCGCTGTAGGTCCCTCGGTGCCCCATCCAGATGATGCTGTCATCAGAGTCCCAGTCCAGCGTCTGCACATGGCCCAGGTATTCCCGGCCCTTGATGGTTTCGACCGAGCCGCTTTGGACATCACCTACCACCAGTCGGCCTTCCCGGGGATCATGGATGTCATCGGCGCCCACCCAGGCCAGGTATTCTCCATCGGGGGACCAGGCCATGGGGCCCAGCTTGCCTTCCACATCAAAGGTGGCCACAACGTCACCATTATCGGCGTCTACCACCTGGGGTTTGCGGAACATGAGATCGTCATCCACCAAGGGCGTGGGGGCGATCATCATGGCCAGCTTGTCACCTGCGGGGCTCCAGTGCAGCTCGGAGGCCGACCCCTCAAGCTCAACTTGCTCAATGCTGTCCTTGTCTCCGGCCGTGGCAGTCCAGACAGCCACTGGGCGCAGTCGCTCCTCGATGACGCGGGCATTAAATCCCTTGTCTTCCAGTTTCGTGCGGTCTTCATCCTTGGCTTCGGTGGCCAAAAAAGCAACCCGTTCCCCGTCCGGATGCCAGCTGTAGCTGCGGATGGCCGTCTCGTGGCTGAGCACCCGCTCGGCTTCCCCGCCATCCACCGGGATCACGTACAGGGATCGCTGATCATCGCCTTCACGCTTTGCCAGGAAGGAAATGGCCTTGCCGTCCGGTCGCCAATCAATGGCGCCGATGTTGACCTTGCCGCCGATGAAGGTGCGGCTTTCACCCTCGTCGGTGGCCATATGCAATTCGCTCCAGGTCGGGCCGTTGTCATCGTTATAGGGGTCCCGCTGGACGCTGCGGGTATAGGCCACATGCTCCCCGTCGGGTGAAATGCTCACTTGGCCGACCTGTTTGATCTTGTACAGGTCGTCCATTTCCATGCCATCGGCCATGGCCTGGGGCCCGCCCAAGGCGAGGGTGGCCAGGGTCAGGCCGGTGAAAAAATATTTTGCCGTCATTGCTACAGGCTCCATCGATGTGATTGGCTCAAGGTGGAATAGGATAGGGAAGCCGGGCCGGCTTGACCAGTCATGGCGGGGAGGGCCTGCTGCTCAGTGCTGAAGGAACAGCTTGCGTTCCGGCCCCTTGAAGAAAGAGCGGCAGCCATCCCGGGTCACCACCACGGTTTCCGAAGTGCCCATGACCTTGTCGCCTTCCACCCCGTAAAGCCAGGGGATGAGGTGTATGGTCATTCCGGGCTCCAGGGGGCGCCGATCTCCGGGTTTAAGACTGAGCATATAACCCTCGTCCCAGCTGGGGGGGAAGGCGATCCCGATGCTGTAGCCGGCACGGGTGATCAGCTCGGCATCCAGGCGATTGGCTGCAATGATGTGACGGGCGGCGTGATCCACCTCCGCTGAAGTGACGCCGGGGCGGATGGTGGAGAGCATTTCCTGCAGGGCTTCATTGGCAACGGCTTCCGCTTCCCGCATCGCCTTTGGCGGTTTGCCGGTCCATACCGTGCGCATCATGGCGGTGTGGTAGCGGCGCATGCAGCCGCCGATCTCCAGAAAGACCCCCTCATTTTCTTGAATGATTCGTCCTTCCCAGGTGGCGTGGCCAATCATGCAGCGGGGCCCGGAGGTGATGTAGGGGGAAACCGCCGGGTATTCGCCACCCGCCCGGAACATGGCGTCATGGACCGCTGCCGCCACATCATTTTCGCTGGCCCCCGGGACGGCGGCCTCTATCCCGGCCTGCATGCCCACTTCCGTGGCCCGGGCAGCTTTCTCCATCATCTGGAGTTCTTCTTCCGACTTGAGAATGCGGCTGGCTTCCACGATGCCGTAGCAGTCAACGAAGTTGCTGGTATCAAAGCTGGCCAGCATTCTTTCCTGTTGGTAGGCCGGGAAAAAGTAACTATTGCGTTCATAGCCCACCCAGCCCTTGTCCAGGCCGAACTCCTTAAGGGCCTGAAGCAGGGTTTCGATGGCATCACCGGTATCGCTATAGGGGCGGGAGTGTTCCACCCAGGTCCGTGGCCAGATATTGGTTTCTTCCAGCCGCCGGGTCACCATGAATGGCTCATCTTCCAGGGGTACCACCAGGGCCTGGAAATAGGAGTAACCGGTGGTCTGGTAGCCGGTGAGGTAAAGCAGGTTGCCCGGATCCGTGATCACGGCCACATCCATGCAGCGGCGTTCCATGCGGGCCCGCAGCTCACTCAGGCGGCGCTGGTACTCAGTGATGGAAAAACTCAGGCCCTCGTGATCCCGCATTCGACCCACTCCCGCTTGCATCAGTGCCATTTCATCAGTACGCAATTCAGCTTCCCGGCGTCAAGTCTTTTCGCCGATACTTGCGTCCAATCAAGCCTGTTGCCGTCTGGCCGCGTTATCATGGGGAGAGTTCATCGGAATGGGGGAGACCATGTCCCTGCCAAACGACCGCATCATCTATCTGGACTATGCCGCCACCACACCCGTGGATCCCCGGGTTGCCGAGAAAATGTCGGCGTGCCTCACCCAGGACGGCTGTTTTGCCAATCCGGCCTCCAGCCATCGACCCGGGCGGGAGGCCCGGGCCCGGGTGGAACATGCCCGGGCCCAGCTCGCCGCCCTGATCGGTGCCGAGCCGAGAGAGCTGATCTTCACCTCGGGCGCCACCGAGTCCAATAATCTTGCCATCGCCGGCGCGGCCCACTTCCATCAGCATCGGGGGCGGCACCTGATTACCAGTCGCAGCGAGCACAAGGCGGTGGTGGATGTATTCAAGCGCCTGGAGGAAGAGGGTTTTGAGGTCACCTGGCTGGCGCCGGATGCCCAGGGGCATATTAGTCGGGACCAGCTGGTTCAGGCCCTTAGGGAAGACACCATCCTGGTGAGCCTGATGTGGGTGAATAATGAAATCGGGGTGGAACAGGAGATTGAAGCGATGGCCGCCGAGACCCGTCGGCGGGGCATACTCTTTCACGTGGATGCGGCCCAGGCGGTAGGCAAGCGGCCTATCAATCTCAGCCAGGTACCGGTGGATCTGCTGTCTCTCTCCGGCCACAAGTTCTATGGGCCCAAGGGGGTGGGCGCACTGTATCTGCGCCGACGCCCGCGAGCCCGGGTATCACCGCTGATGCTGGGGGGCGGTCAGGAGCGGGGGCTGCGCTCGGGAACCCTGGCCACCCATCAGCTGGTGGGCCTGGGGGAGGCCGCCCACCTGGCGGCTGCGGAACTCGATGAAGAGATGGGGCGTCTCAAGGTCTGGCGTGAGCAGCTGCTGTCGCACTTGCTGACGCTGCCGGGGGCGGCTCTTAACAGCACCTCGGCGCAGGGGGTGCCGGGCATTGTGAACCTTCGATTCGAGGGGATTCATGGTGAGGCTCTGGTGGCCGCACTGGATCCGTATGTCGCGGTTTCCAGCGGCTCGGCCTGCACCTCGGCTGTCGTGGAGCCGTCTTATGTATTGCGGGCCCTGGGCTTGTCGGAGGCCCAGGCGGAAGCCTCTCTGCGGATCAGTTTTGGGCGTTTCAGCAACTGGGATGAGCTCTCCGCTGCCGCTGACCGGATCGAGCAGGTGGTTCGCCGACTCCATTCCCTGTCTCCACGGGGGCAATCGGATTCGGGTCCGACCGCGCTTTCAGGTTAGAATGGCCCAAATAGTCAGCTGGCAGCGGCTGCAACTGAGACGAGACGGGATCGCCCATGGCAGCTTCGGTGGAGCCGGGACCTTACAGTCAGGCATGTTGGCAGCGCTTCAATGAAGCCGGCCATGCCGGGCCACCGCCGGAAGGTGCGGCCGTGGGTCGGGCCCGGGGCCGGGCCGGAGACAGCGAGGTGCTGATCTGGCTGCAGGCGAGCCCCCGGCGAGGCGGTTTTCTGGCCCACGCCGGGCCCTGGGGCATTGCCGCTGCGGACTATGCCGTGGAGCGCTGGTGTCAGGGGCAGGTTCTGCCCGATGCCGGAGAGCTGGCAAAAGCCCTGGCGGCCCCTGCCGAAGCGATGGATGACTGTCTGACGGTGGAGGACGCGGCCAGAAACGCTGCGCGAAACTTGGAATCCGACAGCCGAAACGAGTGAAAAGAGGTGATATCAATGGCGATCAGCTTGACTGAATCTGCGGCCAATCGCGTGACTTCCCATCTGGAGAAGCGCGGGCATGGTCTGGGGCTGCGTCTGGGCATCAAGAAAACCGGCTGCTCGGGCTGGGCCTACGTGATCGATTATGCCGACAATCAGAGCGAAAACGACGTGATCTTCGAGGATCATGGGGTGAAGGTGCTGGTGAATCGGGAGCACCTTTCATTCCTGGATGGGACGGAGTTGGACTATGTTCGGGAAGGTATCAACGAGGCCTTCAAGTTCAATAATCCCAATGTGAAGGACGAATGCGGATGCGGGGAGAGTTTCACCGTCTGAGGCCCCGCATTTACGTTGCCGTCCGGAGCCCTCGCCCGGTAGAATGACGCGTTTGCTTCCGCCGCCGTCTCTCGGCCCCTGATGGGGGTCGGGCGGCGGCGGAACAGTTTGAATGAATTCCTTTTTTTAGTGTCCTTAACCGTATATTTGGGAGAAGTAGAATGGCTGTGGAACGCACCCTGTCGATCATCAAGCCGGATGGCGTGGAAAAAAACATCATCGGTGAAGTCTACAGCCGCTTTGAAAAAGCAGGCCTCAAGATCATCGCCGCTCGCATGATGCACCTCAGCCAGGATCAGGCCGAAGGGTTCTATGCGGTTCACAAGGAACGGCCGTTTTTCGCGGACCTGGTCAAGTTCATGACCTCCGGTCCGGTGATGGTCCAGGTGCTGGAAGGCGAGAACGCCATCAGCCGTAATCGTGAGTTGATGGGTGCTACCAACCCGGCCGAGGCTGAGCCCGGCACTATCCGTGCCGATTTCGCCAAGACCATTGATGCCAATGTGGTCCATGGTTCCGACGGTGAGGACACCGCGCGCAGCGAGATCGAGTTCTTCTTCAAGAACGATGACATCTGCCCGCGTTAATCGCAGCAGACCTCCGCTGGCCGGGGGTGGAGAGACAGACTGGTGGTTGAGGTTCTGAAGAACAATCTGCTGGGTATGGATCGCGCCGGGCTGGAAGCTTACTTCCAGCGTATTGGCGAGAAACCTTTTCGTGCCCGCCAGATCATGAAATGGGTCTACCAGCAGGGAGAAACGGATTTCTCCCGCATGACCGACCTCAGCGTGAAACTCCGCGAGCATCTCATGGAAACCGCCGAAGTGCGGGCTCCGGAGGTGGTCTCGGATCATCTTTCCCAGGATGGCACCCGCAAGTGGTTGATGCGGGTGGATTCCGGTAACGCGGTGGAAACGGTCTTCATTCCGGAGGAAGGCCGGGGCACACTCTGTATTTCCTCCCAAGTAGGTTGTGCGCTGGACTGCCAGTTTTGCGCCACCGCCGAACAGGGGTTCAATCGCAATCTCACCACTGCCGAAATACTGGGCCAAGTGTGGCATGTGAACCGCCTTCTGGGGCGAGATGAACACAATGCCAAGCGCCTGACCAATGTGGTCTTGATGGGCATGGGCGAGCCCCTGGCCAATTTTCGCAATGTCATGCCGGCCATCAATGTCATGCTGGATGACTTGGCCCTGGGCCTTTCCAAGCGTCGGGTGACGCTCAGTACTTCCGGTGTGGTTTCCAATCTCTATCGTTTCGCCGAGCAATCCGAGGCGGCGCTGGCGGTTTCCCTGCATGCGCCCTTCGATGAATTGCGAAACGAGATCGTGCCCATTAATCAGAAATGGCCGCTCAAGGACCTCATGGCGGCTTGCCGTTATTACATCGAGCAGCACCCCGGGCGGCATATCACTTGGGAATACGTCATGCTGGATGGGGTCAATGACGGTGAGGAGCATGCCCGCGGGGTGGCCAAGCTATTGGCGGGGATACCCTCGAAAATCAATCTGATACCCTTCAATCCTTACCCTGGGGCGCGCTACAGTCGTTCCAGCGACGCCCGGATTCAGCGTTTTCGAAAGATCCTGCTGGACAAGGGATTTAACGTCATTACCCGCAAGACCCGCGGTGATGATATTGATGCGGCCTGCGGTCAGCTGGCCGGTGAGGTCAAAGATCGCAGTCGACGACAGGAGCGTCGAGCGGCTGCCAGTGAGGGAGTGGCTTCATGATGGTGTATCGGAATTGGGCAATTCTGGTTTTCTTGCTGTTGTTTTTAACCGCCTGCACGGGTACCCCTGAAAGGGATACGGAGCGCGAGGAAGCGGCAAGCAGTCATTTGCAGCTCGGGGTGCATTACATGCGCCAGGGGAATCTGAGTGCGGCCAAGGACAACCTGGAAAAGTCCCTGGAGTTTGACGACCGCAATGCCATGGCCCATTCCACCATTGCATTGCTGTATGAACAGATCAACGAAAGCCGTTTGGCACAACGGCATTATCGTCGTGCCCTGAGACTGGATGGAGACAACCCCTCCGTTAGCAACAACTATGGCACTTTCCTGTGTCGCCAGGGAGAATATCGGGAAGCCGAGGAGCAGCTGGTCCAGGCAGCCCAGAATCGGCTCTACCAGACACCCGAGGTGGCTTGGGCCAATGCCGGATCTTGTGTTCGTCGTATTCCCGATTATGAGGCAGCCGAGGAATATTTCCGTAATGCTCTCAGGCTCCGTTCCGACTACCAGGAGGCCCTGCGACAGATGGCATCCATGCAGTATGAGCGAGAAGAGTTTCTCAGCGCCCGGGCCTTTTTCCAGCGTCTGGCGGACCAAGGTGAGTTGGAGGCCTCGGCATTGTTGCTGGGAGTCCGTATTGAAGAAGCCCTGGATGACCGTGAACAGGCTGAACGTTATGCGAATCGGCTGAAGTCGAAATACCCTGATTCAGACGAGAAGCATCGACTGGCGGAGCTGGGTTATGACTGATGATCCCTCTCTGATGGATTCGGATCAGGGAAAGGATCCCCACGACACAAAACAGGATGATTTGGCGGACAAGCAATCCTCTGCCGGACCGGGTGAGCGACTCAGGCAGCAGCGAGAGGACCGGGGCCTCAGCCTGGGACAGGCGGCGCAGGAACTGCGGGTCCTTTCCAGTATCCTGCAAGCCTTGGAGGAAAATCGTTTCGAAGTACTGGAAGCGCCCATTTTTGTTCGCGGGCACCTGAGGAATTATGCCCGTTTACTGGAGTTGCCGGAAACGGAAGTCCTCCAGGAATACGAAGCGACCTTGCCCGAGGAAGTGCACTTCGATCCCAAGGTGAACCATCACCGCCAGGAGCCGGTGGTTGGCGGCGGTACACCCCGTTGGATATTCCCGGTGGCTTGGCTGGTGGTGATTGCCATGCTGCTGATGGGGGCACTGTGGTGGTATGCCGGTCCCCATCGGGATCCCGTGGCCGGGATCGGTTCGCTGGAAAACAATATGGAAGCCGAGGCTCCTGATCAGGGTTCCCCTGAAAACCTGGCCTCTGCCAGTGGGCAGGAAGAGGCGGATGGACTTCATCTGGATACACGTACGGACCTGTCGGTGATCGGGACTGAAGGCGACACTGAAATGACACCGGCTTTGGCATCTGCTGGAGAGGAAGACGGCGCCCCCGAATTCAGTGGCCTTGAAGAAGAAATTGGCCAGGCTCTGGATGACCGTCTGCCCGAGATGGAGACTGGATCAACGGAGCCTGTCGCGGAGGAGGATGCCGGGCAGACTGAGCCGGAAACCGTAGTACCTGAAAATGCGGTGGAGCGTGCCCTGGTACTGGAAATGACTGGGGATTCCTGGCTTGAAGTTCGAGCAGCGGATGGCGAACAGCTGTTTTATGGGCTGGCCCAGGAGGGGCAACACCTGGAGCTGGATGGCCTGGCCCCCATTGAGCTGTTTATGGGAAACGCGCCGGCTATCGAATTGCAAGTGGACGGCGAGTCCATGGAGTTTTCCGGGCGGATTCGTAATGATAATACGGCCCGGGTAGTGGTGAACCCGCCAGAATAGGTCAGCGGGACCGCCTCTGATTCCCAATTTTTGTAGATCCGACTGGTTGACGGCCGGTAGAGGAGTGGTTGTGTCCAAGGGAGTTCAAGCCGTACGGGGGATGAATGACATCCTGCCGGAGGAAAGCCCCGTCTGGGCCCAGGTGGAGGCAACCGCCCGGGCTGTGTTCGAAGAATACGGCTATCGGGAAATTCGGATGCCCATCGTGGAGAAGACCGAGTTGTTTGTTCGCTCCATCGGGGAGGTGACCGATGTGGTGGAAAAGGAAATGTATACCTTTGAGGACCGCAGCGGTGACAGTCTCACGCTGCGTCCTGAGGGTACGGCCGGTTGTGTACGGGCGGGCATGAGTCATGGTCTGTTTCACAACCAGGTTCAGCGGCTGTGGTATCAGGGCCCCATGTTTCGCCACGAGCGGCCGCAGAAGGGGCGCTATCGACAGTTCCATCAAATGGGCGTGGAAGCCTATGGCCTTGAGGGGCCGGATATTGATGCCGAGATGTTGCTGCTCACCGCCCGCCTGTTCAAACGCCTGGGTCTGGGGCATCTGCGACTGAAGCTCAATTCGCTTGGGAACCCGGAGGCCCGTCAGGCCTATCGGAAAAAACTGGTCGACTATTTCGGCCAGTATCGAGATCGCCTGGATGAGGACAGCCTTCGTCGGCTGGAGACCAATCCCCTGCGGATTCTCGACAGCAAAAACCCGGATTTGGCTGACATTATTAAGCAGGCCCCCAGCATTCTGGATCATCTGGACGAAGCGTCGGCGGCTCATTTTGACACCCTGAAAGCCCGCCTGGATGATCAAGGCTTGGCTTATGAGGTGGACCCCCGCCTGGTTCGCGGCCTGGATTACTATTCTCGCACGGTGTTCGAGTGGACAACCGACCGGCTTGGGGCTCAGGATGCGGTTTGCAGCGGTGGCCGGTATGATTTCCTGGTGTCCCAGCTGGGTGGTAAGCATGTGCCCGCAGTGGGTTGGGCCCTGGGGATGGAGCGATTGATCGCGCTGCTGTCGCTGGCCGAAGCGCCGCCGCGCCGGGATGTGGAGCCTCATGTCTATCTGGCCATGATGGGCGAGGCTGCCGAACGGGAAGGGTGGAAGCTGGCCGAATCCCTGCGGGATCAGGTGGCCGACCTTCGGCTCACTGCTCATTGCGGCGGCGGCAGCTTCAAGTCACAACTCAAGAAGGCCGATCGCAGCGGCGCGGCCATCGCCTTGATTCTGGGCGAATCGGAAGTCGGGGCCCGGCGAATCGGTGTCAAGCCGCTGCGATCGGGTGAGGAACAGTTCGAGGCCGATTGGAGCGCGCTCCCGGGGCTTCTGCATGATCGAATTCAACACAACGGGGAATAACGGTGTTCAGCTCAGACGAAGAAGCACTTGAAGCAATCAAGCAATGGTGGAAGGACAACGGGACCTTTGTGGTGGCCGGTTTGGTGATTGGTGTTGCCCTGATTGCCGGTTGGCGATTTTGGCAGGCTTCCCAGGAAAGCGAGGCCGCCAGTGCCGCCAATCTTTATCAGCAGGTGGCCGTGGCCGCCGAAGGTCAGGACTATCAGCAGACCGCCGCCCTGGTGGATGAGCTGCGTTCGGATTATGGGCGCACCGCCTATGCCGCCCACGCGAGCCTGAGACTGGCTGCTCTGGCCGTGGAGATTGAGGAGTTGGATGAGGCGGCGGAGCTATTGCAGTGGACCGTGGACAATGCGCGGGATGCGGAACTTGTGAAGCTGGCCCGGGTCCGTCTTGCCAGAGTCCATGTCGCCCGTGGTGATAGCGATGCCGCGCTGGCGGTCCTGGATGTGGATGATCCGGGACGCTTTGAGCCCCTTTATCAGGAGGCCCGGGGCGATGCTCTGGTGGCTGCCGGCGACCCCGCCGCCGCGCGGGAGGCCTATCGACGGGCTCTGGAATCGGACGATGAGCAATTTGCAGCTCGACCCGAGCTGGAAATGAAATATCACGACCTGGCTGGATACGAAGACTGATGTTCCAATACCGTGCCCCAAAGATGGGTTTTGCCCATCTCCTGCTCTTGGCAGCGTTTCTGCTCGCAGCTTGTGCGCAACCGGATGCCATTGAAGATCCCAGGGAACTGGAGCGTTTCGAAGCCCGTTACGATGTGGATACAGCCTGGAGCACCCGGGCTCGGGGGCGTGCCGAGCGTCTCTATCTGGGGCTTCGACCGACTTTTGATGGCGAGCGGGTTTATACGGCGGGCCATGCCGGTCGCCTGACGGCCCGAAACCCGGAAAATGGCCGTCGCATCTGGCGTATGGACCTGGACGCACCATTGGCCGGTGGGCCTGCGGTGGGGCAGGGCATGGTGTTGGTCGGCGCTCTGGATGGGCGCTTGTTTGCCCTGGACGCCGATGACGGTGAATTGCTGTGGTCGACCCAGGTCGGTGGGGAGATTCTCACCGCGCCGGCCATTAGCCGTGGCTATATTGTGGTGAAAACCTCCGATGGCCATGTTCGCGGTTTGTCCGCCGATGATGGTGGCGAGGTCTGGTCTCGTTCAGAAGATGTGCCGTCCCTGCAGATGCGGGGGGGAGTCGATCCCATTATCCGGGGTAGCCGGGTGATCGTTGGTTTTGCCAATGGTCAGGTGCGTGCATTCGGTGTTCGGGACGGGGAAAGTCAGTGGGCTCAGTCTGTGGGTATTGCTGCTGGTCGTAATGAACTGGAGCAGATTGCGGATATTGCCCCGGTCATGGGTGCAAGCGATTCGGTGGTGTATGCCGCATCGGCTTCGGATCGAATGGCGGCGATTTCCCTGTCGGGTGGTCAGCGCTGGCAACGGGATCTGGGGAGCTTGTCCGGACTGGCCATGGATGAGGAGATGATCTATCTCACCGATCGCCATTCCGAAGTCCATGCCCTCAACCGTAACGGTGGCGCCAGTGTTTGGGTTCAGGATGCCCTGCGGGCCCGTCAGATGACCGCGCCCGTGGTGTTTGGCGATACCATCGTGGTGGGGGATCTGGACGGCTATTTGCATTTTCTGGATGCCGATAGCGGAGATTTAGTGGCTCGAGAGCGTGTATCCCGCAAGCGCATCAATACCGCCCCCGTGGTTGCCGGAGACAAGCTTCTGGTCCAGGACGGCGATGGCCGTGTCAGGGCCTATCGTCTCTCCGAGCGCTAAGTTTCAGCGCCCTGAATAAAGAGAATCTTGCCCATGTTGCCAGTCATTGCCCTGCTCGGGCGGCCCAATGTCGGCAAGTCGACCCTGTTCAATCAGTTGACCCGTAGCCGGGATGCCCTGGTGGCCGATACCCCGGGTCTGACCCGGGATCGACAATACGGCATCGGCCGGGCGGGCCCCGGCCCTTATGTGGTTATCGATACCGGAGGCATCGGGGAATCCGAGCGGCCGGTGGAAACCCTCATGGAGCAGCAAAGCCTGCGGGCCCTGGAAGAGGCCGATGTGGCTATTTTCGTGGTGGATGGGCAGCAGGGAATGACCCCGGCCGACGAAACCCTGGCCCACGCCTTTCGCCGCCAGAAAAAGCCGATCATTCTCGCGGTCAATAAATCCGAAGGCCAGGCTCGGGAATCGGTGACGGCGGAATTTCATGCCCTGGCCCTGGGCGAACCCCAGGCCATCTCCGCCTACAAGGGGCGTGGCATTATTCCCCTGATCGAGCAGGCCCTGTCCCATGTGCCCCATGCCGAAGCCCATGATGCGGCGTCGGATTACAGTGAGGCGGGTGTCCGGGTCGCGGTCATTGGTCGACCCAATGTGGGCAAATCCACGCTCATCAACCGCTGGCTTGGGGATGAGCGCATGGTGGCCTCCGACGAGCCGGGAACCACCCGGGACTCGGTGCGAGTCCCCTTTTCCCGGGAAGGCCGGGATTATGTGCTGGTGGATACCGCCGGTGTCCGGCGCCGCGCCAAGGTCAGCGAACACATTGAAAAGCTCAGTGTGGTCAAAACCTTGCAGGCCATTGAGGACGCCAATGTGGTGGTGGCCCTGGTGGATGGTTCGGAAGGGGTGACCGACCAGGATGCTTCCATCATGGGGCTGGCCCTGCAGGCCGGACGGGCCATGGTGGTGGCTGTTAACAAGTGGGATGGTCTGAGTCCGGAACGTCGCCAGCGCACCAAGGCCGAGATTGATCTAAAACTGCCCTTCCTCGGATTTGCCAAACAGCATTTCATCTCGGCGGTGCATGGCACCGGCGTGGGAGAGTTGCTGGGGTCGGTGGACGAAGCCTGGGAAGCGGCCAACCGGGATATGCCCACCCCGGTGCTCACCCGCGCCCTGGAAGATGCCATTAGCCGCCATGCGCCCCCCGTGACCCGCAGCCACCGAATCAAACTGCGTTATGCCCACCAGGGTGGCAAAAACCCGCCCCGGATTGTGATCCACGGCAATCAGACCGAACGCACCCCCCGGGCCTATCGCCGCTACCTGGAAAACTATTTCCGCCAGACCTTTGACCTCCAGGGCACGCCGGTGGAAATCGAGTTCCGGACCACGGATAACCCCTTCAAGGGCAAGCGCAACCAGCTTACGGATCGCCAGCTCCAGAAACGCAAGCGCCTGAAACGCCATAGCAAGGGCAAGTGACTTTCCCGCCTGGCGGTGATTGGCCCCGCCAGGGAATGGTGCTTGATACCATGCAAATCCTCATTTGCGGTCAGAGGCGGCTATGCCCAAGGTAAACATCGACGATGTGGTGATCATCGGTGCCGGTCACAATGGTCTTGCCTGCGCCTGCTATCTGGCCCGGGCCGGACTCAAGGTCCGTGTCCTGGAGCGTCGTTCGCTTGTGGGCGGGGCGGCGGTGACCGAGGAATTCCATCCCGGCTTTCGCAATTCCACCGCCAGCTATACCGTCAGCCTGCTCAACCCCAAGGTTATTCGCGATCTGCACTTGCATGAACACGGTCTTAAGATCGTGGAGCGGCCGGTGAACAATTTTTTGCCCCTGGAAAACGGCGATAGCCTGACAGCCGGTCCCGGGGCGGATGACACTCGACGGGAAGTGGCGCGTTTTTCAGCCAGGGATGCCGAGCAACTGCCGGCCTTCGAAGCCATGCTGGATCAGGCCGCCGGTGCCCTTAAAGAAATGGTGCTCAAAACGCCGCCGAATGTGGGCGGCGGGATGGCCGATTTGCTGGCCGCCATCCGGGATGGGCGCATGTTGGCAAAGATGCCGGAAGCCGCCCGGCGGGACCTGCTTTCACTCTTTACCCGCAGTGCCCGGGACATTCTGGATCAATGGTTTGAATCCGAGCCCATCAAGGCCTTGCTGGGCTTCGACAGCATCGTGGGCAATTACGCCAGTCCCGATACGCCCGGCTCGGCCTATGTTCTGTTGCATCATGTTTTTGGGGAAGTGAACGGCAAGCCTGGTGCCTGGGGTCATGCCATTGGCGGGATGGGGGCGATTACCCAGGCCATGGCCCGGGAGGCGGAGGCATTGGGGGTTCGTATCGAAACCCAGGCTCCGGTAAAGCAGGTGGCGGTGGAACAGGGCCGTGTGAAGGGCGTTGCCCTTGAGGACGGGCGCTTCTTCCCGGCCCGGCGGGTGGCGGCCAATGTAGGGCCCAAGCTGCTGTACCTGGAGATGATGGCGCCCTCCGATCTGCCCGAAGATTTTCGTCACCGTATCGAGGGCTTTCGCTGCGCCTCGGGTACCTTCCGCATGAATGTGGCCCTGTCCGAGCTGCCGCGTTTCGAGGCAAGGCCGGATCCGGGCCCGCATCTGAGCGCCGGCATCGTAATGGCCCCCTCGCTGGCCTATATGGACCAGGCCTGGCTGGATGCCCGGCGAGAAGGGATTGCCCGCAGGCCGGTGGTGGAGATGCTGATTCCCAGCACCCTGGACGACAGTCTGGCCCCGGCGGGCCGGCATGTGGCCAGTCTCTTCTGCCAGCATTTTGCCCCCGAGGGGCCGCCGGGGGAGGGCTGGAATGACGCAACCCGCCAGCGGGCCGCCGATGCGGTTATTGATACGGTGAATTATTTCGCACCCAATTTCCGTGACAGCATCCTGGGCCAGTTGGCCCTGTCACCCGCCGATCTGGAACAGCGTTTCGGCCTGGTGGGCGGAGACATCTTCCACGGTGCCCTACAGCTGGATCAGTTGTATTCCGCCCGGCCCGTACTGGGCCATGGCGATTATCGAGGTCCGGTGGCGGGGCTGTATCATTGTGGTTCCGGTGCCCACCCCGGCGGGGGTGTGACCGGCGCGCCGGGGCATAATGCGGCCCGGGAGATCATTCGCGATCATCGGCGCTTCTGGCGCCGTCACTGAATGCGGGCGCATCGTCCAGACGTAGGGAGAGGGTATTATGCTACGCCGGATTACCGATGAATCAGGGGTCCGCTGGGACATTGCCCGGGGTCATGAATCCTACGGGGCGATGGTCATCCTGTTCTGCGAATGCCGCGGCAGCCGGGTGATGAAATCCTACATCTACGCCGACAACGCCATGGACGCGGACGCCGAAATCGACGGCCTCAGCGACCAGGACCTTCTGGACAGACTGGCCGAAGCCCAGCCCGCACTCGATCCTCCAGGCTGAAAACAGTGGAGGTGTGAGCTGGCTTTACCTTCGTTCGAGTCGCTCAGGTCGAAAGCCTCGGGCAGCGATCCACTATAGCCTGTAAACACCACAAAAAAGCCCCCGGAGGCCTTGTGGCCAACGGGGGCTTGGTAAAGCCTGACAGGCTGCGCGACTTACTGCTCTTCGTCGGCACCCGCTGGCTGACCAGCTTCCAGCTCATCGTCGGTGGCATCACGCACACCGGCGATCTTCACGTCAAAGTGCAGGGTTTGGCCGGCCAGGGGATGGTTGGCATCGATCAGGACCTTGTCGTCCTCGACCTTGACCACCGTGATGATCTGGGTCTGACCGCCTTCGCCAACCGCCTGGAAGCGCATGCCCGGCTCGATTTCAGAATCGGCCTGGAACACGTCTTTCGGCACTTCCTGCTTGAGCTCGTCATTGTGCTCACCGTAGCCATCTTCCGGTGCGACTTCCACCGCACCGCTCTGGCCTTCTTCCCAGCCTTCAATGCCTTGCTCCAGGCCGGGAATGATGGACTGGGTACCCTGAATGAAGGCCAAGGGCTCACGACCTTCGGAGCTGTCCAGTACATTGCCTTCATTGTCTTTCAGGGTGTAATCGATCTCGACCACACGCTTGTTGGCGACTTCCATTAAAACCTCTTGGACTTTTCCGCGAAAAAAGGGGCGTAAGCGTGACATCCCGGGCCAGCCCACGTAAAGCGCTGCTGCTACCGTTCGTCCATAAAGCGGGCCTGAATCTGGCGCCGGGCCTCTTCCAGGGCTGGACTCACTGAGACGGGGTAGGGTTCGGCTGGTTCAATGTTTTGCAGGGTCTCGGGCAAGGCGGCCAGCTCCTGGCGGGCGTGTTCCCGGACCTGATTGAGGCTGTTTACGGCGCCGGGCAGTAGGTCCCCGCTTTCCATGACGGGCCTGAGCAAGGCCGTTGCCCCCTCTGGGACCGTTTCGTCGTGACCCCCAATCAGATCCCGGGTCATACGGCGTCCACGCCAGTGGCGCCAGACTTGTTTGGCGCCGGGCCAGGTGACCTTGTCGGTGGAGGCCTTCATGCGGGGCAGGCCATCGAATTCCGACAGCTTGTAGGCGAAATCCAGGGTTGGTGCATCGGGTACGGTGGCCCATTCCGTTCCCACGCCGAAGGCGTCGATGGGCGCGCCCTGCTCAAGCAAGGCACGAATCCGGTATTCATTGATGGAAGAGGAGACCACGATCTTGATGTGATCAAGTCCGGCTTCATCCAGTTTTTGACGCGCCTGTATGGAGAGTGTCAGCAAATCACCGGAATCCAGGCGTATGGCCGAGACCGGGGCGGATGTGCCATCACTCTCGCGGATAAGATCAATGACCCGGTCAACGCCGCGCAGCGTATCCCAGGTATCCACCAGCAGGGTGGTTTCCGGCCAATGTTTGGAAAAGCGGCGGAATGCCTCGCTTTCGTCCTCGAAGGTCTGGATGAAACTGTGGGCCATGGTGCCCACCACCGGGATGTCCAGGTAGTGGCCGGCCTCCATGTTGGAGGTGCCTGATGCACCCGCAATCCAGCTGCATTTGGCCAGATTCAGAGCCGCTTCTCCGCCCTGGGCCTTGCGGGCGCCGAAATCCATCACCGGGCGGTCGCCGGCGGACAGGATGATGCGGGCGGCCTTGCTGGCGATCACGCTCTGGGCATGGATCCGATTCAGCAACAGGGTTTCCATCAGCTGGGCCTGGATCAAGGGGGCTCGAATCTGGATGACCGGCTCAAATGGAAAGACCACACTGCCCTCGGGCACAGCATAAACATCCCCGGTGAAACGAAGCCGGGAGAGCATCTGAAGGAAGTCCTCCGGGAAACGCTCCAGACTCCGAAGCCAGTCAATCTCGTCCGCGCCGAACTGAAACCGGCTCATGGCTTCCAGGCAGTCCTGTTGACCTACCGCGAGGACGAAGTTCCGTGATGAGGGCAGGGCCCGAAAGAAGAGCTCAAACACGGCTTCCCGGTCCATGTCTTCGGCATGGTAAACCGAGCTCATGCTCAGCTGATAAAGGTCGGTTAACAGCCACGATGGCTGCCTGCCCGGAATCACTCCGGTGGATGCCATTTTCTGCTCCTCGGCGTTTGTTTAGACTGTTTCTGCGCCCTTCTCCCGCATCTCGTCCATAACGGCGTCCCCTTTGTCGGGGTCGACGGGACGGGTCGCCGAGGCCAGCAATTTCACCTCGAAACCCTGGGACAGAGCATCCAGAACCGTGGCGTGGACGCAGACGTCTTGCGCCAGCCCGCCAATCCACAAGCGCTTGATCCCGCGATTCCGGAGCTGTTGCCCCAGGCCGGTGTCGTCCAGGGCTGAATACTGATCCCGATCCAGGGACTGGCCCTTGGAGATGATTTCCACATCGGCGGGCAGGCGCAGATCCGGATGAAAGGCGGCACCGAAGCTGTCCTGAACACAATGCTCCGGCCACGGACCGCCCTGGGCCTCGAAGCTGCAATGCCCCTCGGGATGCCAGTCCCGCGAGGCGATCACCGGGGTGTCCGTCTGCCTGGCTGCCTCGATGGCTTGATTCAGGGGCGCAATAACCGTGTCGCCATCGGGCACTTCCAGGGCACCACCCGGGCAAAAGTCATTCTGAACATCCACAATGAGCAGCGCATCGCCTTTTTTGAATTCAATGGTCATGGTGACACCTCCTGTCAGGTCACCGCAGGAAACGGGCCCTATGGCGCGGTCTACTGTGACCCTCGGGACGATATCGTGCTGATTCAAGGGGCGTATCGCCGGGCCACTACCTTTAGAGTAGTCGTCTTCCGTGGCTTATGGGGCACGTCGTCTATTGGCGGTAAGATGTCGGGGTCAATGTGATTGGAAGACGGTGCCGGGCTGGCAATATGAGCGGGGTTCACGGACAATGTGGTGATCGAAATGGGGGTGATTGCGGTGTCGGCGCCAGCTTGTTGGCCAGGTGACGGCGGCTGTCATCACCGGCCCATATGCCATTTGTCATTCTGTTCAGGACTGAGCCATAGCCCGTGAACAAGCTGCCAGCCTCCAAGATTATTGATCTTTCCCAACCATTGACCACTTGGTGCGGAGACCGCCTGACAGGCGTGCGGCTGGTCTATGAAAGCTGGGGTGAGCCCCGCAATAACGGCGAGAATACCTTGTTGCTGTTTACCGGCCTGTCTCCCAGCGCCCATGCGGCTTCTTCGGCGGCTGATCCGGAGCCGGGCTGGTGGGAAGCCATGATCGGGCCCGGTCGCCCCATTGATACCCGCCGTTTCCATGTGATCTGTTTCAACTCCCTGGGCAGTTGTTTCGGCTCAACTGGCCCGGCCAGCGAGAACCCGGTCACGGGCCACCGCTGGCGCCTGGACTTTCCGGAACTGCGGGTGGAGGACATCGCCGGGGCCGCCGCTCAGGCCCTGGATGATCTGGGCTTTTCCCGGATCCATGGCGTGATCGGTCCTTCCCTGGGAGGGATGACGGCGCTGGCCTTCCTGCTCCGCTATCCCGGCAGGGCCCGGCATTTGCTGAGTATCTCGTCCGCGCCCCGGGCCTTGCCCTTTGCCATTGCCGTGCGCTCCCTGCAGCGGGAGATGATTCGCAACGATCCTGCCTGGCAGGGGGGTGAATATCCGGTGGATGCCCCGCCGGTCACCGGTATGCGACAGGCTCGCAAGCTGGGCATGATTTCCTACCGCTCCCCGGAAGAATGGGCGGAGCGCTTTGGCCGTGAGCAGCTGGCCGAACCGGACCCTGGCTTCGGGCCCCGTTTTCAGATCGAGTCTTATCTGGAGGCCCAGGCGGATCGCTTTGTGGGCGGGTTTGATCCCAACTGCTACATTTATCTCTCTCGAGCCATGGATCTGTTTGACGTGGACGATCATGCAGGATCGGGAGCAGACCCCTTCGCCGCCTTGTCCTATCTGGACTCCGCGGCGGTGGTGGGGGTTGATAGTGATATTCTCTTTCCCCAGCACCAGCAAAAGGAGCTGGCTCAACGCCTGGAAGGATCGGGAATCAGTACTGCTTATTTTGATCTGCCTTCCATCCAGGGTCACGATGCCTTTTTGGTGGATGGGGAACGATTCGGGCCGGTGATTGCCGAGTATCTGCAAACCCTCTGATGGGGAGTGATCATGTCCACTGAATATGCCTTTGATGGCAAGACCATCCAGAGCGAGTTCGATTTTCCCGGTGCCCGGCGTTTGATTGAGACGGTGGAGGCTGCTGCCAAGCGGCCATCGCCGGATGATATTGCCGAAGGGGTCAAGCAAGGCCTTTGTAAACTCATTTCCAGCCGCCAATTTCAGCTGCCCGATGCCTTTCTGCATGCCGAGGAAGATCACTATGCCCGCCGTCTGGTCTATCGTGACCCGGAGGATGCTTTCAGCATTGTGGCCATGACCTGGGGTGTGGGGCAGGGGACACCGCTTCACGATCACTCCGGTCTGTGGTGTGTGGAAGGGGTGTGCCATGGCCGGATTCGTATTGAACAGTTCGCCCATCGGGAGTCCCGCGCCGGTCTGGAGCGATTCCGTCTGGAAGAGGTGATGACCTCCGAGGTGGGGGGTGCCGGATGCCTGATTCCACCTCATGAGCATCACCGCATCCTCAATGACAGCGAAGATGATGTGGCGGTGACCCTGCATATCTATGGCGGGGAGATGACCCGCTGCACCATTTTCCATCCTGAGAACGGCGACTGGTATCGCCCGGAAGTGCGCAGCCTGCATTACGACGGCTGATGCTGGATCCCCGCGGGCCACAGCCTCTTCATGCCGCGGCCAGTTATTTTCTGATGCTGCTGCTGGCCGTGCTGTTCTTTCTCTTCAGCGACTGGACGGATGGCTGGTTGTCGGCCCTGCTGCGGATCAGTGCCATGCAGTGGGCCAGCCTGCTGGCCATTCTCGCGGTGCTGAGTCTGGCGGCCCTGTCTTTTCGCACCACCTTGAGACTCAATTGGCCCGGTCCCCGGGCCATGGCTGCCGGACTTTTTCTCGGAATTGGCCTGAGCGGATTCATCGCTGCCACCCTGGCCCATCTCTACAGTTTAGGGGAGGCTGCCGACTATGCCCGTGAGGTTCAGCAGGTGCTGGGTGAAGCCGAGGTGCGCCTGGGGGCCTTGACCCTGCTGCTGGTGATTGTTGTCCTGGCGCCGGTGGCGGAGGAATTGCTGTTTCGGGGGGCCGTACTCAGTGGGCTGTTGGCCAGCTACCCTCAATGGCTGGCTGTCGCCCTTTCCACGGCAATGTTTGCTATCCTGCATCTGCATCCAGCCCATTTCAGCATTACCGCCGTGCTCGGTTTGATTTGTGCCTTGACGGTATTGCGCCTGGGTAGCATCTGGCCCGCCATTGTGCTTCATGCCGCATACAACGGCAGTGCCATGCTGATGGATATACTGGGATTTCCCGAAGTCCTACCCTTATGGACGATCCTTCCAGCTTTGGCCATGATGGGCACTGGAGTTTTCCTCGCAAGCCGGCCTTGATCGGCGAAGGAGCGGCAAGATGGCCTACTGGTCCGTAGAACAGTTCAGCGAACGTTTTCATTCCGAACCCAGCGATACCCTGATCGTTGAGGATGATGCCATCGACGAAGTGGATCTGGCCGCCGGAGATCCCATGGCCATGCCCTCCCCGGCACGTCAGACACTGGAAAATGTTCACCGACAGTTGCGTCGCAGCTGGGTGACTGGCGGAGTTGTCTTCCAGGCCTGGGAGCTGGACGATTCAGAGGAAGACGATGACAGCGAGGACCCGGGCCCGGAGACGGTAGTGAGCCTGCTCTGGAGCCTGGCCGATACCCAGGATTTGCCCCCGGATGTGGCCGGCTGTTCCATTGCCTGGCTGGCGGATGCCCGTATCTGGCCGGAGACCACTCAGCAATTCGGCGACGCCCTATTCCGCGCCTTGCGGGATGGCGGTGTTCTGGGGGATGGGCTGGATGCGGGACAGGCCCAGCAGCTCACCGAGCAGTATCTTGAAGCCCTGCTTGATGACACCCCGAAGGAGGACCTGTTCCTCTTCGGTCTGGACCCGGGCTTTTCCTGCTGGTTCTGCGACGGCGAATACGATATCGCCTATGCCATCATCAACCTTGATGCTGGCTGGTTCGCCCTGTTTCTCGCCACCGACAGCGAGGACTGACCGACCGCCTTATTCATCATCCCCGCTGGCATCCAGCGGGGATTCGTCTTCCAGGAAGTAGCGCGGGTTGACCATGGTGTTGCCCAGGGAGACCGACCAGTGCAGATGGGGGCCGGTGACTCGGCCCGTCATGCCCACCGTGCCCACTCGATCGCCTGGCTCTAATTCATCTCCTACCGAGACTTCGATCTCATCCATGTGACAGAACATGGAGACCAGCCCCTGGCCGTGATCCAGAAACACGGTTTTTCCGTTGAAGTAATAGTCACCCGTCTCGATGACCGTGCCCGGTCCGGGGGCCACGATAGGGGTACCCGTAGCCCCCCGGATATCGATGCCGCCATGGGGGTTACGGGGCTGGTCGTTGATGAAGCGCTTGCGCCCAAAGGGACTGGTTTCCACGTCCTCCACGGGCAGGATGAAACTCAAGGGAACATCGTCCTTGTCCGTGTGCTGGGACAGGGCTTGGCGAATTCGGGGCCGTTCCTGGTTGATCCGTTTCATCGCTTCTTCATCCGGCGTCACCATGCTTTCATCTTCGATGGTGATGCGGGATTCAGCGTATTCCTTGTCCGAAACATGAAACGTGTCAGTCTGCCAGTCATCGTCACCCAGGCTGAATTGGTACTCATGCTGGCCAGTGGAGGCGCTCAAGGGAATGCCCAGTACCGCTTGGTAACGCCCCCCGCTGGGTACCACCAATGCAGACCGCTCCCGGTAGCGGACAGCAGGACGTTGATCACTTTCCGGCAGCTCGATCACTGCCACACCGCCCGGCACCGGGTTATGTCGCGGGAGTGCCTGATCGTCCGCCAGTGCCAGGGTCGGCAGGGTAAACAGGAATAAGAGTGAAACGACAAACAGAACGGGGGCGCTGCGCATTATTGATCCTTCCCTTGTTCGGGGTTGGTGTCGGTGTCCACTTCGATGACATGGGCACTGATTCGGCCTGAGCCGAGTCGTGCCTGGATTTCATCGCCGGCCATCAATTCATCGGCCCGTCTAATAATACCGCCCTCGGGGCGTTCCACAATGGCATAGCCTCGCTCCAGCGTCGCCAGCGGGCTGACGGTATTCAGCGCCCGAACCGTGGCTGAGAGTCTTTCCCGGCGGCGCTGCATGGTCTCGGACACCGCTCGCCTGAGGCGACGGTCCAGGTCCAGCAGGCTTTGCGCGGCGCGGCCAAGCCGCAAGGCCGGGCTGGCCGCGTGTAGCCGGGTGCGAAGGTGTCCGAGGCGCTGTTCCGAGCGTTTCAGGGTCTGCTGCAGGACTCTACCGGCTCGCAAGGCCAGTTCATCCAGGCGCTGGCTCTGCTGCTGGAGTTGTTGTCCCGGGTGGCGCAACTGCAGGCGCCGGTCCAGGTCCCGATGGCGTTCGCCGCCCTGGCGGAGGTGAAGTTGTATGGCCCGCGTCAGGCGCTGTTGGCGCTGCCGAAGCGCGCTAAGCCACTCGCGGCTGTCCGGTGTGACCGCTTCGGCTGCTCCGGTGGGGGTCGGGGCCCGGTAATCGGCGGCAAAATCCGCGATGGTGAAATCCACTTCGTGCCCCACGCCGCAGACCACGGGGATCGGACAGGCCCGCACTGCCCGGGCAACGATCTCCTCATTGAAGGACCAAAGATCCTCCAGTGAGCCCCCGCCGCGGGCAAGAATCAGTACATCGCTTTCGGCCCGGGCCCCGGCCAGGGTCAGCATATCGGCAATCCGTGCAGCAGCCCCTTCCCCCTGCACGGGAACGGGATAGATGATCACCCGGGCCAGTGGGAAACGCCGTTTCAGGGTGGTGAGAATATCCCGGATGGCGGCGCCGGTGGGGGAGGTGATGACACCGATGGTGCGTGGCATGGCCGGGAGGGGGCGCTTGATGGTCTCATCGAACAGCCCTTCGGCGGCCAGTTTCTGCTTGAGGGCTTCGAAAGCCCGCTGCAGCTCCCCTTCGCCGGCGGGCTCCATATGCTCGACCTTGAGCTGGAACTCCCCGCGCACTTCATACAGTCCCACCCGGGCCCGAACCAACACCTTTTCGCCGTTTTCTGGGCGAAAACGCACGCTACGCTGCTGGGGGCGGAACATGGCGCAACGAACCTGGGCCTTGTCGTCCTTGAGGGAGAAATACATATGCCCCGAAGCGGGCCGGGCCAGATTGGAGATTTCCCCCTCGATCCAGAGGGCCGGAAAACCCTGCTCCAGGGCAAAGCGCGCCTCCCGGTTCAGGCGGGAAACGGTCCAGATATCAGCGGAATCCGGGGTCGTGACGGGTGTTTGAGTCATCCGATCAATTCTACACGGGCGCCGGCGTGTCGACGAGTCGCGCGGCTTGGCGGCCAGCTTTACGCGAATACGCTGGCCCCGTATAATTACTCGATTAACTCCCTCGCTGACGGTTCATCCGTCGGCGCCATCGACACACGGTCCGGGACAGATACCCATGTCGATTCGCATTGCCGAAGAAGCCCTTACCTACGACGACGTTCTCCTGCTGCCTGCGCATTCAGAAGTGCTGCCCCATCAAGTGGATCTCAGCACCCGTTTCACCCGGGATATCACCCTCAATATTCCGGTGGTATCGGCGGCCATGGATACGGTCACCGAAGGCCGTCTGGCCATCGCCCTGGCCCAGGAGGGTGGCATCGGCGTGGTGCACAAAAGCATGCCGCCCGAGGCCCAGGCGGCGGAAGTCCGTTTCGTCAAGAAATACGAAAGCGGTGTCATCAAGGATCCCATTACTGTGACCCCGGATCGTAGTATCCGGGATGTGATGGAGCTGACCCGCCGACACGGGATTTCCGGTGTGCCGGTGGTGGATGGCGAAGAGTTGGTGGGGATTGTCACCAGCCGGGATCTGCGTTTTGAGACCCATTACGATGCCCCGGTTTCTTCCATCATGACCGGCAAGAATAAGCTGGTGACCGTGCCCGAGGGCGCGGAACGGGAAGAGATCCTGGAGAAACTCCATTCCTTCCGCATCGAAAAGGTGCTGGTGGTCAATGATGACTTCGCGTTGCGGGGCATGATCACGGTCAAGGACATCCAGAAGGCCACCGATTATCCCTACGCCTGCAAGGACGATCAGGGTCGTCTCCGAGTGGCGGCCGCTGTCGGTACCGGCGGCGATACCGATGAGCGGGTAGAGCGCCTGGTGGTCGCTGGCGTGGACGTGATCGTGGTGGACACCTCCCATGGTCATAGCAAGGGCGTTCTGGATCGGGTGGCCAGCATCAAAAAGGCCCACCCCGAGGTTCAGGTGATCGGTGGCAACATCGTTACCGGCGAGGCGGCCAGGGCATTGGTGGATGCCGGTGCCGACGCAGTCAAGGTGGGGATCGGTCCCGGCTCCATTTGCACCACCCGCGTGGTGGCCGGCGTTGGCGTGCCCCAGGTCACCGCCGTGGCCAATGTGGCCGAGGCCCTGGAAGGTACGGGGGTGCCCCTGATTGCCGATGGCGGGGTTCGTTTCTCCGGTGATCTGTCCAAGGCCCTGGTGGCCGGTGCCCACAGCATTATGATCGGCGGCCTGTTTGCCGGCACCGAGGAATCCCCCGGCGAAGTGGAGCTGTACCACGGCCGTTCCTACAAGGCCTATCGGGGCATGGGTTCCATGGGAGCCATGTCCGCCCGACACGGTTCCTCCGACCGCTATTTCCAGGACAAGACCGACGAGGTGGAAAAGCTGGTACCGGAAGGGATTGAAGGCCGCGTGCCCTACAAGGGCCCCCTGGCCGCCATCGTCCATCAGCTCATGGGCGGGGTTCGTGCCAGCATGGGCTATACCGGCTGCGCCAATATTGAAGAAATGCGCACCAAGCCCCGCTTTGTGAAGATCACCGGGGCCGGGGTCAAGGAATCCCATGTCCATGATGTGACCATCACCAAGGAAGCACCCAACTACCGCACGGACTGATCCACGAGTGATCGGTCCCTGCGGTGGCTGAATGGCAGTTTGTTCTCTCCCAAGCACGGAACCAAGCGCATGACCAATATCTACGCCCATCGAGTCCTGATCCTCGATTTCGGATCCCAGTACACTCAGTTGATCGGTCGCCGCGTCCGGGAATTGGGGGTGTATTGCGAGATTCATGATCCGGAGATGGGCGATGAGGCGATTCGGGACTTTGGTGCCAGCGCGGTGATTCTGTCCGGCGGGCCGGCCTCTGTGACCGAGCAGGATACCGTCCGGGCGCCCAAGGTGGTGTTTGAGCTGGGCGTGCCCGTATTGGGTATCTGTTACGGCATGCAGACCATGGCCGCCCAGCTGGGCGGGCAGGTGGAATCCTCCGATGAACAGGAATTCGGCTATGCCCGGGTTCGATTGACCGGTGAGAGCCGTTTGTTGGATGGCATTGAGGATCATGTTGAATCGGGCGGCATTGCCAGTCTGGATGTCTGGATGAGCCATGGGGACCGGGTAGCCGAACTGCCCGAGGGTTTTGACGTGGTGGGCAGCTCTGCCAATGCACCCATCGCCGTGATTGCCGATGAATCCAGACGCTTCTACGGCATCCAGTTCCATCCGGAAGTCACTCATACCCCCCAGGGAGGGCGGATTCTGGAACGCTTCCTACACGATATTGCCGGCTGTGCCGCTGACTGGCGCCCCGATAACATCGTAGAGACCCAAGTGAGCCAGATCCGCGAGCAGGTAGGTAGCGATCATGTGCTGCTGGGCCTGTCCGGCGGGGTGGACAGCTCCGTGGTGGCGGCTTTGCTGCACAAGGCTATCGGTAAGCAACTCACCTGCGTCTTCGTGGATACCGGATTGCTGAGGGAAGGCGAGGGCGATCAGGTGATGGCCACCTTTGCCGAACACATGGGCGTGCATGTGATTCGTGTGGATGCGGAAGATCGCTTCCTTTTCGCCCTCAAGGGCGTTGAGGACCCGGAGGAGAAGCGCAAGCTCATCGGCCGGACCTTTATCGAGGTCTTTGATGAGGAAGCCGGCAAGATCGACAACGTCAAATGGCTGGCTCAAGGCACTATCTACCCGGATGTGATCGAATCCGCCGGCTCCAAGACGGGCAAGGCCCAGGTGATTAAATCCCATCACAATGTTGGGGGCTTGCCGGAACACATGAAGCTCAGTTTGATTGAGCCCCTGCGGGAATTGTTCAAGGACGAAGTGCGCCGCCTGGGGGTGGAGCTGGGACTGCCTCACGATATGCTCTATCGCCATCCCTTCCCCGGGCCGGGGCTTGGGGTCCGTATTCTGGGCGAAGTGAAAAAGGAATACGCGGATATCCTCCGCAAGGCCGATGCCATCTTCATTCAGGAGCTTTGGGATCACGAGCTCTATGGCAAAACCAGCCAGGCCTTCGCTGTTTTCCTGCCGGTTCGATCGGTGGGAGTGATGGGGGATGGCCGCCGCTACGACTGGGTGGTGGCCTTGCGTGCAGTTGAGACCATTGATTTCATGACCGCTCGCTGGGCCCATTTGCCCTATGACTTCCTGGACCACGTATCCCGCCGCATCATCAATGAAGTTCGCGGCATCTCACGGGTGACCTACGATATCTCCGGCAAGCCACCGGCCACCATTGAGTGGGAATAAGCGCGCGAGCTGAAGGAATGAGGTAGCGCATTGACCAAGGCACGGGAAGAAGATGTTCACTGGATGCAACATGCCCTGTCGCTGGCCAATCAGGCTGAAGCGGCGGGGGAGGTGCCAGTGGGTTCGGTGATCGTCAAATCGGGAGAAGTGCTGGGGGAGGGCTGGAATGCCCCCATCAGCCTGCATGATCCCACTGCCCATGCCGAGATTGCCGCTCTCAGGGCCGCAGCTGCTCGAGCGCAGAACTATCGCCTGACCGACGCCACTCTGTATGTAACCCTGGAGCCTTGCGGCATGTGTGCCGGGGCCATCATTCATGCCCGTATCGGTCGCGTGGTATTCGGCGCTGCCGATCCCAAGACGGGGGCAGCGGGCAGTGTGTTCGATATCCTTGGAACCGACCGCCTCAACCATCGGGTCGAGGTCACCGGTGGGGTGTTGGCCGAAGAGTGTGGAGAACGGCTCCGCACCTTCTTTCGAAGCCGCCGGGGTTCTTAGCTAGCCGGTTTTCCTGGGGGCTTACCGGATTAGTCCTCGGCCCCGTCAGACGCTTGAGCTTCCTCGCCCTGTCTCGTCTCCACCAAGCTTTCCATGTCGTCCTCCAACGGCATCATCCATTCCAGGATGTCGTAGTACCGGCGAATATTTCCCACATAGATCACCGGCTCCCGGCCTCGGGCATAGCCATAGCGGGTCTGGGTGTAATACTGACGTTGACTGAGCAGGGGCAGATGTTCACGAACATCCATCCAACGGTCCGGGTTTCCGCCCTTGCGTTCAGTGAGAATGCGCGCATCCATGACGTGATAGAAACCTACGTTATAGGCTGCCAAGGCCATCCAGGTCCGGTCCGGCTCCTGGATGTGTTCGGGGATGCGTTCCCGGACCTGACGGAAATAGCGGGCACCACCCATGATGCTTTGCTCCGGGTCAATTCGGTTCTCCACGCCAAGATCGCTGGCGGTGCGTTGGGTCAGCATCATAATGCCCCGAACCCCTGTGGGTGAGATGGCCTGAGGGTTCCAGTGAGACTCCTGGTAGCCGATAGCGGCCAGTAGCCGCCAGTCCAACTCGTTGCGCTGGGCCGCTTCCTCGAATAAATGGCGGTAGGAGGGCAGGCGGTTATTGATGTGGCGCATGAAGATGCGCGTGCCCACATAGTCGAATCGTTCCGTATGCCCGAAATGCCGGTCCCGAACCTGGGCCAGTGTGCCCCGTTGTTCCAGACGCTCAAGAAAGGCATTGGCGGCATTGAGCAGGGAACGATCCTGGTTTGGTGGAAAGGCCCAGGCGATGGCGTCGGGTTCCGCCAGATCGAAAGCAGATCTTAGTTCCGGGTGGTAGCGGCGGTTGATTTTCAAGTCCACGGAATCGGCCACTGTATAACGAAGCTCCCGCTCGGCAACCTGGATCAGCAGGTCCTCGCTTTCCACCCCCTCCACCGATTCCCAGTCCAGCCCGGGGTAATCTTCTGAGAGATGTTTCAGAGTGGCCTCATGACTGCTGCCTGCCACTACGGCCAAACGACCATCCAGGTCGCTCAGGTCCCGGGGCTCTTCCTCACCAAAGCGATAGACCAATTGCTGGGTGACTTCGTGATAGGGCCTGGAGAAGCGGACCCGGCTTTCCCGGTCTGAAGTTCGGGAAAGGCCGGCTGCGGCCAGATGGGCCTGGTCGTCTTCCAGCGCATCAAACAGCGCAGCAAGTCCTTCAGGCGTTTCGATTCTCAATTCAACGCCAAGGTGATCCGCGAAGCGCTGTGCCAGGTCATATTCCAGCCCCGTGGGTCCTTCCGCCCCGATGTAATAGGTGGTGGGGCTGTTCCGGGTGAGTACATGCAATTCCCCACGAGTCTGCACCTGCTCCAAGAGCGATGGAGGCAACGAGCAGGTGCCCAATAGCAGGGCTAGACCAATGGTGAACAGTGTCCGCACCAAGCGCTTCTCCTAGCGGTGTCATATGTCATATTATTCTACCGCGTCACGTCCAAAACGCCGACATGGTTCGCGGAGGCCCGTCGCCTCTGATAGAATCTACGGCTTCTGGTAGCAAGAACAACCCCCCATCCGGCGGGTTTGGGCCCTTTTTCAATCTAGACCAGGGCAAGTAGCAGATGTTCGTCGTTTCTGGTCGATTGTGACCACGAACGAGGAAGAGCAGCGAGCACTGCTGCGCGAACACGATAGACTCCAGGAGAGGTGCCGGAGTGGTCGAACGGGGCGGTCTCGAAAACCGTTGATCTCTCGCGAGATCCGAGGGTTCGAATCCCTCCCTCTCCGCCATACATAAAAAAACCGCCCGGTTGGGCGGTTTTTTTATGTATGGCGGAGAGGGAGAGTCTCAAGGCTGGCGTCCGTTGGCAAGGCTGTACGAAAGCGAACTAGCAGCTATGCTTGGTGTCAGACGTTGACGATAGCCGAGAATTATCCATTGCCTGGCAATATGGAGGGAAAAGAATGAATAAACAGTGGTTTACGGCAGTTCCCCTACTCATGTCCGCGGCCGTATTGCCGTTTGGCGCGGCCTCTGCCCAGGAGGTACTCGAGAGTAGCATGGGCACTGAATATGAACAGTTGCGCCTGGTAGAGGTTGCAGATGGATTTTCCCACCCCTGGGCCGTGGGTTTTCTGCCCGATGGCCGAAAGCTGGTCACTGAGCGCCCAGGCGGTGTTTTCCTGGTGGACGGCGATGAAAAAACCGAACTGGAAGGGGCGCCCGACGTCTATGCCACCAACCAGGGGGGGATGCTGGATATCGTGGTTCATCCTGACTACGAGGACAATGGCTGGATCTATATGACCTACTCCAAGGGGGACAGCGATGCGACGGTCCCCGCACTGGCCCGAGCGCGTCTGGATGGCGATCGCCTGGTGGATATGGAGGAATTGTTTGAATCCAACACCTATACCTCCCCGGGCCGGCATTATGGTTCCCGCATTCTATTCCTGGATGACGGGACGCTGCTTATGACCATTGGTGACCGGGGAGCGGAGCCACCACGGGCCCAAGACACAGAGGATCACTCAGGTACCGTGGTTCGCCTCAATCATGATGGATCCGTACCCAGTGATAATCCTTTCCTGGATAATGATGATTACGCCCCGGAAATCTATTCCTACGGCCATCGGAACATTCAGGGGATCATCCAGCACCCGCAGACCGGCGAAATCTGGGCCACTGAGCACGGTCCCCGGGGTGGCGATGAGTTGAATTTGGTGGAAGCCGGGAAGAACTACGGTTGGCCCACTACGACCTTGGGGCGTGATTACCGCACGGAAGAGCCATTCCCGGATGCCGAAGCGCGTCACCGGGAAGACATGGTGGATCCGGTCTTTGAATTTTTGCCCACTCTGGCGCCATCCGGATTGGCTGTAATTGACGGTGACCGCTTCGAGAACTGGGAAGGCAATCTCCTGGCCGGCGGTCTTCGTGCCGAGCGCATTTTGCGCCTGGTACTGGAGGACAAGACCGTGGTCCATGCGGAAGAGTTATTGCTGGAACGCTTGGGACGGATTCGTGAGGTTCGCCAGGCCCCGAATGGGGATATCTATATCCTCAATGATCGCAGTGATGCGAGCCTTTATCGTATCGAGCCTGCAAACTAAATTGCTTTGCAGCTTTGAATGGAGAAAGGGCGCATCCTACCGATGCGCCCTTTCTTGTGGTTTACTCAGATTCCCACTTTCCAAAAGAGTGCGATTTAGAAAGCGTAGCTCGCGCCAACACTCATGAAGCGACCCCTGGGGTCATGATTTCTCAGGTCATAGCCCGATATATCGCCTGCTACAAAGGGCGCTTCCTTGTCCAGTAAGTTGTGAGCACGAGCATATACATTCATTGATTCGGTGGCTTGCCACCGTACACTTGCATCCATGACCGTCCAGGAATTGACTCGCCGGTCAATTGGGAGGCCGACGGAATTATTTTCCTCGGTATAGGACCCTACATGTCGAACGCCAATCGTCCAGCCCCAGGTCGAGGCATCCCAGTTGACCCGCGACATCATACGGAGCTGGGGGCGCTGAAACGTGCCGGCAAGTTCGGAAACAGGGCCTTCGTCTCGCAATTGTCGATCGAAGTTCAGGACGTAAGTGGCGGAGTTATCTAAGCGGAGCCTTCCACCAAATTGATCCCATTCCATACGCACGTCTAGATCAATACCATCGGTTTCCTGTTGGCCGAAATTGAGGAAGCTGTCGTTGATAAAATCGATGCGGCCGGGTATCCCTTGGGCTTGCTCGTCAGAGGTTGGCTCCAGACGAACAACACGATCTGGGAACTGGTCCTCGTTGTTCAAGATGAATTGGGTGTCGCTGGCAATTAGATTTTTATGCTTGATCTGCCAGTAATCGATTGTCACGGACATCCAATCCAGTGGCTCAGCAATTATGCCGATGTTAAAGCTCTCGCTGGTTTCAGGATCCAGGTTCGGGTTGCCCTCGAATTGGACGATGTATTCAGTAGGACCACAGTCCTGGTCGTCCTGGGTCAGCCCGCACCGGGTGGTGTCAACCAGAATTGGTGATTCTTCCGTGGCACCAAGACCAATCTCCGGTATGCTTGGGGCGCGAAAACCTTCCGAGTAACTGGCCCGGAAAGCAAGTCGTTGCATAGGTTGAAAATGTAAGCCGATACGAGGGTTTGTGGTCGTCCCGAAGTCTGAGTAATCGTCATGACGCAGCGCTAGCTGGATGTCCAGCATATCGTTTACTGGAAGCGCTGTTTCCACATAGAGGGACGTTATATCCCGCCCGCCTTCGGCTTGGGTAGCCTCGGTTCCGATGAGCTGTCCAGTGCGGAATTGGTAGTCGGGCGTGTCGCGAATAAATTCATCCCGATACTGGACACCCCCGGCAAGGCCAATTGGTCCACCAGGCAGTTTACCCAAGTGTCCACTTATGCCGGCATCCAGGAAGGCTTGACGAGATACACCGGTACGGGTGGTTCTGGTGTCGATGTGGTCGATTGCATCACTGCTGTTCGGCTCGGAGCCGAAGGGGTTATAGATGTCTTCGTCTAGCGCGTCCTGGGCCTGATTGATGTTGATGAAGCCACCTATGCCATGCTGTTGTGCGGCATGGCGCGTGTAACCAGCTGCGACGTCATAGTCCCAGTCTGGATTGGAGAAAAGGCCAGTGAGGCCAACTACCGCCCGCAAGCTAGTGTGATTTTGCCGCTGGACACGGGGGCCGGCATCGGTGAAACGGTATCGTGCACGGACGTCCTGATTGAAGGGATTACCGGAATGATCTTCCGAGATGAAAAGTTCATCCACGGAAGGCGTGGCGGCACCCTGGATCTCGCTGTTTCGGTGGTGCGCCCAGAACTCACCGTAGAGTTGCATAGTATTGCTGATGTCATATTCAGTGAGATGAATTAGGCTGGTGCGCTCTGAGTCGGGCCTTAGCTGCATGCTAGGCGTGAAATCAAACAGGCAGAATTCTCCGCTTTCGTTGAGTCGGTCCGATGGGCATGCGGGATCCGGCTGCCACTCTTCGTCATCTAATAAGAAATATGCACCAGGATTGGAGCCCAGGCTGGACCGGAAATCAATCGGAAGGCTGCTTCCGTCGGGTTGCGTCTGGATTGCATCGGGGTGCAAGCCGATCTTGTTGGCACTCTGTGAGTATTGACGATCCTTCATCCAGACCGAATCACGGTTATACCAATCCAGAGTGGTGATGTGTCGGCTGCTGCCTTCCATGGATCCCCACATCAGACTGACTCGCTCTTCATTGGCATCACCATCGCCGGATACACCAGCGCTGGCGTGTATCTCACCACCCTGTAAATTGTTGCGCAAAATGATGTTGATGACCCCCGCAATGGCATCAGTTCCATAGATAGCCGATGCCCCGTCACGCATCACTTCAATTCTTTCAATCGCAGAAAAAGGGATTGTGTTTAGGTCAACTGCTGAAGTTGTGATTCCTTTGGCAAATGGTGAGTTGGCAGTTCTGCGGCCGTTGATCAGAATCAGGGTCGCATTGGCCTCAAGACCACGCAGGGCTGCAGCTGATGTATCCGGGCCAGTGTCATCGTTGGAATCTCCGGCCTCAGTGAAACTCCCAGCTCCCAGGGAAGGGATGCGGTCAAAAAGATCCTGAGTGGTCTGGATTCCTTCGTTTTCCATTTGCTCACGATCAATGACCGTAATTGGGCTAATCTCTTCCATCTCGAGTCGGGTGAGACGAGAGCCAGTAACCATGACACGACCGAGATCCCGCGCTTCCTCATCTTGGGCATGAATGGGTGTGGCTGTTCCTCCTGTCCCGATGAATGTTGCTGTCAATGTGACAGGCAGAATTGTTCTTACGAGTTGCGAGTACATAACTCATTACTCCCGTAACAGATTCTCATCAATGGATAATGTTTGCCGGATTTTATGCCGGCCCCCGGAAGTTGCCCATTTTTTTGATGTGCCTGTTTTTTGTGTGTTGGCAACAGCGGAACAAGATGGCAGGGATTTTATCGAATACAAGAGGGGATGGTTGTTATGTTAATTTCAGCATCGAATGAATGTCGAAAGTGTGAACTGGTTCTTGTTTTTGAGCGGTTTTCTCTCTTAGAGAGAGTTGAGTCAACGTAGTGTTGCTCTTCTGAGTCGTTAAGCAGATATGTTCAATGCTTATCGCCTTTTGGAATAAACTGAAAGCATAGGTTGCTGTTATAAGCTCTGAATCACCGAATCTATTTGCTAAGGGAGAAAACGTGAGTCCGGTGTTTATTAAAAGTAATTCACCGATTCCTTGGGGGCTTCGTTTAGGGGATTTCTTCGATGGTTTTTGGTGGGGGTTTTAGCCGCTTTCCTCTCAGCGTTGTTCCAGGGGGTCTAGTTCCAGAATGTGATCTTTTACAGCATCGGGCACCTTGGGGTCAGCCAGGCAGGCATCCCGGTCCAGCACAATCACCGGGGCATGGGTCTGGCCGGTGGCCGCTAGGATGGCAAGTCGGTGGGAGCCCCCATTTCTGACCCAGCCATTGGGGGAGCGGTAAACCATTACCGGGTCACTTGTTATAGCTTGAAAGCCATCTTTTTGAAGGGAAATCATGATTTGGCGGCTTTTCGCCAGCTTGCGTTTGGCGTTCAGGCGGGTACGTTTCTTTATCCATTTACGATACCAGGGTAGCTGGGGATGTCCCCGTCGCAGGCCTGGCCAATCCCTTGCCATGAGACGAAAAATGGGCCACTGGTCTTCAAGCTCTTGACGTATCAAGAGGCGGTCAATGGGCAATGACTCCACCGGAAAATGCCCGGTGATGGCTTGATCTCGCAATGCCTTGACCACCTGCTGGCGAATGCCCGCATGCCACGGGGACAGGGTGTGACCACCAGACCAGTTGGCCGGGAGATTCTCTGTTTCAAGCTGCGGCCTGGGGCCTGGTAGCCAGGGGGTGATCACCAGCTCCAGAATCAGGCGAAGTTTTTGCCAGCGATTAATACCATTCATGAGTTCTGTTCATGGTTGACGCCTTTCAGACTGGGGCGGAGTAATGCCATCATTATGGAAATTATGATGATCCAGGCAAGACTTGTGAGGGCAATGTCTTCCAGGCTGACATTGAGATCCATTAGCTGGCCCAGAAGCCAGGGAGACACTGCTGTGGAAAACACCATCAATGCAGTGTAGACCGAGCGGATGCTTCCAAGGTGCAAGGTGCCATATAGTTCCGCCCACAATACCCCCACGATGGTACCACTTGCGCCGGCCGCGAGCCCCATCAGGCCCATGTAGACCGGTATCCAGACCGGAGCCTGTACCTGCCAGATGATGCCCATTGCCAGTGCCAGGGGAAGCAGATAGTAGGGGAGCAGGCTGGCCGCATTATGGCGGTCACTAAGGAATCCGGCCAGGGCAAGTCCGCCCAGCTGACAGGCGGCAAAGGCCACAAAGCTGCCGGCGAGCAGGCTTAGCGCCCAATCCTTGCTTTCAGCCAGTGCTACCTGGTGAAAGAAGAAACCGGTCACCAGGAAGGCGGGACTGAGTATGGCCGGCATCAGAAGCCAGAAGCGTGGATCTTTGAGCACATCCGAGAGGGCCCAATCCTGATTGGTCCGAAAACGATCGGCCTGGTGTTGGCGTCTTTGACGGAGCTGCCAAAGGCGATGGCGACGATCCTGACCCCGGAGTAGGGCAAGCAGCAGGGGAATGCCCAGAATGAGCAATGCGATACCGGCAATGGCCCAGCTCATCCGCCAGCCCACGGTAGCGATCAGGGCCACCGCCAGAATTGGGAAAACCGCTTCCCCCAGTGGAAAGCCACTGGCGGCAATGCTCACCGCCCGGCCCCGGGCTGCCGAAAAGTAGCGCCCCATTGCGGTAATGGCAATATGCCCCATCATGCCTTGTCCCAGCAGCCGCAGCAGGAAAAACACCAGGACCAGCAGCCAGGGGTGGGTGACAATGGCCATGGCCAAGCAGGCCATGGCCAAGCCGGCCAGGGTCATGCCCGTCATCCATCTCAGGTCGAAATGATCCACCAGGCGGCCCAGCCAGAGCAGAATTACCCCACTGCCCAGAGTGGCCAGGGAATAAAGGAGCCCGAATTCCCCGTGGCTCAGCTGGAATTCTCCACGGATCTCCCCGCTGAACAGGCCGATATAGAAGGTCTGGCCAAAACTGGACAGGCAGGCGGCCAGCAGGCCGAACAGCAGAAAGGCCGGCTGCTGTTTGAGCAGACTCAGGTAATCTCGAAACATGGAGCTCTTATCGTTCCTGGCCGGCGTCGGTCTCGCTGGGTGGAATGGCCAGCAGGTCTCCGTCCAGGGCATGGATGATCGATTCGGCGGTACTGCCAAGAACCATGCGTTCCAGGCGGCCTCGCCGAACGGTACCCAGCACCAGTGTATCCGCCGCCTGCTCTCGGCAGAGCTCGGGAATGGCCCGCCCGGGCGGGGATTCCAGCAGGTGGCGTCGCGACGGTGGTACTTCAATGGATTCCGAGACCCGGTCGAGCAGGGCCTGGTGTTCAGCCCGCACAGCTTTTAGGTCGGATTCCGGCATCAGGCGGTCGAAGCCAAAGGGCAGACGCAGGTTTTCCACCGTCTCAAAAGCGTGCGCTACGTGCAGAGGGCGTTGCCGCAGGTCGCTGAGCCAGCGGCTCCACCGGAGCACCTGCCCATCCAGGCTAAGGGGTTTATCCCTGGCGGCCACCAGGTCCACGGCCGCGACCACCGGCCCTGATTGTGTCTGGGCCCCGACAATGAGTAATGCACTCCGGGTCCCGCGAAGCAAATGCCAATCCAGCGGTGTAAACAGATGACTGCGGCGATGGCTGTCCACTGACAGGTCCTTGATCATCAGGTCCACCGGGTGTTGCTCCTGCCAGTTCAGAACCGCCTGATGCCAATGGCGGCCTGCCAGCAACTGGCAATCCACATCGGCATGCTGGCTGCGGACCTTTTCCATCAGCCCTTGCAGGTGTTGATCCCGACGCTTTTCCACCTCCGCTTTCAGGCGCCGGCGGACATCCTCACTGAGTTCATCACTGTTCAATCCGCCGGATAGATCCCCGGCGGGTGCCAGTACGGTGAGTTTGGCCTCATGGGCCCGGGCAATGCCCAGGGCTTCTTCCAGGGCCCGAGGAGCGTCCAGCTCATCTGAGAGCATGACGGCGATATGCCGGATTGACGGGGGGTGCTGTGCATTCATGGTGATTCGGGCGCCTTTTTTGGGCTATGGGTCTTTTCGGGGGCAATATTGATTCCGGCTTGACACAGGTCAATGGGCGTGAGCACCCAGCTGTTTAAGCTGGTCGCATCCAAACCAGGAACGACAGCGGAGTGTTAAACCCATGTCATTCGATCCGGACCTGATGCAGCGCTATGAGGGACGTGGCCCACGTTACACTTCCTACCCCACGGCACTGCAATTCAGTAATACCTTTGATGCCACAGCTTACCGGGAGATGGTGCGGGCTTCCAACGAGGAGCCCATTCCGAGAGATCTTTCCGTGTATGTGCATCTGCCTTTCTGTGAGCAGGCTTGCTGGTATTGCGCCTGTCATCGCAGTATCACCCGGCGACCGGATCGGGGGGAAGCCTACCTGGACCACCTGGCCCGCGAGATTGAACTGCAATCGGCCCTGTTTGACCGGGACCGGACGCTGAGGCAATTGCATCTCGGTGGTGGGACCCCAACTTTCCACGATGTGGATGCCCTGGCCGGCATGCTGGATGCCCTGTCTGCAGGCTTTCGTTTTGCCGAGCGGGGCGAACGCGAATTTTCCGTTGAAATCGATCCCCGCTCGGTCAGTGCACAGGATGTGGCGGGCCTGGCCGACATCGGCTTTGATCGCATGTCCATGGGCATTCAGGATTTCGACCCAAAGGTCCAGGAGGCGGTGAATCGCATTCAGCCGGTGCCCATGGTGGCCGAACAGGTGGAAGCCGCCCGCCGTGCCGGGGTGGAAAGCCTCAGTTTCGATCTGATCTATGGTTTGCCTTATCAGACGGTGGCGGGTTTTCGCCGAACCCTGGAGCAGGTAGTGGAATTGGGACCAGATCGTCTGTCCATCTATGCCTATGCCCATCTCCCTGAGCGATTCCCCATTCAGGGCTTGATGAATGCCGACGCTCTGCCGGACAGTGCCCTGAGGCTGGAGCTGCTGTCCACTGCGGTGGAGGAACTGGAGCGGGCCGGTTACGAGCATATCGGCATGGATCACTTCGCGCGTCCGGGCGACCCCCTCGTCGCAGCCCGGGACCGGGGGCAGCTGCAGCGGAACTTCCAGGGCTATTCCACCCATGCCGAATGTGATCTCATTGGCCTCGGCGCCAGCGCCATCGGCAAGGTGGGTGACAGCTTCAGCCAGAACATCGCCAATATTCGGGATTGGCAAGCCGAAGTGGCGGCCGGACAGCTGCCCATTGCCCGAGGTCTGGCGTTGTCGGCAGACGATCGGATTCGCCAGCAGGTCATTCAGTCCATCATGTGCAATGGTACGGTGAATGTGGATGCCGTGACCCGCCATCACCATCTGGATTTCTGGAGCTATTTTGCCGCGGCTGCTCCCGGCCTGCGCCGCATGGCAGACGATGGTTTGCTGGAATTTCATAATGATGGGTTTACGGTGAGCCGCAAGGGCCGATACCTGCTTCGCAATGTGGCCATGCTTTTCGATGCCTATAATGGTCCCGAGCAGAATCAGCAGCGTTTTTCACGCGTCATTTGAAACGTCTCAAGCAGAATAAAGTGGTGTGAACCCTATGAGCCAGGACCAGATCCCGGAAGTGGATGCCCTGTTTAGCCCCTTTTTTCTCGGGGCTTACGGTGAGAATGACGAACTATTTGAAAAACTGATCCTCGAGTTCTTTCGGGATCATGTCTATTGGCGCCGGAATCTGCATCCCCAGGATACGCCCCCCATCCCCATCCGGGCGCTGCACTCGGAAGGCTATCTGGAATTCGTGGACCGGATGAAGACTGAGCTCCACCGCTTGACGGCGGATCTCAAGAATTCAGCCCCCTTCTTTAACCCCCGTTACATCGGCCATATGGCCTCGGATCTGCTGCTGCCGGGCCTGATTGCTCATCTGGTGACCACGCTCTACAACCCCAATAACGTCACCGAAGAGGCGGCCCCGGTGACGGTTCGCCTGGAGCTGGCAGCGGGACGTCAGTTGGCCGACATGATGGGTTTCAACACGGACCCCGCCCAGCGTCCCTGTGCCTGGGGACACCTGACGTCCGGAGGGACGGTGGCCAACTATGAGGGGCTCTGGAACCTGCGGTCGGCCAAGTACTATCCTCTGGCGGCGCGAACCGTGATGGCGGAGCTGGGTCTGGACCCTGCGGCCATTATCCGCAAGCCGCTGTCACTGGAGGACCCCGATCCATGGCCCTGGTTCAACCTGGATGTGGATACAGTAGTCCGCCTGCAAAAGGCGGTGGCCGAAGCCTTGCAGGGCCTGCCCAAGCAGACACGTCAGCGTGTTACCCGAAAATTGGAATCGGCAAGGGTGGAGCATTTGGGCCAGGCGGATTTTCATGCGGCCCATCCGGATCTCAAGCCGCCGGTGGTGCTGGTCCCGCTCACCGCTCACTACAGCTGGAAAAAGGCCATGAAGATGATGGGCTTTGGTTCCGCCCAGCTGATTTCGGTACCGGTGACCGATCATATGCGCCTGGACCCGAAGGCCCTGGAGGCCGAGCTGGCGCGGCTGGCGGAGGAGGGCCGGCCGGTGCTGGCGGTGGTGGGGATTCTTGGCTCCACCGAATACGGCACCATCGACCCTATTGATGACATCGTCGCTATTCGCCAACGTTTGCGCCGCAAGGCGCCGGCCCTGGACTTCGGCATCCATGTGGATGCCGCCTGGGGGGGTTATATGGCGGCCCTGTTCCGTGAGCCCGGCGGTGGATTGCGTCGTCGCGAGGATGTGGCCCGGGGTTTCAAGTACTTCCCTTCCCTGGAGGTCCATCAGGCCTTTGCCGCCATCCGGCATGCCGACACAGTCACCGTGGACCCCCACAAGCTGGGGTATTTGCCTTTCGGGGTGGGGGCCTTCATTGCCCGTAACCGCGAGATCACCACACTGCTGGGCGAGGATGCGGCCTATGTCTTTGATGAGGCGGGGGAGGGAGCCGACACCGATACCCTGCTGCGCAATCTGGGTCGCTATATTCTGGAAGGCTCCAAGCCCGGCTCCATGGCGGCCGCTACCTATGTGACCCACCGGGTCTTCCCCCTGGACTACAAGCGTTTCGGCAAGCTCACCGAGGTCACCGTGCACAGCACCGAGTACCTTTATGACCGATTGCAGGAAACCGCCGAGCGACTGGCGAGCAAGGTGCGCCTGGTGGTGCCCTTCGAACCGGACACCAACCTGATCTGCATTGCCCTGAACCCGGAGGGTAATCACAGCGCGCCGGCATTGAACCGTTTTGGCAAGCGGATTTACGAGCAGTTGCGGGTGGTGCCGGATCAGCCACCCCAGATGCGGGAATTCTTTGGTTCCCGGACCAACGTATTCCATGACAGTTTGAGTCCGGAGGCCCGCCAGGTACTTACCGAGAAGCTGGGGTTGGATCCAGATAGCTTCCAGTCGGAGGGGGATGGTGAAAATAGCAGCAATTTTATCTTCCTGCTGCGTCATACCCTGATGAACCCCTGGTTGTTCAGTGCCTCCGAAGGGCTCAACTATCTGGATCGCTATTGTCGTCACTTGGAAGCCCTGGTACTCAAGGAGCTCGAAGCCCTTTAGGCCGCCCTGTGCCGGCAAAGTGGCGGGCTATGCCTGCGCTGTCGGATGGCTTAAAGTAGGACTTCGCCGGGCGCCGTTCGGTGTTGTCTGATTTGAGCGGATATGGGAAGCGTTATGTCAATGGCTTCGAGCCAGGCCCAGCCCCTGGACCTGCGTGAACTCAAGCGTGTCTGCAGCAATTGTTCCCTGAAGGAACTCTGTGTCCCCATGGGCCTTGCCCGTGCCGAGGTGGAACGGTTGGACAAGGTGGTGGAGAAGTCCAAAACCCTGCACGGTGGGGATCACCTGTTCCGGAAAGGGGATGCCATGCGCAGCATCTACGCGGTCCGCTCGGGTACCTTCAAGAGTTACGCGGTGAACCGGGAGGGTGAAGAACAGGTCATCGGTTTCCATTTGCCGGGCGAACTGGTGGGACTGGACGCCATTCATCCGGATTATCACCAGTGCAGTGTGGTGGCCCTGGATACCGCCAGTGCCTGTGTTTTGCCCTTTCAGCAGTTATCCGAACTGGCAAGTAATATTCCTGGTCTGCAACGCCAGATCATGCGTTTGTTGAGCAAGGAAATCAGTGCCATGGTGCCCCTGGCGGGAGATCATTCCGCCGAGGAACGGATGGCCACCTTCCTTCAGGATCTGGCCAAACGCCTGGGAGAGCGGGGCTATTCCGCCACCGATATCCATTTGGCCATGTCCCGCCGGGATATTGCCAATTATCTGCGTCTGGCTACCGAGACCGTCAGCCGGGTGCTGAAAAAATTTCAGAATAAGGGCTGGATCGCCGTGGATCGTCGGCACTTGCGCATCCTGGATCAGCAGGCGCTCGGTGAATTGGCCAAGGACAGCCTTTCAGAGCAGGACTAACCCCTTTTACCGCCATTATGAAAATCAGAGGTTGAGCCTTGTCCGTGTCCTATCCAAAGTTGTTGGAACCCCTGGACCTGGGGTTTACGCAATTGCCCAATCGCGTTCTTATGGGTTCCATGCACACCGGCCTGGAAGACCGGGTCTGGCATTGGGATCGCCTTACCGCCTATTTCATTGAACGGGCCCGCGGCGGTGCGGGGCTGATGGTCACCGGCGGTATCGCGCCCAATCGGCGGGGGTGTTTGAGCCCCTTTGCCTCCAAGCTCACCAATCCGCTCGAGCTCCCCCGTCACCGCAAGCTGACCCGAGGCGTTCATGAAGCCGGGGGCAAGATCTGCATGCAGATCCTGCATGCCGGGCGCTACGCCTATCACCCCTTTTCCGTGGCACCATCCGCCATACGCTCGCCCATCACCCCGTTTACCCCCAAGGCCCTGAGCAGCCGGGGTGTGGAAAAGCAGATCCGGGATTTCGTGCGTTGCGCCCGCCTGGCCAAATCGGGTGGCTATGATGGCGTGGAGATCATGGGTTCGGAAGGCTACTTCATCAATCAATTCCTGGTGCCCCGTACCAATCACCGGGAAGACGAGTGGGGCGGCTCGTTCGAGAACCGCATGCGGGTTCCGGTGGAAATCGTGAAACGGACCCGGGAAGCGGTGGGTGAGAATTTCATTATTATCTATCGCTTGTCCATGTTGGACATGCTCGCCGATGGCAATAGCTGGGAAGAGGTGGTGCAGCTGGGCAAGGCCATTGAGAATGCTGGCGCCACCATCATCAATACCGGCATCGGCTGGCATGAAACCCGTATCCCCACCATCGCCACCATGGTGCCTCGGGCCGCCTATACCTGGGTGACCCGAAAATTGCGGGATGCGGTTTCCCTGCCCCTGGTGACCACCAATCGCATCAACATGCCCGAAACGGCCGAGAAAGTGCTGGCGGATGGCGATGCGGATATGGTCTCTATGGCCCGGCCTTTCCTGGCTGATCCGGAATGGGTCAATAAGGCGGCCGAGGCCCGTTCGGACGAAATCAATACCTGTATTGCCTGCAATCAGGCCTGCCTGGACCACGTCTTCGAGCAGAAGGTGGCTTCCTGTCTGGTGAATCCCCGCGCCGGTCATGAAACCGAGGTTCAAATCGAGCCGGCTGCTCAGCCCAAGTCCATCGCGGTGGTAGGGGCCGGTCCGGCCGGTCTGGCCGCAGCCACCACCGCCGCCCAACGGGGCCATTCGGTGGTGTTGTACGAGTCAGCGGCTGAAATCGGAGGCCAGTTCAATATGGCCAAACGGATTCCCGGCAAGGAAGAGTTCCACGAGACCTTGCGCTACTTCAAGCGACAGATCGAACTCACTGGCGTGGACCTGCGTCTCAATACCCGGGTAACAGCAGATCAGCTTAGCCGTGGATTTGACGAGGTGATTCTGGCCACCGGGGTCAAGCCCCGAGACCCGGGGATTCCCGGCCAGGATCATCCCAAAGTGTTGAGCTATATCGATGTCTTGCTTCACGGCAAAGCGGTGGGCCAGAAGGTGGCCGTGATCGGTGCGGGCGGCATCGGCTTTGACGTATCGGAATTCCTGGTCCACCCCCATGAAGCGCAGGAGACGGATCGAGACCAGTTCTTCCGCCAATGGGGCGTGGATATGACGGTCTCCCGCCGTGGTGGGGTCAAGGGGCTGAGGCCCAATTTTGACGAGCCGGCCCGTCAGATTTGGATGCTACAGCGCAAGACCACCAAGCCCGGAAAAAGTCTCGGTAAGACCACGGGTTGGATCCATCGCCTTTCCCTGCGCCATTACGGCGTGAAGATGATCCCCGGTGTTCAGTATGAACGCATTGATGATCAGGGGCTGCACATTACCGTGGATGGTGAAGCGCGTTGTTTGGAAGTGGACAACGTGATTCTCTGTGCCGGTCAGCTGAGTCTGCGCGAATTGCAGGAGCCACTGGAGACCGACGATATCAATACCCATCTCATCGGGGGCGCCAACCTGGCCGCCGAACTGGATGCCAAGCGAGCCATCGATGAGGGCACTCGGCTGGCGGTTCGCTTGTAGACCGCCTTCCCTGCCGAGCGTCTCAGGGATGGATTCACAGCGTCCCTGGAACATCCCACCATGTGATCGAGCCGTGAAGTCCTGAAAGTAGACCACGACTTCCGGCTGACCCAGCTTGAATCTTTTCGTAGGATTTTGACACGACTGTGCTTTGGCATCGAGCCATTGAAACGCTGAACTATGTTCGAACTCCGCCTGCTCGGAGCGATATTCATTAGCGACTTTCGAGGCCGTTCAAGCTACAGCCAGCGGAGAGTATTGGTTTCTGTTTAAACTTCACGGCTCGAGTACAGGGTGGAACTGTCCAGGGCCGCATGGACCCATCCCTGGGGCTCTGGGCGCGACATCCCTGTCGCGCACAGCCCTGGCCAGTCCCACCCTGCACTCGATCCTCCCGAATTTAAGCAGTGGTGGGATGAGCTGGCCTCGGCTTCGATATGCTCCCCGGAATTCCACGATGACCCACAAAAAAGGCCCCGCGCTAGCGGGGCCTCCCGATGAGGCCGGGGAGGGGGACCCGGCCGTTCCTCATCGTTCTTCACCAATCAGTGCTTACAAGGCACCACGCTCTTCCAGCATTTCGGTGACCTGTTCACGCACTTCCGGATCAGCATTCACCGCCATGGCGACTTCCTGATATTCCTCAACGTCCATGCCACTTTCGGCAATGGCATCGCTCATGGCATCGTTGGCTTCCTGCTGCAGCTGCTGAGCTTCTTCCTGGTCCTCGGCATTCTGCAGGCGCTCGGTGTAGTCTTCGCGCACATCGTTGACCGCCACATAGGCATCAACAAATGCTTCCACCTGAGAATCGCTCACTTCCGGGGCTTCCTGCTCCTGCGGCATCGGCTGAGCTTCTTGCTGCTGCTGTTGCTGCTGCTGTTCCTGAGGCTGGGGCTGACCCTGAGCGATAGCCAGGGGGCTAGCCAGGAAACCGGCAGTGGCAAACGTGATCAGTGCGGTACGAATCTTCATACTTCCTCCTGAGTTTCGAGATAAATTACTTACTCGCCATTCCTAGGTGCATATGGCGTGCCAGGTATTGAGAATGGCTGGCAGAAATCGCGGGAGAGGCCGTCATGAGCGGATTGAGGTGGCAGCAGCAGCATTCAGGGAGGTGGTACACGGTATTCGATGTCACCGCTTTGAGCGTCACATTCTGGAACATGACACATCAGGCAACGTTACATCGCCATTCAATTCGACGCCTCTCGGGGCAAGTGATGATCATCCAGAATAGCCTCCCAGAGGGGGGTCCAGACTGACCAGTTGTGGCGGCCTGCCCGGGTATAGACCTGTTCTGCTGGCAGCGGGTCGGCAATCAGCTGGTTGGCCTTGGCAAAACTGTCCTCTTCCCCGTAACCGATAATCAGGCGCGGAGGCTGATTCTGTCCGATCCAGTGTTGTAGGGCCCGCCAGGCCTCACGCTCATGGGTCTTACCGGCATCGGACTGGCCGTTCCAGGCCATGAGACCGCCGGCATCGGCAATCTCGTCGCGCAGTGCATCAGCGCCCGTGTAAGGGGCCAGCAGGATCAGGCCGTCCACCTCACCGGGATAATCGGAAAGGTACAAGGCCGCACCCAGTCCCCCCAGGGAGATCCCCATCAGCCAGATTTCCTCATAACCCTGTTCACGGGCCGGCTGGACGATGTCTTCGTGCAGGCGGCGGGTCACGCTTTCTTCCAAGTAATAGCCAAAGTGGGCATCAGCGGCGATCACATCCAGCCCGGCTGATTTGGCCGGTGCCAGAAAGCCCTGCTTGCGAAAGTCCGGGCCGCGTGACTGGCGTCCGGGCAGCAGGACCAATAGGGTATCGGATTCCGGCTCGGCCTGAGCCCGGTCCATCGGCATGGGGGTTTCGGGGCGGGGGGTAAACAAGCTGCAAGCACTGGCAAGGAACATGATGGTCAGGGAGAGCAGTGTGGCCTTCATGGCATTGTCCTTTGTTATCATCTGAGTTCTACCTTAAACCATATTGGTGTTCTCCCCGTGGATAGTGTCAGTCTCGGCCCCCTGGTATTGCCCCTGGACCGCCTGGTCCTCCTGTTGACGGCGGCTGCCCTGCTGCTGGCTGCCCAGCTCCTCCAGCGTCGGGAACCGGGCATCAACGGCTGGGTGACCGGCGTATTGATTGCCGCAGTTCTGGGCGGACGTCTGGGCCATGTCATCCAATACCCGGCCCTGTACGCCGATGCCCCCTGGCAGGCGCTTTATATCTGGCAGGACGGTTACACCCTTTGGGGCGCAGTGGTGGCCATGGGCCTGATCACGGCAGGCTTTGTACTGTTCCGGGGTCTGGCGCTTCGCTGGCTTTCAGCCGCTGTGGCGCCCGCGCTGGTGGTGGCGCTGGTGGGCTGGGTGGTGGTCCACAATCTTCAGCCCGAGCCGCTTGAGCTGGCGGAGGCGGAAACGGTCTTTACTCTGGAGGGGGAAGCGACGTCGCTGCAGGCGGAATCCGCCGGCCAAGCCAGTGGGGTTTTTCTGTGGGCAAGCTGGTGCGGCGTCTGTCGGCAGATGATGCCGGATCTGATTGATGCCGCCAGGGAGCAGCCGGAATCCCAATGGCTGCTGGTGAACGTGGGCGAGCAGCCGGAAGAAGTGCATGCCTATCTGGCGGAACATGAAAACGATTGGCCGTCCAACGTTACCGTGGTTCTGGATCCCAAGCAGCAATTGATGCGGGACTGGCGGGCCTATGGGGTTCCCACCACGCTGCTTTTTGATGCCGAGGGTGTTCAGGTGGATCGTTTCATGGGGCGTCGTTCCGTCTCACGGCTTCTGGGCAGCTTCTAAGGGCTGGTATAGAGCCCTGCTAGCGGGGCCGGCCCTTGGTTCGCCGGGTCGGAGTAGCGCTCAAGGGGTCTTCTGGCCAGGGATGCTTGGGGTAGCGGCCCCGCATGTCCTTGCGCACCTCCGGGTAGGCTTGCCGCCAGAAACTGGCCAGATCAGCGGTGACGGCCAGGGGGCGACCCGCCGGGGAGAGCAGGTGGAAAACCACCGGCAGGCGCCCGTCTGCCAAGCGAGGGGTCTCGGCCAGACCGAACGCGGCCTGCAACTTCACGGCCAGCACCGGGCCCTGGTCCTGCGCCGGGTCGCGTTCATAACCCAGACGCACTGATTCGCCGGTGGGAATAGTGAGCCGTCCCGGCAGAGCCTTTTCCAGTGCTTGTTGCCGGGGATAGCTCAGTTGCTGCTTTAAGGCCTCCAGCAGCGGAACGGTTTTGAGCTCCGACCAGCGGCGGTAGCCGGCAAGGAAGGGCGCCAGCCATTCCTCCAGCGAGTCCAGTAGGGATGGCTCGTCCATCTTCGGCCAATGTTCCGGCTCCAGATAATGCATCCAGGCCAGCCGTGCCCGGTACTGGCGTGCCGCATCAGTCCACGGCAGGGCATCCAGGCCCTTGCGTCGCACGGCACTCAACAAGCCGGCCTGGATGATTTCCGGGTCCGGATCCGGCAGGCGCTCCTGGGCCAGAACAAGCTGGCCCAGCCGTCTTTCCCGCTGGGCAATCAGCTGTCCGCGCTGCTCATCCCAATCCGCTGTGTCGCCCTCCTGAATATGGGCGGCCAAATCCCCCTCGATTACCGCCGGATCCAGTTGCGCCGCCAGATGGATCCGGGCTTCCCGGGCCTGGCCGTCCAGCTCGGCGGCCACCAGCCATTCAGCCTGGCCCAGGGGGTCGTTCTCCGCCAGGAAGGCCCCACGTCCATTGCTCAACTGGTAGCGGGGCAGGCGGCCGGGTCGACGCCGGGCGATGCGGTCCGGAAAGGCCAGGGCCAGCAGGCGGCCGATGGCCTCCAGGCCCGGCTCGGCCGAGTCGGCTTTGTGCCCCAGCTTGCGAATCGTTTGCTGCAGCGGCTTCAGGCGGGCTTTGGGCAGCTGCCCCTCCCGCAGGGCGCGCAGGCGGTGCTCCAGGTCAGCGCCCTGTTCCCGGCCCAGGGGATCCCGTTCGCTCAGCAATGCGGCCAATTCGGCGGCCATATTGCCCAGGCCTAATTCACGCCCCCGCACCACCAGATGGGCCAGCCGGGGACTCAGGCCCAGCTTGAGCATGGATCGCCCATGGGCGGTGATCTGCCCCGTCTCATCCAGGGCATCCAGCCATTGCAGCAGGCTCACCGCCTGGCGCCAGTGGGCCAGTGGCGGCGGTGTCAGCCATTCCAGTTCCTTCGGGTCCCGGCAGCCCCACTGGGCCAGTTCCAATACCACGGGGGCCAGATCGGCGGACAGGATCTCGGGCGGACTGTGTGCGGCCAGGGTTGATTGCTCCGATTCCGACCACAGGCGAAAGCAGACCCCCGGCTCAAGCCGTCCGGCCCGCCCCTGTCTCTGCTCGGCCGCCGCCTGGGAGACCCGTGTGGTGATCAAGCGGCTCATGCCACTGTTGGGATCGAAAGCCGAGCGCCGTTCCAGGCCGCTGTCGATGACCACCCGGATGCCCTCGATGGTGAGACTGGTCTGGGCGATATTGGTGGCCAGCACCACCTTGCGACGCCCCGGCGGTGGCGCCTCGATGGCCCGGTCCTGCTCGGCGGGCGGCAGGTTCCCGTACAGGGGCGCCAGTTCCACGTCCGCAGGCAGGCTGTCTTTCAGTTGGGAAGCGGTACGACGGATCTCGCCGGTGCCGGGCAGAAAGACCAGAATGGAACCGCTTTCCTCAGACAGGGCCCGCTGAACGGCCCGGGCAGTCTGAACCGGCAGCGGGGTCTGGCGGTCGCTGCCCAGATAATGGCTGCTGACCGGAAAGCTGCGCCCGGGGCTGTCGATGACCGGGGCCTGGTTCAACAGCTCGGCCACCGGCCCGCAGTCCAGGGTCGCGGACATCACCAGAACGCGCAGGTCTTCCCGCAAGGCCTGCTGGGACTCGCGTACCAGGGCCAGGCCCAGGTCGGCCTGCAAGGAACGCTCGTGGAACTCATCGAAGATTACCAGGCCGTAGTCGGCCAGCTCCGGATCGGCCTGGATCATTCGGGTGAGGATGCCTTCGGTGACCACCTCGATGCGGGTGCGCGCCGAGACCTGGGTATCCAGGCGGGTGCGATAGCCCACGGTCTCGCCCACCGCTTCGCCCATCTCCCGGGCCATGAAGCGGGCCGCCGCCCGGGCGGCCAGGCGGCGGGGTTCCAGCATCAGAATCCGCCGTCCGCCCAGCCAGTCGGCTGCCAGCAGGGCCGGCGGCACCCGGGTGGTCTTGCCCGCCCCGGGGGCCGCCTGCAGGACCGCCGCAGTCCCTTCCGCCAGCAGGGTCTGCAGGCGCGGCAGGCAGTGGTCGATGGGCAGGCTTGGCTGTGGTTTATTCGTAGCGCTCAAACCAGTCCAGAATCAGTTGCAGCCGCTTGACCAGATTCACCGGCTTGCCGGCTCGGGACAGGCCATGGCCCTCGCCGTGGAAAATGGCCATGCCGGTTTCCACCTCATTGTTCAGCAGGGCGTAATACCACTCCTGCCCCTGGCCGATGGGTGTGATCTGGTCCTGGTCGCTGTGAATGATGTAGGTGGGGGTGGTGACCTGATCGGCGTATCTGAGCGGAGAGCGGCTCCAGTAGTAATCGAAGTTCTCCCACAGGTTGCCGCCGAATTCGGCGGCCATGAACTTGGGCGGGAAGGCCTGGGTGCCGGCTTCCGAGAGCCAGCTGGCCACGCTGCGCTGGGTCACCGCCGCCCGGAAGCGATCCGTCTGGGTGGTGATCCAGTTGGTGAGAAAGCCGCCGTGACTGCCGCCGGTGACATACAGACGGTCCTCGTCCATCCAGTCATGGCGGGCCAGGGCTTCGTCCACGAGCTGCATATTGTCCCGGAAATCCACCCCGCCGTAGTCCAGGCGCACCGCGTCTGAGAAGGCATGGCCGTAACCGCTGCTGCCCCGGTAATTGGTGAAGATCACCGCATACCCCTTCGCGGCCATCATCTGCTTTTCATGGAACCACTGGTGGCCCCACATGCCGCCCGGGCCCCCTTTGATGTTGAGGATCACCGGGTAGCGCTGACCTGCTTCAAAACCCACCGGCCGGAGCAGGAAGCCATCCAGCTTGAAATCGCCATCGGTGCTGAACTCGAAGCGCTCCAGGGGCAACAGGCTCCGCTCGGCCAGCAGTTCATCGTTGAAACGGGTCAGGCGCCGCGGGTTATCGCCGTCGCCATCGGCCACATAGACCTCGGCCAGGCTGACCTCGTCTTCCAGGGTGTAGGCCATGCGTCGGCCGTCTTCGCTCAGGCTCAGGCCGCTGATGCTGGCCGCCTCGCCCAGCAGCATGCGCCAGTCATTGCCCTCATCAGACAGATGGAAGATCGGGCGGCTGCCCCGGTAGTCGGCTTGAAAATGGGGCTGATCCCCGGCCCAGAGCAGATTGCCGACGCTTAAATCCATCCCGTCATGCCATTGCGCCCGATCCCCGCTGGCAATATCCAGGCGATGAATCTGGGTGGGTTCATAGCGGTCATTGTGATGGTGGAAGATCAGATCGCGACCATCCGGTGAGAAGGCAGCCATCTCGGAACGCCCCTCAGGGGTGTCCAGGCGGCGGACATCCCCGTCCTCCAGGGTCAGCAGGTAGAGGTCCTGGTTGAAGTCGCCGTCAAACTCCCCGCCGTCCCGGTCGGCATTAAAGGCCACCACCTCGCCATCGGGGGAAACCCGAGCATTGTGTACCTGCCAGTCGCTGGGCTGCAGCAGTGCGTCCAGCTCACCACTCTCCCGGTCCAGGCGCCAAAGCCCAAGGCGGCTGTCGTCCAAAAGACCGGCGGATTCGGTTTTGTAGACGGCCCGATCAATAAGGGTGACATCCGCTTCCGGGGTCTCGTCCTCTTCCTTCTCCTGAGTGGGGTCGTCCACCGCCGGGTCCAGGTTCAGGGTGAGCAGAAAGCCCTCGCCCCCGGGCAGCCATTCGAAGCCGGCAATGCTGCCCTGCTCAATCTCGGTGACCGCCTGGGCCTCGCCGCCATCCACCGGCATCACGTATAGCTGGGTGGAATCATCCCGGCCGGAAACAAAGGCCAGGGATTGGCCATCCGGCGACCAGCGGGGCTGGCTGTCGGAATCGCCCCGGGTAAAACGGCGGGGTTCGGTCTCGCCATCCGTGCCCACCAGCCAGATGGCCGATTCCCGGGACTCGCGGTCATCGCTCACCGTGGCTCGCACAAAGGCCACTTTTCCGCCATCCGGGGCCATTTGCGGATCACTGATGAACTGAAAATCGTAATAATCCTCGGGGGTAAGGCCGTCGGGCTTGTCGTCGGCCAGGGCGCCACTTACGGCCAGGACCAGCAGGAGGGCGATGAGTAGCTTGGACAGGATGGACAGCATGGCGGCGGAAACCTCTTATTTGATTCAGCGCTGAACCATACCCCAAGGAGATGGCCAGGTGAATCCATCGTGAGCCGCCACCTTGCTATTTGGGAGATAAAAGCTAGCTTGAGTAGGTGCCAATTCATTTCCCCCACTAGGAGTTGACGCCATGGAAGCGCAACCTAGATCGAAGCGCCAGGGGGTAACGCATTTTCCGCTTGACCCCGGTGCCTGCGCCTGCAAGGTCTGCCATCAGCGAGAACACTGCCTGCCCGGGGCAGAGGCCGGCCAGGGACTGGATGATCTGGAACTGGCTATGCGGGGCAGTCGTTCCCTGAAAGATGGGCAGGCTCTGTTCCACCAGAGCGATGTCCTTTCGGGTATTTATGCCATCCGTGCTGGTTGCCTCAAGAGTTTCCGGGCCTCCCGGGGTGGGCATGAGCAGGTTTTCGGTTTCCATCTGCCCGGCGACCTGATTGGTCTGGAAGCCATCGATCCGGGGGTTCATGGGGTCAGTGTCATGTCCCTTGGGACTTCTCTGGTTTGTCGTTTCGATTTGATGGAATTGGAACGCCTGGCCGAACGGGTGCCGCACATTCATCACCAGCTGCTCCGCATCATGAGTCGCGAGTTGGCCCTGCAATGGGATCGAGATCTGGAGCGTCCGGCGGGTGCCAGGATATCGGCTTTTCTGCTTCGCATGAGTAAACGGTTGGCCCAGCGGGGTGCGGATAAAGACCATTTCAATCTGCCCATGCCCCGTCGGGACATGGCCAATTACCTGCGCATGGCGCCCGAGACGGTCAGTCGCATGTTACGAGGAATGATCCAGAGTCGGATTATCTATCTGCATCGGCGCGAAGTCACCATTCTCGATCAGGCTTCTCTGGAAAGGGAGGCAGCCAGGGGCTGAAAACAATGGGCTTGCTTTGGTTCAAGGGGTAAAATGCCTATGGATTACCGCTTAAGGAGCCGGGCATGCATCTCACGCGCCATACGGATTACGCTTACCGGGTACTGATCTATCTGGCCGCCCAGGATAACCGCCTGGCCACCATCGGCGAGATCGCCGAACGCTACGATATTTCCCGAAATCATTTGATGAAGGTGGTTCAGGGGCTGACCCGGGCGGGTTTTCTTCATTCCCTGCGGGGCAAGGGCGGGGGTATTCGACTGGCTTGCCCGGAATCGGAAATCAATCTCGGGGCCGTGGCCAGGGCCACCGAGGAAGACTTCGCTATTGCCGAGTGCTTTCCCGGTGGGACCGGGCGGTGTCGTATTGCACCAGGCTGCCGCCTGGCCGGCGTGCTTAACGAGGCCCTACAGGCCTTTCTCAATGTCCTGGACGGCTACACCCTGGCGGATCTCATGGGCAATCGAGCCCAGGTGGCCCGCCTCTTGGATCTCAGTTGATCGCTGGCCAGCTTCCGTTTCCGATTACTGAGCTTACCTCGACGGGCTGCCGTGAAATGGCTGGCATAAGAAAAGGGCCCCGGAGAGGGGCCCTTTTGTTGCTGGTTCAGTGATGCCTCAAAAGCGTGTATCAGCCTCCGCGGTTTCACTGGTTTCGAGGGGAACGCCTACCGGTTCCGGGCCACGGCTGGTCTTCCAGGCCTGGTAGACCGCCCAGGCCAGCAGGAAGGCACCGATGGCGAAAACGATATCACCGGGCACCCGCAGCCAGACCAGGGCTTCCATGATGGGCCCGCGCACGATTTCCTCGGAGCGGGCATACCAGAAGCCAGTGGTAATGCTGTGGTAGGCCTGATAGACACCGGCCGGCAGTAGCGACATGAACACCATCATGGCCAGGCCGATATTGAGCGTCCAGAAAGCCGGCGCCATGATGCGGTTGTTCCAGCGCAGCCGCTGATTGGCGCTTTGCAGGCAGAACAGCATCAGACCGATCCCGAGCATGCCGTAGACACCGAACAGGGCACCGTGAGCGTGGGCGGCGGTGGTGTTAAGTGCCTGCAGGAAGTAGAGCGACAGGGGCGGATTGATGAGAAAGCCCAGCAGACCAGCGCCCACCATGTTCCAGAACGCGACCGCCACGAAGCAATAGACCGGCCACTTGTAACGTTCCATCCAGTCGGTCCGTTTGCTCATGTGATAGTTCTCATAGGCCTCGTAGCCGATGAGCACCAGCGGCACCACTTCCAGTGCCGAGAACATGGCCCCGATGGCCAAAACCGCCGTGGGGGTTCCCGAGAAGTAGAGGTGGTGCAGGGTCCCGAGAATGCCCCCGAAGAGGAAAACCACCGTGGCCAGCAGGACAGCGGCCGCCGCCAGCTTGGCTCGGATCAGTCCCAGCTTGGTGAAGATCAGGGCGATCACGGCGGTGGCAAAGACCTCGAAGAAGCCTTCCACCCACAGATGGACGATCCACCAGCGCCAGTAGGTGATCATGGACAGGTGGGTGTGCTTGCCCCAGAAGAAGGCGGCACCATACAGCAGGCCGATGGCCACCGTGGACAGGAACAGCAGCATCACCAGCGGCTGGCGTTGGCTTTTTTCCTTCAGGGCCGGCCACAGGGCACGGGCCACCAGCACCAGCCAGAACACCAGTCCAATAAACAGCAGGATCTGCCAGAAGCGGCCCAGGTCCACGTATTCCCAGCCCTGGTGACCGAACCAGAAGTTGGCGTCCAGGCCCAGCTTTTGTTGGACACCGAACCATTCGCCCATCAATGAACCCACCACCACGAAGAGCAAGGCGAAGTAGAGCACATTGACACCCAGCTTCTGGAAGCGGGGTTCATGACCGGAAATGGCCGGTGCAATATAGAGTCCCGTGGCCAGCCAGGCGGTGGCAATCCAGAAGATGGCAATCTGGGTGTGCCAGGTCCGGGTCACCGCATAGGGGAGATAATCAGCCAGCGGGAAGCCGAACAAACCCTGGCCTTCCACGGCATAGTGAGCGGTGAGAATACCCAGGCCGATCTGAGCCATGAACAGAGCAATGACCGTATAGAAGAACTTGTGGGTGGCCTTCATGGAAGGCGTCTTCTGCATCTTGCGCAAGGGGTCCTTTTCAGGCGGCGTGGGCAGCTCTTCTTCCTTGCGGGAGGCGGCGTAGTACCAGACCATGGCCCCGATGGCAGCCAGCAGCAGAATCACACTGGCAATCGACCACATGGCATTGGCGGTACTGGGCCGATTGTCGATGCGGGGTTCATGGGGCCAGTTGTTGGTATAGGTAATGTCCTTGCCGGGGCGTTCAGCCGCAGCGGCCCAGGCCGTCCAGAAGAAAAATCCCGGAACCAGTTCCCGGCGCTCCAGGTCCGGCACTGGGTTTTCCGGAATGGCCTGCTTCTCCCGCAGTTCCGAGAGGGCTTCGGCATCACCGAACAGATCCACATAATGCTGTGAGACGTGGGCGATGGCATCGGCCCGGTCATTGGAGACCGTGATGGTCCCGCTCGCTTCGTCCCAGGTATTGGTTCTAAGGGTGTCCTTGAGACGGGCCTTCAAGGCTGCCTGCTGCTCCGAGGAGAGCGCGCTGAAGTCCTGGCGGTGATCCCGCTCCGCCCATGTGTCCAACAGCACAGTGATTTCCCGGTGCAGCCAGTCGGCGGTCCAGTCCGGTGCCAAATAGGCACCGTGGCCCCAAATGGAGCCTAGCTGCTGGCCCCCCATGGTCTGCCAGACCTGGCGACCCTGCTGGATATGATCCCGATCAAATACCACGCGGCCATCTTCGGCCACCACTTGATCCGGCATGGGCGGGGCTTCTCGATAGATTTCACCCCCGATCAGGAGCAGCGTCCCGAAAGACGCGACAAAGAGGATGCCGAGGAACCACCAGAGCTTCTTGATGGAGCTCATAATTACTTTCTCCTACATGAGCTGTGTGTTGCCCCATCCGGCGGCCGGCGTGGTCGGGAAGGGGGCATGTGGATGAATGGTTTTTATTAACAGGTAAAAAGAATGCATATTTTGAGGTGTCAAAGGGCCCCTGAACCTTGATGGTGATCAAGTTTTAAGGGGTCGTCATCAGGGTTTTTGGGTCTGCTGTCTAAGGGCGGCCACTGCGGCGTCCACCGGGCGAACCAAACCCTCGGTACGGTGGGCAATCTGTCCGTTACCATCCAGCACGGCGACCACATTGCTGTGATCGAAGCTGCCATCCTGGTTGGCCCGGTAGCGGATGCCCAGCAGGCTGGCCAGGGTACGGATATCCGCGGCCTCGCCATGCAGGAAATGCCAGTGATCCTGGTCCAGGTCTCGCTGGTCGGCGTAGCTGGCCAGTGCGTCGGGGGTGTCGCGCTGCTCATCGAAGCTCACCACCAGCACCTTGACCTGCGCTTGCAGATGCTCGGGCAGGGCACGCTCGGTGCGGTGGGCATCGTGGACCAGAATGGGGCAGGCGGTCTCGCAGTTACCGTATATCATGGTGATGATCATGGGGTGGCCGCTGAAATCAGCCAGCGTCAGTGTCTCACCCCGGTGGTTGGTCCATTCTGCCGACAGGTGGAACAGAGAGTCGTCATGGGTCAGCTCGGTAGCTTCCAGGGGTGTATGCTCTTGGTGATGTTCATGGTCACACTCGCTGAATACCTTGCCGCTACTCATCAGCAGTAGAGCAAGGAGAATCGAGAGCAGCACTGCTTTGTAAGTATTCATTTCATATCCTCCGGGTCGTAGGCACAACGAAAGCCCAGGGTTGTGGTGGTGGTGCGGGGGCTGTAGTTGCTGCGTGACTGATAGCGCAGAAAAGTGGCGTAATGGGCGGCATCAAACTCCGGCATCATTCGGGCGGTGTCGCCGCAGGACCCATTCAGCAGGTCGGTCTGGTCACCCATGGTGAGCAGCAGTTCAAAATCCTCCACCCATTCCAGCACCAGCCCGTGGAGATCATGGACGCCCAGAGGTCCGGCCTCTCCCTGGCCGACCGCAGCCAGGGTCTCGGCGCCCGGATTGCTGTACCAGGCGAACAGGGCATCGGCGTAGTCATCATCACTTTGCCCCGTCAGGGTTCGCTGTCTGGCGGAGGCGTATTCCCATTCATCCATGCTGGGGAGTCGTCCTCCCTGGGCCTGGCAATAGGCCCTTGCCGCGTACCAGGACACCCGGGTCAGGGGACGGTCAGCACCCGCTACCCCGTCTCCCAGGGCATCGGGTTCGGGCCAGTGTTTCAGGTAGTCCGCATCCCGGAATAATCCTGGAGCCTGGTCCCGCCGCCAGTTTGGGTATTGCTGAATGAAGTCCAGGAAATCACTGTTGCTGACCTGGGCACGGTCGAGGTAGAAGCTTTCCATTTCCAGCGTCCGTTGGTTCTCATCCAGCAATACCGGCTGGATGAAGGTGCCGCCGTCAATGCGCACCGCTCGATCACTCGAGATACCCGCCTGGCTACTTATGCAAACAATCAGGGCGGTGCTGAGGCTTGCCAGTCGGGTGGTGCGCATGACGGTGCTCCTTTTCTGGGTCTTACTGGCGGCGTGGGCCGGCAATGAGAGTGCCCGCAGCGCCGCGTTCAGCGTCGGCAAACTCGTGGTCCACCAGCTTGTAACTGCCTTCCTCGGGCACGATGAATTCCACCACGGCACTGTTGCTTGCACCCAGCAGGACGGTTTGCATGCCGCGCCATTCGTTTTCGCGGTTGCCCTCGTACCAGACCCGGTCGAAGATGGCGCCAATGACATGGAAGCTGGAGGTGTCATTGGGACCGGCGTTCATGAGATAGAGCCGAACCCGCTCGCCGGCATTGGCCCGCAGGGGCTCACTATTCAGGGCGTTCACATGGCCGTTGAATACCACCTGGCTGGGATTGCGGTTCATGGCCGCCGTATGGTCATAGCGGTATTCATCACCGTGTTTGCGCAGGTAGTACTCCGACTGAACAATCACGTACTCCCGGTCCACCTGATCATCGGTGTCATAGCCTTCCTTGGGGGAAACCACCACGGCCCCGTACTGGCCCATGGCGGTGTGCATCAAGACACTGGGCGTGCCGCAGTGGTACATGAAGACGCCGGGATAGTTGGCCACCCACTCGAATTCGATACTTTGGCCGGGCGGGATGGTGCGCCATTTGTCATCGGCGGCCACGGTTCCGCTGTGGAAATCCATGGAGTGTGGCATGGGGCTCACCGCCGGCTCCGTCTTGAGATAGTTGTTCTCATTAAGCTGGCTGAAAAAGGGGCTTCCCCCCGGCACCGGCTCGGTGACGCTGACCATTTCGTCGGAGCGGTTCTTCATGGTGAAGACCACACGATCTCCTTCGCGCACATGGAGGGTCGGCCCAGGGACCGTGCCGCCGAACGTCCAGGCATTGAATGTCTTGCCATTCGCCACTTCGATTTTCTGGGCGAAGGTGTCCAGCCGGACCTCATGGGTTTTGTTGCCTTCATGGGTCAAGGGTGCCAGGTGGGGGAGGGCAGTCATGGTTTCGCCTACCACCGGCGGGCCATCGTAGTCTTCCTCGAACACCCGTGCTTCCGGCATACCAAAGATCATTCCGTCCACCATGAATTCGCCGTCATGTTTGAGGCGTTCGTCAGCAGTGAGGGTCAACGGTGCGAGGCTTAATGCCAGCGTCATGCTGGCAGCGGTGAGCAATAGCTGTCGGGCTTGCATGGTATCGGCTCCTCTCTTGAGCGCTGATGTCAGAGGTGGATTAATGTGCAATCCACATGCATCTTTTTACGCGAATGGAAAGGAGTGAACATTGATTTAAGTCAATATCAGGCTTATTGGGTGATGGTTCTTCGATTGCCTGTGTTTTGGAGGTTTCTTGCGGCTAGTCCAGGCCGTAGGCGATATTCTGGAAGCGGTCGGGGTCCAGGATGGTGACCCGCCGGGCCTCCACTTGAATGACTCCCGACTCCTGTAGCTGGGCAAATACCCGTGACAGGGTTTCCGGCTGCAGGGCCAGCAACCCGGCTATGTGTTTCTTGGAGGTGGGCAGGTCCAGGGTGTCGGCCCCGTCCTGCTGCTGGCGGAGCTGGAGCAGGTAGTTGGCGACCCGCAGGGTGGCATTCTGCAGGGAAAGGGCCTCGATATCGGACAGCCGTTGGCGCAGGCGGCGGCTGAACATGGCCATCAGCTGAAAGCAGCTGTCGGTATCCTGCCGCAGCATTTCCACACAGTCATCAGCATCGTAGCTCACCAGGCGACTGGCTTTGAGCGCTTCGCAGTTGACCGGGTAGTTGCGTTCCTCCATGAACATGGTGGCTTCCGCGAAAGTACTCCCGGGCTGGATCAGGGCGATGATCTTTTCATTACCGTTGGGTGCCAGGCGGTAAAGCTTGAGCTGGCCGCTCTCGCAACGATAGATGCGCCGCGCCGGATCCCCTTCATGGAACAGGGTTTCGCCCCGGCCAATGGAGATCACCTCCGAACGGGACAGGATGCGTTCACGCTGGGCCTGGGGCAGGGCGGAGAACACCGGGTGTTCATCCACATTCTTGGAGTCGGGTTTCTTGTTCATGGGCCCATTCTATCCTTTCAATATGCCGAATTCAGGGGCATTGGGCGGATTCATGACCCAGATCAAGGCGACAGCCAATCTGGGGAAGGAGAATCAGACCAGATAATCGCGAAGGACGTTCGGCATGCAAAGTCAGCAAGGGCTACTCATGAGGGCTGGACTGGCCGGCCTGGTACTCGCCCTGGTCACGGCACCTGTGCAGGCGGCGGTCAGTCTCGGTGAGGTGGATCTTCGTTACCGCATGGAGTGGGTGGATCAGGATGGCATCGAGGATGATGCTCTGGCGTCCACGGCTCGCCTTCGAGTAGGCCTGAACACGGCTGAGTACCAAGGCTTTGATGCCGGGCTCATGTTCCATGGCAACCGGGTCATTGGCGAGCGCCGTTACCATGACACGGTCACGCCACAAGCGCGGCCGGTGGTGGCGGACCCAGCGGATACCGGTATCTCCCAGGCCTGGCTGCGCTATCAGCAAGGCGATCAACTGCAAGCCCGGGTCGGCCGGCAGCGCCTGGTGGATGACAATGCCCGTTTCATCGGCAACGTGGGCTTTCGTCAGCTGGAGCAGACCTTTGATGCCGCGAGCCTGAGCCTGATACCCAATCCGGATTGGCAGTTGGATGTGCAGTACCTGGACCGGGCCCACCGGGTCTTCGGGCCAAACCACCCCGATCCCCTGCAGGCCGAGGCGGACCTGGACAGCTGGGTGGTGCTGGCCGGGCGTCACTTTGGTGAGACCCGAATCGAGTTCTATGTCCACCGCTTTAAATTCGACGATCGGCCCGCCTCCCATGAAAATCGGGGCTTTCGTCTCCGTGGGCCATTGGCCGCGGACCTGAGCTATCGCCTGGAATTCGCCCGCCAATCCGGCATTGAGGACGGGCCGTTGGAGCAGAGTCAGAACTACTGGCGGGCTGAGCTGCAGCAGCAGCGGGGCAGCTGGCGTTGGTTTGTAGGCCATGAACGCCTGGGTGGCGATGGTGACGCCAGTTTTCAGACGCCCCTGGCAACCCTGCATGCCCACAATGGCTGGGCCGACCAGTTCCTGACCACGCCGCCGGACGGCCTGCGGGATACCTGGCTGGGGGCCGCCACCTCGTTAGGACCGTGGCGCCTTGTGGGCAAGCTGCATGATTTCAGGGCCGATAGCGGCGGACGGGACCTGGGCCAGGAGCTGAATCTCTCCCTGGGTCGTGATGTCCGCGGGCCCTGGTCCACGGAGGTGAAACTGGCCTGGTTCGACGGCGAGCAAGGACCGGTGGATAGCCGCAAGCTGTGGTGGACGATGGCCGCCGGCTGGTAGCGGCCTGGGTGATCAGGCGCGTACGTTCAGCAGGCTGCCAAGGTTGGACGTGGCGTCGCTCCGGTGGGTGCTGGCGGCGGAAGCCTCTACCTCCGGCAGGGCATCCAGCAGCTGGGCGGCGGTGGAAGATTGAATGTCCATGGCCTTGCGCAGAACGGACACATCCACTTCCGCCCGCAACTGGGCTTGGCTCATGGCCGAACTGGTTGAAACAATGCCGCCAATGTCACTCATGGCTTGCTCCTCATGAACTTGCTGGGCTTTCCCTGACTAACCCCGAAGCCTAGCAGATCACAGATCCCTTCGCCTTATGGCAGGCCGATTTCGCCTAAGCCTGTTCGCGGGGCCCGGGCCAGGCGGCTAGGCCGCCACTGAGGTTTTTCACCGAGTCCAGGCCCTGTTCGGCCAGCAGGCGGGCGGCGGTCTCACCCCGCACACCCTGGGCGCAGTAAACCACGCAAACCTCATCCTTCTTGATGGTTGGGGTTTCCCCGGCCAGCAGCTGCGACAGCGGCAGGTTACGGGCGCCGGGAATATGTTCCCGAGCCCACTCATCCGGTTCGCGAATATCAATAAACTGGACGGTTTCCAGCTGGGCCGCTTCGGTGGCCGGGATATTGAGCCCGGCTGAGCTTTCCGCCCTGGGTAATGCAATGGATTCCGGTGGACGACTGCAACAGGGGCAGGCTGGTTGCTTGTGGATGGCCAGGGTCCGACTGTCCATGTCCCGGGCGTCCAGCATCCAGAGCCGACCAATGAGCGGTGACAAAGCCTGATTGCCGGTTTCACCCAGCAGTATTTCGATGGCCTGGGTGGCCTGAAGCGAGGCGGCCATCCCCACCAAAGGGCCGAGGACTCCGTTCTCCGCGCAATTGGGCACCCAGGTGTCGGGTGGCGAGGGGAAAAGGCAGCGCAGGCAAGGGCCCTGATCCGGGTCGAACACGGTGACCTGGGCCTCGAATCCAACCACCGAGCCATAGACCAGGGGCACGCCGAATTTCACCGCCGCATCACCGGCCAGGAACTTGGTATCAAAATTATCGCTGCCATCGATGACCACATCGTGACCCTCGAACAGGGCCTGGATATTGCCGCTGTCCAGGCGTTGGGTCACGGCCTCTATCTCGATATCCCCATTGAGGGCGCGGAGCCGCTCTGCTGCCGCCTCGGCCTTGGGGCGGCCTTCATCGGCCTCGCTGAACAATACCTGGCGCTGGAGATTGCTGATTTCCACCTGGTCATCGTCAATGATGGTGATGCGCCCAATCCCGGCACCGGCCAGATAGGGCAAGGCCCCGCAGCCCAGGCCGCCGGCCCCGATACACAGCACTCGGCTGGCGGCCAGTCGGCGTTGGCCGGCATCGCCCACTTCCGGCAGGCGGCTTTGGCGAGCGTAGCGTTCCAGAGAATGTTTCATGGGATCCATCATGGCATTGGCGAGGCGGATGACGGTTGATGTGGGTCAATTCCCCGCTCCCTCAGGAGCCGGGGCAGGAAGAGCAAGACGCACAGCCATTGCAGGGCACTCATCAGCAGAAAGGCAGCCAGCCAGCCCGAGTAGCCCAGCCAGCCGGCCAGCGCCAGGGTGCCGCCACCCACCAGGGGCCCCAGCAGAAAGCCCAGTGAGCCGGCGGCATGAAAGCCGCCCATGGCCATGGCCCGGTTGTCTTCGCCCGCGGCCTGGGCGGTCAGCACCAGGGAAGGGGCGAACATCAGCGCTGCCGCCACACCGCCCAGGGGCATGAGCAGCCACCACAGGGGCAGGGGTGCCAGAGCCAGGGCCAGCAATGCCAGGCCATACAAAGCGCTGCCGCTCATCATCATGGGCAGGGGTCGAAAGCGTTTGGCCAGGCGCCCGAAGACATAGGTCAGCAGGGCGAAGGGCAGCATGAAGCTGCCCATCAGGGCTCCGATCTGGTTGGGTTCGGCCGCCAAAACCGTGCGCATGTACAGCACCATGGTGGAGATGATGAAGCCCACCGACAGCCGGTCGGCGAAGGTGAAGACATAGGGCAGCAGCAGCGCCCGCCAGGGCAGTTTTCTGACCGGGGCGCGCTCATCATTACTCCGCAGCGGCCGGTGGGGGGCCTCTTCAAGACCGGACACCCACAGGGCCAGCACCAGGGACAGCCCCGCACCGGCGTAAAGGACATGGATGGCCTCGCCCTGGCCGATCAAACCGCCCAGTGGGGCCCCGGTGGCCACTCCCAGGGTCAAACTGGCACCGGCAACACCCATGGCTCGACCCGTACTGGCCAGCCGGGCCCGGTCCATGGCCATGGTCATGAGCAGGGTCAGGGCCGTGATATGCAGGGCGCCATCAAAAAAACGCAGCAGGAGATGGGTCCAATAGGAGGCGTCATTGGCCAGCAATACCAGCACCAGGGCATTGGCCAGCATCACGCCGACGATAATCGGCTGGCGGCGGCCCAGGTGGTCGGACAGGCGGCCCGCCAGGGGGGCCAGAACCACGGCGGCAGCCATATTGGCCACCATGAACAGATGCTTGTCGAAATCCGACAGCTGTGGATGCCGCCCGCCGGTCAATTCCTCCAGCACCGGGACCACGCCGGTGACCGGCAGCATCAAGAGATAGATGGCCAGTCCAATGGGCCATAGACCTTTGCCACTCAACCGGCCACCTCGGTAAAGCGTTGCCATTCTTCCGGGGTATTCACATTGCTCAGGTCCCAGCCGCCGTCCGGCAGCACCCGGAAACGGATCATATCCTGGAGCCCGTGGACTGCCTTTTTTCCTTCGCCGTTCAGAATGGTCTCCAGATGATGCTGGAGGGTGTCATCGACCCGAACGGCCAGGGGCAGGGGATGATGGGTGAAGCAGGCGGCGGCTGCGCCCCCGTGGATGGTCTCGACCAAGGCATGGATGGCATCCCGGTCCAGCCCCGGGGTGTCCACCGGAATCACCACCAGTATCCGGCCCTGAAGTCCGGGTCGCTGAGATAGAACCGAGGCCAGCCCCCCCAGGGGGCCGCAGGCGGGATACTGATCCGGCACGTAGTCATAAGCCGGCCGCTCACCGGAGACGAGCACCGGGGCGGCCCCGGCGGCATCCAGGGTTTGCACCGCATGGTCCAGCAGGGTGCGGCCTCGCCAGGGCAGCGCTGCCTTGTCCCGGCCCATGCGGGAAGAGGCCCCGCCGGCCAGTACCAGTCCGGCAAAGTCCGGCATGGGATTAACCGTGGCTGCAGAGGGCATGGCCCTGGACCCATGCACTGTCGCCATCCACATAATGCTCCTGCTTCCAGATGGGGGCCCGGTGCTTCATTTGCTCCACCAGATAACGACAGGCCTTGAAAGACTCATCCCGGTGGGGGGAGCTCACCGCCACCACCACACTGTCGTCACCCACGGCCAGGCGGCCCTGGCGGTGTTCCAGCCAGAAATGCAGGGCCTCGCCCCACTCGGCCCGGGCTTCCTCGCAGATTTCGCGAAAGACATTGCAGCACAAGAGGGGGTGCAGGTCATAGCTCACCGCATTCACCGCGCGTCCCTGGTTCAGGTCCCGGACGCGGCCGATGAAAAGATCCGCCGCGCCGTGGCCCGGCGCCGAGCAATGCGCCAGGGCAGCCTCGGTGGACAGCGCTTCGTTTTTCGTATCTACATGAATTGTCATCATTCAGTTCCTGTATTCCAAAATGCACTATTTAGTGCACCCAATGATTCAGCCTTGCTTCGCTCGCCGCTACCCCCCACATACAGGAGGCAGGATAGACAGCGGCTTGTCACTCGGCACCGGTTCCTGTTCGTCGAGCACCGCCTCATCCGTGGCAAAGGCCGAGGCCTTGAGCAGGGCCCGGGCATTGTCGTCATCGAATTGTTCAGCGAATGCCTGGCGCAGGGACGATACCGTGGCCTCTGCCGGCAGACTTACGGTCACCGATTTGTTCGGGCTGTACTGGCGAAAGGCGCCATAGAGTTTGACGTCGATCTTGCGAGTCATGGTCTTACCTCAACTTGATGGTTTGCCCACCGATGGACCCTCGATAGAGTGTCGACCGGCCAGGGTTTGAACAATCCAGCGGGCGGTCAGTGCGGCCACGCCCGCCACCAGCACCCAGAGCATGCTCTGGGCCAACAGGGCGGTGCTACCCATAACCACCAGAATCAATGCCGTATCCCAACGGCGCCAGCTGGCGTAGGTCAGCTGAATATGAAAGACACCGATCACCCCCAACAGCAGGGCCTGGAGTGCCGGTGGATACTCCGGCAGGCCCCCGCCGCCAATCAGCAGGGCGGCGGCCAGTAACAGCAGGGCATTGCCGATGACCACATTGGACAGCCAGCTACGGGCTCCGCCCCGGTAATGGGCGGTAACCCCCCCGGAGCCGTGGCAGTAGGGCATGCCTCCCAGGGCCCCCACCACCAGATTGCCCAGCCCCAGGGAAGTCAGCAGGCGGCGGGGGGTCACCCGCCAGGCCGCCTCGCCGTAGTAGCTGTTGGCGGCCCGCTGGGTGCCCAGCACCGAGTTGGTCAGCGTCAAGGCAATCTGTGGCAACACCATCAAGGCCACCACACTGGGTCGCAGGGTACTGGCGTGATCCCCGACGATGGGTACATCGGCATGCCAGATGCCCCACAGCAGACCGCAGATGGCGATCACACCCAGAAAGGGCAGGCCGCTGAGGCGGCTCAAGCCAATCACCAGCGCCCCCGCGAACGCCACCAGGGCCATTTCATGCCAGTTGCCGCCCATGAGCTTGACGGCGGTGAGCAACAGCATGATGCCCAGCCCCAGCTGAAAACCGTGCACCAGTACATCCGGGATGCGGCCGGCCAGGCGATTCACATTCATGAAACTGATGGTGAAATAAATCGCCCCCAGCAGCAGTCCCGCCGCCTGTAATTCCTGGGCGCTGGCCCCGGCGGCAATGGCCATGATGGACAGGGACTTCAACGGCTGGACGGGAATGGGTAGGCGAAACAGCCAGCCGGTGACAATATAGGCCACCCCCGTGGTGGCCAGCATGACCACCACCGAGCCCCCGGTCTGCCAGGCCAGGGCCAACAGCAGGGGAAAGAGCATCGCGCCATCCGCAAAGGCGCCGCCCACGTCCCCGAGCCTGCGGCGGAAACGGGGGGGCCAGTCGGGGCTTATGCGATCAAGCACAGACATTATGCGGCCAGCTCCCGGGCCAGGCTGTCGGGCAGTCCGTCCAGGCCCTCGGGATGCTCCCAGCGCCCGGACTTGCCACCTTCCTTGAGCAGCAGCTTGACGTTGGTGATGGTCAAGGCCGCCTCAATGGGCTTGGAAAGGTCCCAGATGGTCAGCAGGGCGGCATTGACCGCAGCCAGGGCCTCCATCTCCACCCCCGTACGGGCGCTGGTGACCACCGTGGCATAGACATCCACGGCCTCAACCGATTCATTCAACTGACACAACAGACCCACGTGATCCAGCATCAGGGGATGGCAGAGAGGAAGCAGGTCGGGGGTTTTCTTGGCGGCCAGAATGGCGGCCACTTCGGCCAGACGCAGAGGATCGCCCTTGGGCAGTTCTCCCTGCTTGAGATAGGCCATCACTTCCGGGCCCACCACAATCCGCCCGGTGGCAATTGCCCGCCGACGGGTGACCTGTTTTCCGCCTACATCCACCATCCGGTAATTCGATTCGTTCATTGTCGGTCTGCCTTTATCTTGTATTTGTGCCGCCCCCGCAGGAGCGAATTCATTCGCGATCATGGCTCGATACAGGATCGCGGATAAATCCGCTCCTACGGTGCTTGGGTTTTTACCCGCCGGTGCTGGCCAGGTTGGGAGTATCGCCGTAATCCCCCTTGTGCAGGAAATGCGACACATCCTTCTGGAACAGGGCATCGAAGATGCTTTGTTTCAGGGCAGGGCGGTCGGCATCATCCTGCAGCAGGGGGCGCAGGTCATGGGTGCCGTTGCCGAACAAGCACAAACGCAGCCCCCCTCGGGCGGTCACCCGCAGCCGATTGCAGCCGTCGCAGAAGCCCGCCGCGTAGGGGGTGATCAGGCCGATGCGACCGGCATAGTCGGGGTGGGCGTATTCCACCGCCGGGCCATCGGTCTCGCCGCGCTTGATCGGTGACCAGCCGGCGGCCAGCAGCTGTTCCGCCACTTCGCCACCGCTTACATGCCGCTTTCGGAAATAATCCCCGTTATCGGCGGTTTGCATGAGCTCAATGAAGCGCACCGATATCGGGCGGCTGCGTACGAATTCCATGAAATCGGGTAATTCATGGTCATTGAGCCCGGCCAGCAGCACCGTGTTGATCTTGACGGTGTCGATGCCGGCCGTCAGGGCCGCATCGATCCCGGCCATGACCTTGGCGTGGCGCTTGTCGCCGGTGATGCGCTCAAAACCAGCCGGATCCAGGCTGTCCAGGCTGACATTCACCGCAGACAGCCCCGCTTGTTTCAGCTTTTCCGCCTGATCCGCCAGGTTAAAGGCATTGGTGGTCAAGGCGACCTTCTCGATCCCGGGGGTGGCGGCGGCATGGGCGATGATCTCCAGGGCGTCCTTGCGGACCAGGGGCTCACCACCGGTAATCCGGATCTTGCGGATGCCCAGTTCGGCAAAGGTACTGACCAGCCGTTCGATCTCCGATTGATGCAGAAAGCCGGTGGGCTTGCCTTGATAGCCATTAGGCAGGCAGTACTCGCAGCGGAAGTTGCAGACATCGGTGATGGACAGACGCAGGTAGGCAAAACGACGCCCAAAGCGGTCTTCCAGATCGGTGCGGTCATCGGCCGGGTTGCTGCCTGCCAGCTGACTGATGTGGCGTAGCGGAACAGCATCCGTACGGGACGGATGGTCTGGGTGCCGGGTGTTCATACACACTCCTTTCCAAAGCCGGGAGGCAGTCGGGTTTCCCCACACTGCCCTGGCCGCTACCGCCGGGAGGATCCCCGTCGGCCGGCGGCATCCGCGCCATACCAGCTGCTGGCTACAGGCTACGAATGCTCGGAGTCAGGCTGTTTTTTGTCAGCCTGAAAAGGAGTGTGCCGGGGGTGCCGAGGGCCAGCATTGACACAGGTCAATTTCGGATCGGGCTTGATTTACATCAAATTGTCTGGATGATGACCCCGCCGGACATAAGCGGTGCTGTCGATGGCCTTCAGCATATCCTGTAGATCCCGAGCGGCCCTGAGGTCCGGGCTTAGTCTCTATCCTGCCGGGCCAGTGTTTCCAGCCATGCCCGAATATGTTCCACCATGGCTTCGGGTTGTTCGGTGGGAATCCAGTGCATGGCGCTTAGCTCCTTGATCCGGATATGGGGCATCTCGTTCAGCTTTTCCCGGGTCAGGGCCAGGTCGCCGAACAGGGCGCCGCTGGAGAGCAGGGCCAGGGCAGGTTGCCTGATGTTGTGGAGGGGCGGCATGGGCCGCAAGACCTGATTGAGCGATTGAAGATAGGCGGCGGCCGGCAGGTAGAGGGTGTCTCGGCTGGGTTTGGCATAGCGTTTCCGGATGGCCTCGTGGCCCCCCAGGGCTTCCATGGCTTGGCGGGTGTTGTGATCCAGTTCAGTGAGATCCAGCCGGGGCAGATTCCGGCGATAGATGCCCAGCTTGTTGAATCCCAGAATTGGCCAGGCCAGCAGCGGCAGGATGTAACGCATCCGGGCCAGCCGTTTGAGACGGCCGTATAGGGCGGTGGGAAACATGGGCTCCACCAGTACCAGTCCCCGGCAACGGTCTGGATGGCGTTGGGCGAAGCGCAGGGCCAGGTTGGCACCCAGGCAGTGACCACCCACCACCGCTCGACTGATGCCCTGATGGTCCAGCAGGGCCGCCAGGTCATCGGCCCAGATGTCAGCATTGATGCGGCCGCGATAGAGGGAACCTCCGCTGCCCCTGAGGTCCGGGCAGAGAATCTGCCAGCCGGAGCCCGCCATGGCTTCAGCGAATTCCCGCCAGCGGGTGCCGTTGCTGGCCAGGCCATGACACATCACCAGGGCCGGAGCATGATCGCCCACCTCCCAATGACGATAAAATAGCCGCGTTCCTTCACGGGTGAAATACGCTTCCTGCATGTTTCGATGCTCCTGCCAATAGTTTGCTTCGTTTCGCTGCTCCGGCGAGGTCGTGGTGATAGGGTAGTCCTGTTCCATTGTTACGAGGAAATTTGTCGATGAACAACCCCCGACAGTTTGCCGAGGCGGTGGGCAACACGCCACTCATCCGTTTGCGCCTGGCTTCCGAGCTGACCGGCTGCGAGATCTACGGCAAAGCCGAGTTCATGAACCCCGGCGGTTCGGTGAAAGACCGGGCGGCTAAATACCTGATCCAGGATGCCCTGGAGCGCCGCTTGATCGAGCCCGGCGGCACGGTGGTGGAAGGCACGGCCGGCAATACCGGTATCGGCCTGACCCTGGTGGGCAATAGCCAAGGGCTCAAGACCATTATCGTGATGCCCGAGACCCAGTCCGAGGAGAAGCAATCCGCCCTGCGCGGCATGGGGGCCGATCTTCGCACGGTCCCGGCGGTGCCCTACAAGAACCCGGACAACTATGTTCACCAAGCCCGCCGCCTGGCTGAGTCTCTGGACAATCCCCACGGGGTCTATTACGCCAACCAATGGGATAACACCGCCAACCGGGACGGCCATTACCAGTCCACCGCCCCTGAAATCTGGGCGCAATTGGATGGCAAGCTGGATGGCTTTATCTGTGCGGTGGGTACCGGGGGCACCTTGGCCGGGGTCTCTGCCTGGCTCAAGGAACAGGATCGCCCGGTCGTTACTGCGGCGGCGGATCCGGACGGGGCAGGCATCTACCACTGGATCAAACACGGCGAGATCAAGTCCAGCGGCAGCTCCATTACCGAGGGCATCGGCCAGAACCGGGTAACCGGCAACCTGGAAGGCGCGCCCATCGACGAGGCCTTCAATATTCCGGATACCGAGCTGCTTCCCGTGCTGTGGGATCTGATCGGCAAGGAAGGGCTTTATCTCGGCGCCTCAAGTGGTATCAACGTGGCCGGCGCCATCCGCCTGGCCAGGCAGTTGGGCCCGGGCCATACCATCGTCACCATCTTGTGTGATTCGGCCAGCCGCTATGAGAAGAAATTGTTCAACCCAAGCTTTTTGACCGAGAAGGGATTGCCGCTGCCACCATGGCTATAGACAGAGACGACAAAGACGGACCCCGTATCTGGGTGGATGCCGATGCCTGCCCGGTGGTGATCCGGGAAATCCTGTTCAAGGCGGCGGAGCGCACCCGCATACTGCTGACGCTGGTGGCCAATCGAGCCATCCAGGTTCCACGTTCGCCCTATATTCGGCAACAGCAGGTGGGCAGTGGTTTTGATGTGGCGGACGATGAGATTGTGCGGTTGGTTTCGGTGGGCGATCTGGTCATCACCAGTGATATCCCCTTGGCGGCGGAGGTGATCGAGAAGGGCGGCGAGGCCATCAGCCCGCGCGGTGAATGCTTTACCCCGGAAAACATCCGGGGGCGTTTGAACATGCGGGATTTCATGGAGACAATGCGCAGCAGCGGCATTCAATCCGGTGGGCCACCCCCGCTGTCCAAGGCCGATCGCCAGACTTTTGCCAATCATCTGGATCGCTATCTGGCACGCGTTAGCAATCGATAATGATGTTCAGTCAGTTGAAATTGAAGTGTGTTGAGGCTTGCTTATGTCTCGTCAGATGCTGATTTTGATGATTATCTCTCTCGCAATTCTGCTCGGTCTGGTCTGGTTGCTGAACGAGAATGAAGAAGAGGCCCCGGATGATTCCGTGATCACCGAGGCGGAAGAAGCACCAGACCAGGTGCCTGAAACGGATGATCAAGGGCAGGAACAGGCCCTGGCTTCCGATGAGGATACGCCGACGCCCGAGCCGGACGATGAACAAACGCCTGGGAATGATCGGGAAGAGGTGCTGATTGAGGAGCCGGATTGGCATAACCTGGGTGACGTGGATACATTGGCCGGGCGCTTGGAAGCGGCTCATGAAGACGGCAACCCAAACGCCGCCTATTACCTGCATGAATTGGCCATGGATTGCCAGCATGCTGTCTACCATCTTGATCGGCTTGAAAGCGATTTGGAAGAGGCCGATTCTCCCGGAGAGCGTCAGAACATCCAGGAGCGGTTGGAGAAGTTATCCGCCATGCAGGAGCCCTGTCGCAACAGCCGTTTTGAAACGCCCCATACCGCCACGCAGGAAGCAGTGAACTGGGTCTGGCATTCGGCGGAGCGTGGGCATCCCGATGCCATGTATGACGTGGTTTTCGGGACATGGGGCTCAGGTCCGTCGATGGATGATCTGGACCACGGCGATGAAGAGACGCGTCAAGCCCGGCGGCAGGAATACGCCCAGCAGCTTCGGGATGCCTGCCACGCGGACGGCCTCTATTCCATGGGGGTTCATCTGTCCCGTGATTCCGGAGTCACCGAGGGGCTGGAGATGGGGCAGTTCACGGACGTGGACGGGGATACGGCCCAGCAGATGGAAGGCTTCGCCCACCGCTATGCAGCGGCCCTGGTCCAGAATGAGCCCCGGCCCGCCCACGCCGCAAGGCGTGCGGATCATGCGCTGACATCGGCTGAAGAAATGGATGCCCAGCTGCTGGCTGAGCAAATTGTCCAGGAATGTGATTAGGCCGACCGGCCTGTCACTGAATTATCTGAAAGGGGGGGCATGTTCTTTCGTTTGTCTGCCATTATCGTCATTGTGGCCGTGCTGGTGACCGTGATTGTTTTTTTGCGTAATGGGGGCGATCTGTCTGCCCCGGATTCGGGGATCGAGATGGCCGAGCCGTTGGCGCAATCCGAGGACGATCAGCAGGGTCAGGTGCACGAGGAAGCAAGGGGAACAGACCAAAGTTCTTCTCCGCGCGAGACCTTTGAAGAGGATGCAATATCGGATACGGGTCTCACCAGGGGGGGCGATGCCCTGGACTGGCATGCCATCAGTGATGTGGATGCCCTCTACGTCGAGCTGGTGGATCGTTTCGAGGCGGGCGATGTGCATGCGGGGTATCAACTGTTTGAGTTAGCCGAGCACTGCATGCACAGCCCCATGGTGATGGAGGACTTGGAGAATCAGTTGGCAGAGGCCAATGACCCGGAAACTATCCAGGGATTGCAGGAGACCAGGGATAAGTATCAGGCCATTGAGGGTCCTTGCCGGGAAAGTGAACTCTGGAACGCCAATGTTGCCATGCAAGCCCAGTCTCGCTGGCTTTGGCGTTCGGCCGAAGCCGGGCATGCGGAGGCGATGTATGACGTGGTCTTCGGCCGCTCTACACCGGTCCCCCCGCCAGAAGACATGGACATTGAGAGTACCGATGAGCGCCTGGCCTACCGGCAGGATTACGCCCGACAACTACGCGAGGCCTGCGACCATCGGGCCCTGTATTCCATGGGGGCCCACTTTTCTCGTCAGTCACCGGTGACCGAAGGCCTGCATGTGGGGGACCATACCGATGCGGATGAGGCCATCGCCTGGCAGCTGGAAGGCTTTGCTCACCGTTACACCGCTGGCCGGCTCCAGGGAGAAAGTGACCCGGCCCGACAGTCCCGCAACCCCGATCACCCGTTGACGCCTGCCCAGGAATCCCGGGCCATGGACCTGGCCGGGGAGCTGTTACAAGATTGCGAGTAAAAGCGGGAGTGAAAAAAATAAAACCCGCCGGGATGACGCTTGGATCATGGTCCGGGAGCCCTAGAAGTGCCAACTGAGAATGACACCGCCCATGGCTTGTCGGCGTTCTCCCAGGTCTTGAATGAGCGGGCTGTTGGCCGCATCCCCCTGCAGATAATTCATGCTGATAATGGCAGTGGCCGTTTGCTGCTTGGAAATAACCCGGGTCAGTGTCATGGTCAAGCGGCTAGCGCTGATGCCCGATTCGGCCTCATAGGGTGAGACACCCAGGGTTTGTGCATCACTCTCATTCAGGCCGTAGAGTCCATTGCTGCGATTATCGCTGGTCCAGGTAATGGAAGGGCCGACGGTGTATATCCACCGGGAGCCGGGGGACATACCCATGAACGTGGCCGCCAGATTGGCCTGGCTCCCGGATATGTCGCCGCTCAGCGGTGTTTGAACCGTACTGCTGACGCTGACCGGGCCAAGACGCAAGCGAAGCCGCCCGCCGCTCGCCAGACCACCATCCTTGCGTTCTATGTCTGACAGAGCGCCGCTGTTATTGCGCCCTCCCATGTAGCGGAGAAAGGTACTGGCCTGCCAGCGTTCATGGTTGAAAAAGTTGTACTGAAAGCCCTGGGCCATCCCGAGGCTGGCTCGATTTCCCCAGTTGGCCTGTACCATCGGTAGGGGCAGGGCACGATAATCACTACTGCCTTGGTATTCGGGGAAGATCATGGCGCCAGCCCCCACACTGACCCGGGTGGGTTTCATGCCATCTGTTTCCTGACCCGGCATGGGGCCGAGCATGCCTTGGGCGGACGCAGCCGTGCCATGGGACACCAAGATTGCAAAAATGAACCCCAGCAGAAGACCCCGGCCGGCCGGGGAATAACGAGCACTCCCTTTCATGTTTGCTCCCTTTTGTTTAATCCGTATTTAGTCGGGAAGAAATCTATTGGCAGTCGGGTTCCATGATGCCGTTGAGGAAGATGTCCAGAATGACCGGGCCTTTCTCCGTCAGTGAGGTTTGCGAGCCGGAAAGGCGGTGGCTGAGTACGGCGCCATAGAGCATTTCCCCCAGAATCCGGCTCAGCTGTTCACAATCGTGATCCTGGCGCACCCGCCCTTGTGCCTGTAGCTGCTGTAACAGGGCCGACCAGTCCGCTTGCTCCCGGTCCGTTCGGACAAAGTAGAGCGGTTTGACCGCCTGCCCGCATTCCGCCCGCTCGTGGATGAACAGCTCCACCAGATCCGGGTTGGCGGCGAAGTAGGTCAGGTAGTGGCACAAGGCCGTTCGGAGAATCTCCAGCGGATCGCTCAGATCGGCAACCGAGCTTTCCACCGCAGACTTGAGCTCATCCAGGGCCTGGGTAACAGCGGCCTGGAACAGCCCCTCCTTGGAGGGAAAATGGCGGTAAATGGTGCCCTTGCCAACACCCACGGCATCGGCGATGTTCTGAACATCGGTACAGCGGTAACCGACCCTGGCAAATTCTGACTGGGCGGCGGCCAGGATCTCCCGCTTTCTTTCCTCGCTGCTTTTTCTCACCCGTGGCTTTTTTTCATGCATGGCGAAACCGTTCATCCTGTCAATATTTGCGGACGGACTCGTCAGTCCGTATAATTGCTTCTCCCCGAAAGCCTGTCAACAGGCGCTTCGAGCCCGGCGCCGGACCGAATCGCCGGGCTCGGCACCGAGGAGACTACCATGTTGGAGAATGCCGGCTGTCTGAAACGCTTTTCCCAGGGTGTGCTTGATCGTTGTGACCCCGGCGGATTCCGCCAAAAGGCCTTGCGTCTGCGCCAGAAGGCGAAGGGCCGAGGCCTGGTGGAGCGGGTTCGCTGCCCCTCCGGTGCCCACTATTTCATCAAGGTCATGCCCGGCCACACCCTGCGTACCCGCGTTCGCAACCGCCTGCGGCCCGCCCGCCACGTGGAGCGGGTCTCTCGCATTCTCAGTGAAGCGAGTATTCCCCATTCCGAGCCGGTGGCCTGGGGGCGCTTGTCATCCACCGATTCCCAGCCCTCGGCCAGTTTCGTCGCCACCCGGGAAGTGCAGGGAGATCGCCTGGATCTCTGGCTGGCCGATCCAAAACGCAGCCATGAAGAAATCGCCCGGGTCGCCGGCGCCATGGGCCGATTGTTCGGGCAACTGTACAAGCATCGGGTCCACCACCAGGACCCGGCGAGCCACAACTTCATCCTGCAATGGTCGGATAGCGATACGCCCGAAGCCGCCTTGATCGATCTGGAAGGGCTCTATCCCGTGCCTATTATTCCCCGATCGGCCTTGCTCAACCGCCTGCGCCGCCATATCGAGCACAGCATGAAAAAGCTGCCCGCACATCTCCTGGGCGAGGACAACCCGGCAATGCGCCAGGCCTTCCTGACGGCATTTCAGCAGGCAGCCGAACTCAAACCGGAGCAGCTTGAGCCGCTGGCCCAGTTGCTTGAGGAATTCCGGCCCGCCTGACGGTCTGCCAGGGCGGGCCAATCAAGCAGAGGGCTTGTCGTCTGCTAGCGGTCTGGCGAGTCATTTTCATACCCCCACGGCCGGGGCGGGGCGGGGATGGTTTCCGACAGGTCAAACTCCACCCGGATGGAATGGCCGTACTTGGGCCAGTGGACCCCGTATTGCAGGGTGTCCTCGTCCACGAAATCGAAGAACCAGAAGTTGTCCGCCCGCTTGGGCAGAATCTCGGCGGTGTGTTCATCGGCCGGGAAGATCTGGCGGGTGGGTAGGCCCGGGGTGGGAGCATCGCCACCGTATTGGCTGATGTCCTCTTCCGTGCCGTCCTCATAGCGGTGATCGTGCTTGAGGCGGATGGTCCCGTCCACGATGGTCAGGATCCAGTTACGGGAATGGTTGTCATCCACATGGAAGGGGGCGTGGATGCGATCTTCCTCGCACTCCATCACCTGCATGCGCAGCTCCCGGTCCACCACGCCGTCCTCGTAATAGGGCGTCACATCCGAAATCTCGCCCGCAAAGGCCTTGCCGCATAAATCCTGGAATCGTTCCCAGAAGGCCTGCTGCTCCTCGGGTAGTGTCTCCGGGCCGGCCAGCGACGGGCCCGTCATGAGCAGGGTGGTCAGAAGGACGGGGGTGAGCAAGCGCTTTGGCAATCCCATGGGCAGTCTCCAATGTCGGTGAGCCACCATCCTAGGTATTCGGGAGCGGTTTGGCCATGTGTCCTTCGCTTATTGGGAAGATCGGCGCTTGACAAGCGCTGGCCATGAGATAACATCGCTGTTCTACCGAGCTATTACGCTATATCGGGCGAAAGGCGAATGCTGAAACGGGGAGTCACCATCAGCTGTCGCCGGGCTGGTTGCTGTTTCTTGTTGCCTGTGTTGGTTCCGGGCATCAGTGATTTTGCTGGCCGAGGAGGGCCAGGAAGACGGAGAGTGATATGGACGATTTGAGTACGTCGAAACAGCGGGAAGCCGGCATCCGGGAGGCGCTTGTCCAGCTGCTATCCATGCTTTGGGACCGGGAGGTAGACTATCTGATCGTGGGCGGCCTGGCGGCCATCGCCCACGGCGCCTGGCGCCCCTTGAATGACATCGACCTGCTGGTGCCGGAAAGCGATTTACATGAGATCGCCCGGGAATGGCAGGCGTATCAAAGCAAGCCCCTTGATCGTCATGTGGGCGGGCAGTGGGATGTGGTCTATGCCCAGTTCGTAATAGAGGGAATAGTGATTGAGATTGGCAGCGCCAGTGATACATACATCCAGCGTGCTGACACAGGCCAATGGCACCCCCTGGAAGTAGATCTCGCCCAATATGAATTGCGAGAGCCCTTCGACCTGCGCATGAAAGTGATGCCCCGCCGGGAATTGATTCAATACAAGCAACTCCTTGATCGTGCCGTGGACCGGGATGACCTGTGGATGCTGGCGCAGGCGGAACCGGCTATATCCAGGCAGGGCTGAGTACCGCGCCAGGGAGGTTTGATCATCACGCATCGGCCGTAATGCCCCGCTAAATGGATGCCCCGTCACGGCGGGGCGTGCTTGACCGCCGCCCCCGGCGGGGCTAGCTTTAGAGAGAAGGGGCACATTGACGTTTGCCCGCCACTGCCGGAGCGCGGCATGAAACCGACTGATACCTACCACCCTGACTATTTCCACAAGGTCGTGGATTGTCAGTGGGCCTGTCCCGCACACACCGATGTCCCCGGCTATATCCGCCTCATCGCCCAGGGCCGTTACACCGACGCCTATATGCTCAACCGGGACTCCAATGTCTTCCCGGGCATTCTGGGCCGGGTCTGTGACCGCCCCTGCGAGCCGGCCTGCCGCCGGGGCCGGGTGGACGATGAAAAGCCAGTGGCTATCTGCCGCCTCAAACGGGTCACCTACGACCTCAAAGACGACATTGCCGAGCGCCTGCCCCAGGCCCCGAAAAAGAAAAACGGCAAAAAGATCGCCTGCATCGGCGCCGGCTGTGCCTCGCTGACTGTTGCCAATGACCTGGCGCCGCTGGGCTATGAAGTCACCATCTTCGAAAAGCTGGATGTCACCGGCGGCCTGATGCGCTCCAACATCCCGCGTTTCCGTCTGCCCCCCAATGTCCTGGATGAAGAGATCGACAACATCCTGGACATGGATGTGGACCTGCGCTTGAACAGCCCCATCCAATCCATGAAGGCCTTATTGGAAGAGGGCTATGACGCCGTCTTCGTCGGCGCCGGCGCCCCCCGCGGCAAGGACCTCAAGCTGGAAGGCCGCGACGAGGCCCAAGACACGGGCCGGGTGCATATCGGCATCAACTGGCTGGAATCGGTGGCCTTTGAGCACATCGAATCCATCGGCAAGAAGGTGCTGATCATCGGCGCCGGCAACACCGCCATGGACTGCTGCCGCACCTCCCTGCGCCTGGGCGCCCATGATGTCCGTGTCATGGCCCGCAAACCCAGCGACCAGCTCAAGGCCTCGGAATGGGAACTGGAAGACGCCCTGGACGAAGGCGTGGAATTGATGACCTGTCATTCCCCCAAGGCCTTCGTCATGGAAGACGGCCAACTCAAGGGCATGACCTTCGAGGTGCTGGAGTACTTCGAAAAAGACGGCCGCCAGAAGAGCAAGGTCATCAATGAAATCTTCCTGCCCTGCGATGACGTCATCCTCGCCATCGGCCAGGAAAACGCCTTCCCCTGGATCGAGCGGGACATCGGCATTGAATTCAATGAATGGGACGTGCCCCTGGTGGACAAGATCACCTACCAGTCCACCCGCCCGGGCGTCTTCTTCGGCGGCGATGCCGCCTTCGGCCCGGAGAACATCATCTGGGCTGTGCGCCACGGCCACGAGGCGGCCATCTCCATCCACAAATACGTCAACGGCGAAGACATCACCCAACGCCTGCCCAATGCCGTGGATGTGCACACCGTCAAAATGGGCCAGCACGAATGGGCCTACTCCAACCAGTACGCCCCCGAGGAACGCCGCCTGGTTCCTCACGTGGACATGAAAAAACGTTTCAAGAATGTGAACATCGAAGTGGAACTGGGCTTCGGCCAGGAAGAGTGGGCAGTGGAAGTGGAGCGCTGCCTCAACTGCGACATCCAGACCATCTTCTTCAACGAAAAGTGCATCGAGTGCGACGCCTGCATCGACATCTGCCCCACCCAATGCCTCACCATGCTGCACATCGATGAAGAAGAATCAGAAGAATCCGTCCGCAGCCGCCTCAAGGTCCCGGCCAACAACCCGGACCAGGACATCTACGTCTCCGCCAAGCTACCCCAGACCAAACGCCACATGATCAAAGACGAAGACCAATGCGTGCACTGCGGCCTCTGCGCCGAACGCTGCCCCACCGCCGCCTGGGACATGAAACACGGCGAAGTCTTCATCCCCAAAGTCAGCGACGAAGTCGCCGCCCGCACCCCCGACAAAAAACGCGCCTGATGACCATAGAAGCCAAATGCAAACGAACCCCCGTAGGAGCGGATTCATCCGCGACCGGCTCTCGGAGGGCACGATGGCGGTTTCTGACCCAATCGCGAATAAATTCGCTCCTACGTGCCCCGATTGTAATTGAGGGTTCTTAATGCCTAAGGTCAACGACTTCACCCTAAAAATCGCCACCGTCAACGGCACCGGCTCCGCCAGCGCCAACGCCCTGCTCATGAAATCCATCTTCCGCATGGGCGTCCCGGTGATGGGCAAAAACTACTTCCCCTCCAACATCCAGGGCCTGCCCACCTGGTATGAAATCCGCGTCACCGACCCCGGCCACCTCACCCGCGCCGGCCAGGTCCACTTCATGGTGGCCATGAACGCCGAAACCTTCGCCAAGGACCAGGCCGAACTGGCCCCCGGCGGCTATCTCTTCTACGACAGCACCTGGCCCCGCCACCGCGAGATCACCCGCGACGACATCACCGTCATCGGCGTGCCCCTGGCCGAGATGATCAACCATCATTTCGTCGAGCCCCGCACCCGCATCCTGATGAAAAACGTCGCCTATGTGGGTGCCCTGGCCGCCCTGCTGGACCTGGATCTCGACATCATCGAACAACTGCTCAAGGAAACCTTCGGCGAGAAGAAAGCCAAGCTGGTCGAACCCAATATGGAAGCCGTCCACATCGGCTACGACTACGCCAAAAAACACTACGACTGCCCGCTACCCCTGCACGTCAAAAAAGCCGACATGACCAAAGGCCATGTCATTGTCGACGGCAACACCACCGCCGCCCTGGGCGCCATGCTCGCCGGCGCCAATGTGGCCGCCTGGTACCCCATCACCCCCTCTACCAGCGTGATGGATGCCTTCACCAGCTTCTGCGCCAAGCACCGCCACGATGAAGACGGCACCCCTCAATACAAGATCATCCAGGCCGAAGACGAACTGGCCGCCTGCGGCATGGTGCTCGGCGCCGGCTGGATGGGCGCCCGCGCCTTCACCGCCACCTCCGGGCCCGGCATCAGCCTAATGAATGAATTCGTCAGCTTCGGCTACTACACCGAAATCCCGGCGGTGATCTTCGACATCCAGCGGGTGGGGCCCTCCACCGGCATGCCCACCCGCACCCAGCAGTCGGACATCAATGAATGCGCCTACGCCGGCCACGGCGACACCCGCCACATCTGTCTCTACCCGGCAGACCCCCGGGAAGCCTTCGACTTCTCCATCAAGAGCTTCGACTTGGCCGAGCGCTTCCAGACCCCGGTCTTCATGGTCTCCGATCTCGACATCGGCATGAACGAATGGATGGTCCCGGAACTGAAATGGGATGAGAGCTACCAACCCGACCGGGGCAAGGTGCTCTCCGCCGAAGACCTGGACAAACTGGAAGGCCGCTACGGCCGCTACCAGGACCCGGACCGCGACGGCATCCCCCAGCGCACACTCCCCGGCGTCCACCCCAAGGGGGCCTACTTCACCCGCGGCTCCGGCCACTCCGAACACGCCACCTACACCGAAGACGCCGCCGAATACCAGCGCGTCCTGGACCGCCTGCGCCGCAAGTTCGATACCGCCAAGGACCACATCCCGGCCCCCTACATCGACTACGCCCGATCCAAACCCGTCAAGGCCGGCATCATCAGCCTCGGCTCCTGCGATCTGGCCGTCAAAGAAGCCCGGCACAATCTGAAAGGGAAGGGCACCGAATTCGACTACTGCCGCATCCGCGCCTTCCCCTTCACCGACCACATCCGCCGCTTCATCGACGAACACGACACCATCTTCGTCATCGAACAAAACCGCGATGCCCAACTAAAGTGCATGCTCCAAGCCGAACTCGACGCCGACGCCAAAAAACTCGTCTCCATCCTCCACTACAACGGCCTCCCCATCGCCTCCATGCACATAGAATCCACCATCACGGATTATTGCCAGGAGGCCGAGGCATGCTAAAAGCCAATGATTCCTCACGCCAAGACGCAAAGGCGCCAAGAATAAAAGCCCAACACACCCCCCGTAGGAGCGGATTCATCCGCGACCCAAACACAGCTACAGGGTCCTCCCCCTTGCGAGCTCTGCTCGGAAGGGGGAGACAGAGGGGGATTTCCTTAACCCTTAGCGTCTTAGCGCCTTCGCGTGAGCCAGAATTTCCAGGAGCCACCCCATGAGCTTCATGACCAAACCAAAAATCCACCACCCCAACCTCCCCAAAAACAAACTCGGCCTAACCACCCGAGACTACGAAGGCGGCATGTCCACCCTCTGCGCCGGCTGCGGCCATGATTCCATCACCGCCGGCCTGATCGAGGCCGTCTGGGCCCTGGACATCGAGCCTTTCCGGGTCGCCAAGATGAGCGGCATCGGCTGCTCCTCCAAGACCCCGGCCTACTTCCTGCGCGAAGCCCATGGCATCAACGCCGTCCACGGCCGCATGCCCTCCATCGCCACCGGCGCCCAGGCCGCCAACCCCGAACTCCACTTCATCGGCGTCTCCGGCGACGGCGACTCCCTCAACATCGGCTTCGGCCAATTCGCCCACGCCATCCGCCGTGATGTAAACATGCTCTACATCATCGAAAACAACGGCGTGTACGGCCTCACCAAAGGCCAGTTCTCCGCCAGCGCCGATGTGGGCAGTAAAGCCAAATACGGCCAGGTCAACGAAAACCCACCCATCGACCCGGTCCTAACCGCCATAACACTCGGCTGCGGCTTCGTCGCCCGAGGCTTCTCCGGCGACAAAGAACAACTCATCCCCCTCATCCAGGCCGGCCTAAAACACAACGGCTTCGCCCTAATCGATGTGATCAGCCCCTGTGTGGCCTTTAATGACCACCAGGGCAGCTCCAAGAGCTACGCCCATACCCGGGAGTTCTTCCATCCGGCCATTCATACCGATTTCATCCCGCCCCGGGAGGAGATCAAGGTGGAATACGAGAAGGGCAGGGCCATGCCGATTGAATTGCATGATGGCTCGACCATCGTGCTGAGGAAGATTGATGTGGATCATGAGCCGACCAATCGGGCGGCGGCTATTGGGTATCTGGAGCGGCATCGGGAGGCGCAAGAGATTGTTACTGGGTTGTTGTATGTGAATTCGGAGGAGCATGAGGAGGGTGGCAGGAAGTTGCCTGCTAGGAGTTTAACTGGGGTGGATGGGGTTGGGGATCCGGTTGGGGTTTTGGAGGCTTTTCAGGGGGGGTGTCGGTGATTTAACGAGCCATGCCAGCAATCAGCAACGCTCGGTATCACATTGGACATATGATGCCAGTATGCAGATGGGCGCGGGCCTACAGAAGGCCCGATCAGGAGTTTTCCTGCTCACGCCAGCCTACCTCACGGGGCGGTTTTGGATAGAAAGGGAGCTCGGTACATTGCTGGGCAAGAGTATTCTGATCCCTGTCCTACATAATGTTACGTTCGACGATGTGAAAAAGTACAGTGGGATCTTGCCAGACCTTGCAGGCTTTACAACGGTGCAGGATTCGGTCGAGGACATCGCCAAAAAAATCGCTGCGGGCGTGATCCTCGACGAGGCAGTGTGAGCGGTCCAACATGGCCACGCCATTACGTCGAAGAAGGGTGGTGATGGGCCTAGAAAGGCCACCAAGTTTGCGCGCTTGGCACGTGGACCCTCAATTCACGCGGCGACTTATGGCGACTGGTGGCATTTGAGAGCCGAAACGTATGCGGAAAACTTATAACAAGACCTGCGGGATAACGCATCTTGATACCGCGAAGCGGGCTGCGCTTCTTTTCGATGAAGTGATGCTTTGCGTACCTAATATTAGACAGTACGAGACGCCGGCTAGCATTCGGACTATCTGTCCGGTCGTGCTCAATGCGGAGCTCGAAAATTTTGCTCATTATTTGAGGGCGGTGGAGGCTGTATGGAGGGAAAAGGGTGTTACCTGCGTTCCTGTTCTCGACTCGAGCGAGCGGATCGAGCCTCACCTTGACAGAGGTAAACACTACGTACTCCAGGCTGCGTTGGAGGGGCTTCCAGTGGTTGTAGAAGAAGGACTGGAGTGGGAGCAGGTTATGGAGTTTCGCAGCGATGAACAAGCACGTTGGAAGTATGCAGCTTTCAGGCAATGGCTGCATAGCGGATTGGCTGCAACATCGAAGCTAGAAGCTAGCGATTCGATTGCGAGGATGTTGGCGGATTATGAATGGGCTATTGAGAAGCACGGGCTACAGACGATGGTCGGTACAGCGAAGTTATTCATTCAACCGAAACAGTTGGCGGCAGTTTCATCGGCAGCTACGGTGGGTGCGTTAGTTGCTGGGCCAGTCGGATCCGTCCTAGCGGGTGGGTTGGCTGTTACCGCAAGTGTTACCGCGTATGCTGTTGAGCGGCGAATCGAGTTAGGAGAGACAACACGGCAGGTGCACCCAGAGGTGGCTCTGCTTTACGATCTCAAGAGGCTTCCTTGATAGCCGTATTGCTATTGCCTAGCGAGGCTTTGCAGCCAACAGTGGGAGCAGCGGAAGCTTTTGCGCGTGGGATAAGGGGGACGGCTCACTCCGCCAATGAGTTTGGTCCTTAGAGTGACTGTGGGTACGGAGAGTCACCACACTAAACGAATGAGGACATGCACCTTGATAGCCAGATAGCCGCGGAGGAACTTGCGGTCTAGAGGAAGAGATCCAGCTCTCGTGCAGGTCCGGGTTGGGAGTTGCAATGGAAGTTGGGCACTAGACTATGGCAATGGTCTGTGAGGCGGTTTTGCTTAGTTCGATATTACTGCGGCTGGGCGGTCGAATTCCGAGGGAGTGGGGCAATGACTGATAAAGCAGAGAATACATATTGGAAGCGACTAAGCTCGTATAACTATCTGTTCTAACAGGAAAAAGCGCTTTCTATAGAGGTTGGTTATTTGGGGTGTCTAATATAGAATGTATAAGTATTGTAAGCTTGCAGTGCTTGGCGATAGTCTTGGAGTATTATTTGCCTACTGCAAGAACCTGACTAGGTCGCCGACCTGAATTTGGGTAATCTCCGGAGTCAGGTGGGCCACCTTGGGCTGTGCACGGAAAAGTTCTGTCGATATCCGCGTAGATTACGCAATAGAGGTTAGAAGGAGCGAAGCTGTTGACAACGCGAGAAGATCATTTGATTCCTGAGCCATTAAGGTCGGATGAGTCGTTTCTGAAAGATCTCCAGCGCTTCAAGGAAGCACCAGTTGAGCTTCTTTGGGAGCTACGGGGCAATGATATTGCGCAGCCGCGTAAGCCTTCTGGGACGCGGTTGGAAGAGTTAGCTAGCAAGTATCAAATGGATGATGCTGAAGTGTTCAGCATTTATATGATCGCGAATTTGATTTTATCTCGCCTGACGAAGGAAGAGCATGATCCAAGTGAGGTCGTGAGTGAAATAGGGGCTTTGCTCGAAGAAGATATCGAGGATCATGACGAGCTCCGGAAATTCTTCTGTCTTTCGGAAGAAGAAAAACAAGATGCTCTCGATGTGCGCGCGCTCGATTTTGGCGCCGCATATCTCTCTTCTGATTTACGACCAATGTTTGTTCCGGTTTCAGAAAACGATAATCGTATGGTTGCGGGTTTTTTGATGAGTCTAGAGTACATCACGTCAGAGCGCGAGAAATCATCGGTCACGTTCGCGTTGACGAGGAAAGAGCTCAAGCAGCTGAAGGATAAGATCGCCCGTGCCGAAACGCAACTCTTGCATCTAGGTTCACCATCTAAGTAACCGAGAGAGGTGTTTTCTGTGGAAACGGCGAGCTTGATACAACTTGGTGGGGTTACTGTCTCTCTTACGGTGGTTGTTAACACTTTTGTAGGCCTATTAAGGGATCTTATTAGAGACTTTCGAGGTGGCTCCCCGGAGTTGTTGCTTGTAAAAAATCAGCTTGTAGAGGTTAACAAAAGCAATACGGATCTTTTGAAGAAGATATTGGACAAAATTGAGTAGTAGTGACTATGTACACCACTGTGGCAACACTTGTGATTCTGATATTGGCGCCAGGGATAATGATCCTTTGGTGGCTCGTTCGTGACAACCGTCAAAAGCAGGTCGATAGTTTGATGGCCTTGCTCGAACAACAGAGTGCTATGCTGGATGAGTTGCATACGAGAGTTGACCAGATACCAAATCCTATTCGAGATAGGGCTGGAGTAGTTAAGGGCGATGTGCTTACTGCGCTGATCCAACCGCGTCTACATGGTGGAGGCAGCTATGGGGAGATTCTAGCCGATTATCTTGAATCGATATCTGACCCAGTAATGTTAAATGAGCTTGGGCATGTCGCCAAGTGGGGTGGGAAGCAGAAATTGCATACAATTGAGCATTTCCGAGTAACGAAGAAGTTAAGACGGGATTACGCGAAAGGCAGAGTTTTGCCTCATTGGTTTGCGGCTCTGTGTGTGGAGGACATCGTGGCTGATGATTCTGAAGAGTTACATAATATCCCTTGGGAAGAAATGAAAGAAGAAAAATCGAAAATGTTGCATTAGAACATCAATTGCTAGCGATTAACGTACAAGTACACCTGCCGCTCCGAGTTGTTATAACCCGCTAAACTTTCTGCTTCGTCCTATTTGTTCTCGACGTTACGGCACCTGATATGTATTGATCGCTTCTGGTAATATTGTCTTAGAAATTGTACGGCGGCCTAACGCCGTTCGGTGTCCCTAAAATCATAGGATGATGAGAGTTTATGCCATTCTATAGTCCGCTCCGATATCCAGGGGGGAAGGGTCGCCTTGGCGCATGGATGGCAGAAATCATGCGTGCAAATGACCTTTCCGGTGGATGGTACGCAGAGCCTTATGTTGGTGGTGCTGGAGTAGCCTTGCATCTTTTGCTTGGTGGATATGTGAGGAAGGTGTACATAAATGATATCGATCCGGCAGTATACGCATTCTGGGAATCGGTTCTTAATTTTCCTGATGAGTTGATTAGTCTATTGTGGCAGGCGCCTATAACTGTTGAGGAGCGCGACAAGCAAGTTGGTGTGCTTAACTCGATAGAAAGGCATTCCACGGTTGATGTCGGATTTGCCGCTTTGTATGTAAACCGAACAAGTAGATCCGGGATACTGTCGGGAGGGGTCGTTGGTGGCCGATCTCAAGCGGGGATGTGGAAGATAGATGCACGTTTCAACAAAAAGACGATTTCTGAGCGAATTGAACTTGTGAGCCGATATAGCAATAGGATATGCCTCTTTAATTTAGATGCTCTTGATTTCCTTACTCAGTTGCCGGCCGCGAATAGCGACCCTGGACTCGTATACCTAGACCCGCCGTATTTTTCGAAAGGTGGGGGTCTGTATCGTAATGCCTATCAGCACGGTGATCACGAATCAATAGCGGAATTTGTTAAGCATATAGAGTATCCGTGGGTAGTGACATATGATGACACTCCAGAGATTGAAGATCTGTATCATTGGGCCAAGGGCGGTCGTTTTAGTATATATTACACCGCTAATAATAGTTCTAGACGTCATGCAACAGAATTAATTTATACAAAAGGCCTAGACCTTGATCCACCACCTTATTCTAAGCGCTAGCCTTCCAGCATTCCCGCAAGAAAGGCCTAAGGTTATCCCAGAACTTATTGAGAGACTCCTTACCCTCAAAGAAATATTCGCTATGAACAACTTTGTTCAGGGTATGCAGCGACATTTGTTCTTTGTTGGCTTGCTGGATGGTGAGATCCGTTTTTTCCCGGTCGAGAATGTTGTTTTTATTCATATGCTTAGCCGATGCGATTAGTCGATGCCCCAGGCCAACTTTTCCATTCCCAGCTTCCTTTTTTGCGGCACCACCAAGGTTGTTAGTTTGTACATAGTGCTCAACAGTAAGTTCAATTAGCAATCGAACTAACACTGCGGCCGCCATAGGCGTGTGTTTTAAATTAATCTTGGTTAGTTCAGCTTGCACGTCTCGTGCTTTCTGGTGCTCTCTAGGTATCTCGGGGAGTCCGTAGTGTCTTATCGGTTTGGTGATGTGATTGCGCTCCCAGCTTGACTTTCTTGTTCCGGTGGGCGGCTTGTTGGATCCGGTATCAGTATTGGAATGGGAGTTTGACGAGTCTTCAGCACCGGTTTTATCTGTGCGTTGTTGGGGGTTGTCTAATGTTTCAGGGTCTTCAGTCTGGCCAGAGAGTTCCGGAGATCCAATGCTAAGTAATTCTTCGAGATACTTAGTCTGGTCTTGCGTGTGCATCATTGAAAATGAGTCGCTATCACTATCTGTGTTTCTTGTAACGTTTACTCGCCCAGTTGAAAGATCAGAAATAATCTTTCTAATGCGTTGATGAACGGTATCGCGTGACTGATTAAGTACGGGAGGGTGGCTGTCGATATTCTTGAAACCGATTTTCGCCAATCGTTCTCTCGTCAGGAATCGCGTTAATGTTGTGATGGGGAAATTAGAGGGGATTGCGGTAAGTTCGTGCTCGCTCGCATAGCGCAGGACTTTTGCTGAAAGGGCGTCTTGGCTTCGTAAGTCATATCTGAGCTCGAAGAGTGCGCGTTCGACGGCTTCCCATTGGCGGAGTCCTTCACCGCTCCCAGCACCACGATGTTGTCTGCTTATATGTTCAATAATGGCATCTTCATTTTCGCTTATATCGCACTGAATCTCTTTTGGTATCTCCGTGATTGAATCTCTGGCCCGGCGAACTTGTGTCGCTAGCTCAGGTGGTGATTGATCTGGGTTGTTAAGTAACTTCAATGCAGTTACGCGCCGGTTCCCATCTCGTACGAGCCACTGATCGTTGTCGCGACTTACTACTATAGGGTCAATCCCTAGGCCATTTTCAGCGATATCTCGACAAAGTGCTAATAGCGCAGGACCTTCAGTGTGTGCTAATCGTTCTATACAGCGGCGTTCGTCCTCTCCTGGGCGTAAGCTTATTCGCGGATTTTCCGGGTCAAGCTCCAAGTCAGCGATTCGGATGGTTTTTCGGTAGAAATGGCTGTTGTTGGGATTGGCTTCGTCCATTGCTCAGCTCCTTGAGGGCTTGGCCAAACTGAAGGGTATGATCGTGTATTCAGAACGTGAAGAGGGATGCCAACGGATACATGTCAGAATAGGCCAAAACGCTTAGCATGCAAAATGTAGGTGAGAAACACAAGGACGAAAACCGACGAGGACACCCACCTCCCGGCAGGCTCCATATCGGTCGTTTCGCTGGTGATGTGACTTGAGACGCAACACACGAGGACACCCACCTCCCTGATGGCGCCAAATCGGTCGTTTTCGCTGGTGATGTGACTTGAGAAGCCTGGTTCGGGGAGCTCCGGAAGCAATATGGCCGGTTCTTGCCGCATTTCGGGGAGGCGAGGGCAGTATTTCGCCTGCTCCAGGCAGGGGAGAACCGCCTTTGGCGGCAGCTTGGGCCGATTGAGTGTGGGTGGTCTTGTTTGGCTAGCCGGGCTCTGGATGTATGTCCCTGAGTTCGGCCGGAAAAGACAATTCTTTCCACTCCCTGTACAGTAGCTAGAAAAACGGAAGCGTCCCGATAATCATGGATATGAACCCCGTCAGTTTGCCTGTCTCCCCGGAATCTGAGCCAGTCGCCATTGCCACCGCCGAGGCGGTAGAGGCGTTTATCGAGCGCTGGCGTGACACCGGCGGCACCGAGCGGGCGAACTATCAGCTTTTCCTCACCGAGCTTTGCGCCCTGCTGGGGCTGCCGCAGCCTGAGCCGGCCAGTGATCAGACCCGCGAGAACGCCTATGTTTTCGAGCGGCGCGTCACGATCCGTAATCCGGATGGTAGCGAGAACCGGGGTTATATCGATCTCTATCGGCGTGGTTGTTTTGTGCTGGAGGCCAAGCAGACTGGCAAGGGCCTGGATACCCAGGGCTGGGACAAGGCCATGCTGGCCGCCCAGAATCAGGCCGACCATTACGTGCGCGCGCTGCCCCGCGATGAAGGGCGCCCGCCGTTCATCGTCGTCACCGATGTCGGCCGCAGTCTGGAGCTCTACTCCGAGTTTTCCCGATCAGGTGGGACTTATGTCCCGTATCCGGACCCGAGCCGACACCGCATCCGGCTGGAAGACCTCCGCGAGCCCGAGATCCAGCAGCGTCTGTACCTGCTCTGGACCCAGCCTGACCAGCTTGACGCCAGCAAGCACGCCGCCCGGGTTACCCGCGAAGTCAGCGCGCAGCTCGCTGAGTTGGCGAAATCCCTGGAGCAGGGCGGCTACGAAGTCGAGCGCGTCGCCCACTTCCTCAAGCGTTGTCTGTTCACCATGTTCTCCGAGGATGTGGAGCTTCTGCCGCGTGGCAGCTTCACCGGCCTGCTGGAGCGGTTGCAGGAGAACCCGGAGCATTTCCCGGACGCGATGCGTTCGCTCTGGGAGACCATGAAGACGGGTGGCTACGAAGGCCAGCTGATGCACAAGGTGCAGTGCTTCAACGGTGGCTTGTTCGAGAATATCGATCCGATACCGCTCAACGCCGAACAGATCGGCCTGCTGGTCCGTGCCGGCAAGGCGGACTGGCGCTTTGTCGAGCCAGCCATTTTCGGCACTCTGCTTGAGCGTGCGCTGGATCCCCGCGAACGGCACAAGCTCGGCGCCCACTACACCCCGCGCGCCTATGTCGAGCGCCTGGTCATGCCCACGATCATCGAGCCCCTACGCGCCGAATGGAGCACCGCACAGGTGGCCGCCGAAGCCTGGTTGCAACAGGGTAAGCGTGACAAGGCTTTGAAAGAACTGCGGGGCTTCCACGAGCGGCTGCGGGAGATCCGCGTGCTCGACCCAGCCTGCGGCTCCGGGAACTTTCTGTATGTGGCGCTGGAGCACCTAAAGCGTCTGGAAGGCGAAGTCCTTAACCTGATCCGAGATTTGAGCGCCGGCCAGTCCACGTTCGACACCGAAGGTCTTACCGTGGACCCCCACCAGTTCCTGGGCCTGGAGATCAACCCACGCGCCGCCGCCATCGCCGAAATCGTCCTGTGGATTGGCTACCTCCAATGGCACTACCGTCTGCATGGCAATCTCAACCTGCCCGAACCGATCCTCCGCGACTTTCACAACATCGAATGCCGTGACGCGTTGATCGAGTACGGCAGCCGCGAACCCATGACCGACGACCACGGCGAGCCCGTGACCATCTGGGACGGCATCAGCTACAAGAAGAGCCCCGCTACTGGCGAACTCATCCCCGACGAGAGCGCCCGCACCCTCGTCCACCACTACAGCAACCCGCGCCGCACCGAATGGCCTGAAGCCGATTTCATCGTCGGTAACCCGCCGTTCATTGGCGCCGCGACAATGCGCCGCGCACTGGGCGACGGCTATGTGGACGCCGTGCGCAAGGTATTCAAAGGTATCGTTCCGGACTCTGCCGACTTCGTCATGTACTGGTGGCACATCGCTGCCGGAAAAGTCCGCAAGGGAGAGGCCCAGCGCTTCGGCTTTATCACCACCAATAGCCTGCGCCAGACCTTCAACCGCCGCGTACTCGAACCACACCTGAACGACAGCAAGAAACCTCTGTCGCTGGTCTTCGCGATTCCCGACCACCCCTGGGTAGACAGCGCCGACGGCGCCGCCGTGCGCATCGCAATGACCGTCGGCGTGGCCGGAGACCAGCCCGGCACCCTGCAGCATGTCCTTGCCGAACGCGATACTGGCGACGATGCCCGCACTGTGGAACTAAGCCGCAAGGCGGGCAAGTTATTTTCGGATCTGGGCGTCGGTGCCAACATCGCTGGCGCTAAACCATTACTCTCCAACTCAGAACTTTGTTTCCGTGGGGTGCAACCAATCGGCATGGGGTTTGTTGTTAGTAGGGCTGAAGCGGTCTCCTTGGGCCTTAATCATGTGGCAGGCAATGATGTTCCCATTCAACCTTACCTGAATGGCCGCGATATCATGCACAAGCCTCGAGATGTATTCATCATCGATCTGTTTGGACTCAGTCTGAGTGAAGTCCGAGAGCAGTTCCCACAGCTCTACCAGTGGGTAAAGGATCGAGTAAAACCCGAACGCGACCAAAACAAGCGTGCCACCTACCGGAAGAACTGGTGGGTCTTCGGCGAGCCAGTGCCAGCAACACGGCGCTCTATCGATGGGCTAACTAGATACATCGCTACCACAATGACCGCAAAACACCGCGTCTTTGTTTTTGTTGAAAGCGGTGTTATTCCTGACCAGAAACTCGTTACGGTCGGCACTTCACAGGCTGACATCCTGGCTGTTCTCTCCTCACGCCTACATACACGGTGGGCATTAGCGACAGGAGGCAGTCTTGGCGTCGGTAATGACCCTGTTTATGCAAAAGGGCGCAGCTTCGACACTTTCCCTTTCCCCGAGCTCGACGACCAGCAGGCCGCCATCATCGGCGACCTCGCCGAACGCATCGACGCCCACCGCAAGGGGCGCCAGGCCGAACACCCGGATCTCACCCTTACCGGCATGTACAATGTACTGGAAAAGCTGCGCGCCGAAGAACCACTGACCGACAAGGAACGCACCATCCACGAGCAGGGCCTCATCTCCCTGCTGCGCGAACTGCACGACGACCTCGACCGAGCGGTCTTCGAGGCTTATGGTTGGAGCGACCTTGCTGATGCTCTCGTCGGCCACCCTGGCGCCACTACTCCGTTGCCGGGTAAGCCCGCCGACCAGGCCGAAGCCGAGGAAGAGCTGCTCAGCCGCCTCGTCGATCTAAACGCCGAACGAGCCGCCGAAGAAGCTCAAGGCCATGTCCGCTGGTTACGGCCCGAGTACCAGGCCCCCGAAGCCACCCAGACCACCACGGCCCTAGAGCCCGGCGTCGGTGCTCCGAGCAAAGCGCCCGCCGAACCCGCGAAAAAGCCCACCTGGCCCAAAGCCATGGCCGACCAGGTCGAAGCAGTGCGCCGCCTCCTGGCCATCGGCCCCCAGACCGCCGACACGCTGGCCGGCCAGTTCAAACGCAAACCCAGCAAATCCATCAACCAGGTCCTCGGCGCCCTGGAAGTCCTCGGCCAGGCCTGGCGCGACGGGGATACCTGGCACTTGAAATGACTTCAGGTGACCTGAATGACAGCGGTGATTCCGACCGGTGTAGGAATGACCCGGATCGGTGTGTCAGAATCCTATGATAGGAGGAGATTTCTAGGCGCTTCAGCAGCTATAATGCCGACAGAGGTAAAACCATGACCCGCATCGCTGTGAGCCCAGAAGTGGTCCAATGGGCGCGCGAGCGCGCCCATCTGGATGTGGCTGCGCTTGCGGACCGATTTCCCAAGCTCCCCGAATGGGAGCGGGGCGAGGTGTACCCCACATTTAAGCAACTAGAAGCGTTTGCCAACGCGACCCGCGTACCTTTCGGCTACTTGTTTCTCCCCAAGCCGCCACAGATTCCCATGCCTATCCCGGATTTCCGCACGCTGCAGAATCAGCAGTTGCACGCTGCCAGCCCAGATCTGGTTGATACAATTTATGCGATGCAGCGGCGTCAGGCTTGGTTGCGGGAAAGCCGTTTAGAGTGTGAGACAGATCCGCTTCAGTTCATCGGTAGTGCCAACCTGGGTGACGATCCAGCAGCCATTGGCCGTGAAATTCGCCGGTTCCTCAATTTGGAAGATGGTTGGGCGGCGACCGTACGCACCTGGCAGGACGCTGTTAGCGCCTTGCGCAATGCAATTGAGGCGGTGGGTGTGATGGCCGTGGTCAATGGTGTGGTGGGCAATAATACTCGTCGTGTACTAAATGTGGAGGAATTTCGAGGTTTTGCCCTTAGCGATGATTATGCGCCGTTGATCTTTGTCAACGGTGCGGATGCCAAGTCCGCACAGATGTTTACTCTAGTGCATGAGTTAGCCCACCTCTGGCTGGGTTCAGAGGGGTCCGGATTGTCTGGTTTTCCAGGGATTTTCCCCGACGGTGGCGCAGTTGAAACCTTTTGTGATCGCGCGGCTGCCGAGTTCCTAGTACCCGAAGCAGAGCTTCGCGCTACTTGGCCTGATGTACGCCGTGATGAAACCCCATTTGAGCTGTTGGCACGCCAGTTCAAGGTTAGTCCCATCGTGGTTGGTCGGCGGGCCATGGATTTGCGTTTGGTCGATCGCAAGTATTTCTTCACTTTTTATGAAGAGTATATCCGGCAGGAGCGCAGACAAAAACAGGCGACTGGTGGTGGAGGCGATTTCTATAATAATCAGAACACGCGTGTTGGCAAGATGTTTGCTACTCAGGTGGTTCGTGCCGCTAAAGAGGGGCGGATCGGATTCAAGCAGGCTTATGATCTGACGGGATTAAATGGCGGTGCATTTCAAGAGTATGCACGCCGTCTAGGGATGGAGCTCCCCTGAATATGTATATTATTGATTCCGATGTTTTGATCACCGCTAAAAACAGTTACTACGCATTTGATCTTTGCCCGGGGTTCTGGGCGAGCTTGTTGGAGAGACATCAGGCGGAACGGGTTTATAGCCTGGATCGGAATCGAATGGAGTTGCTTCAAGGACGAGAGGATGATGATTTGGTCAGCTGGATTAATAATCTAGTGCCCGACAGTTTTTTCTTGAGCACCCGCCAAGGCGATGTGGCGACAGCCTATACAGATGTGATGATGTGGGCCCAACGGAATGCGCAGTATTTTGATGCTGCCAAGGCTAAATTTGCCACCGGTGCTGATGGCTGGCTTGTGGCCTACGCATATGTGTACGGTTGCGTTGTTGTCACACTGGAAGAATCGCGGCCCGAGTCGCGAAATCAGATTAAGCTGCCTGATGTCTGTATTCAGTTCGGGGTGCCATACGAGAATGTTTTCACCATGCTAAGGGCTTTAGAGGTCCAATTTAATTAATCCCACCACCAATCACCAGGACACCAATCACGGAACCCAGGAACACGAGCCTCAAGGACACCCACCTCCCTACCTGGCTCCAAATCGGTCCTTTTCGGGTATGAGATGGCTTGGGCCGGCTGGTTTGGGGCCTTCTGAAAGTAAAGCCGCGCCGACGGGCTGATGCCCGCCGGCGCGGTGCGCTGCGTTACGGCCAGGGCAGGGGAATCGGCTCGGGGCGCGGTCGCTTCTGCGGGTCGTCGTCGCCCTCGAAATAGCGCTGAATGTCGCGGCGCAGGGTGGCCCGGTGGGCGGTGGTTGCCGGGTCGCGGTCGCGGCCGAGGCTTAGCCAGCCGTCCTTGAGTTCCCCTTTGAGTTGTTTCAGGCGCGCTTCGGTCAGGGCCCGGGCTTCGCTGCCGGTCTGCTCGTGGCCGGCCAGGTCCAGGAGGCCGTCCACCACGGCGCGCTGGACGATGCGGACCAGGTAGGGGTCCTGGGGGTCTTGGGGATCGTTGTCGGCGGCATTTGGATTGTGCGTGAAAGCGGTGTCCACCAGGCGGTCCAGTACCGCGCCGGGTTCCGGGAAGTCGTTGTTGCGGGCGTGGAAGGAGACCACGCGATTGAAGCGCTCTGGGTGCAGGAGGCCGTCCACGGTTTCCTGGGCCAGGCTGTGGGCCGCGTAGAGCGGGTCGAAGGCCGGGCCGGTGTTGGGTGTGAACAGGCGGTCTTCACCGTTCCAGTCCCAGCCGAAGGGGGTGGGGGCGATCTGCTCGGCGATGTTGTCCGGGACCCGCAGGTGCTCGGTTTGCAGGGTGTCGAGGACGCGACTGAGGGCCTGGCTTTGTTCCTCCGGCGGAATGCGCCGGGTGGGTTCCACTTCCTCGCCTTTCAGTGCATAGGCAAACTCCATCCCGCCCAGATACTTGATCGCGCCCTGTAGTGCGGTGCGGTGATGGAGATAGACGTGGGCAAAGCGCTTGTCCAGCAAGGCGTAGGGCTCGCCATCGTCCAGGGCGCGCTCGTCGAAGGCGTTGATCAGGGCCTGGCGCACGCCCAGGGTGCGGTCCAGGGCGGTGAGCATGTCATTGCCCTCAACCCAGACGCTGGCGTCGGGGAAACTACCGTGGGGTTGGGCGGCGCCGCCGGTGATGAAGCGCAGCCCGTCCTCCTGGGCTTCGCGCATGATTTCGGCCAGGCCCTCGCGCTCGGCTTCTTCGTCCGGGAACCAGGTATAGGCGTAGCGGATGGCCAGCTTGTCGTGGGGGCCCGGGCCGGGGGCGTAGGCCTCGGCGATGTCCAGGTGGCCGTCCTCGTCCAGATGCACCAGGGGCACGGGGTAGTCCATCACCGAGGCCCGGTCGTGGGTGGCGGCGATGAAGTTGTGGGCGAGACCCAGGGCGTGGCCCAGTTCGTGGGCGGTGTGCTGCAGGCGCCGGGCCATGGCCATTTCCTCACTGGACTGTGCCAGGCCATCGGGGCCGGCGGCCGGACGGAAGCCCATCCATATGTCGTGATTGACCAGCGAGCGGAAGGAGTCCATGCGCACGATGGCGTGGATGATTTCGCCGGTGCGCGGGTCCTTGTGGGAGGGGCCGACGGAAGGCCCGCGCTCGCGCCGGTGCACCCAGTGGATCATGTTGTAGCGGATGTCCATGGGGTCGGCGCCCTCGGGCAGGTCCTTGATCTGGAGGGCATTCTTGAAGCCGGCCGCCTCGAACATTTCATTGAACCAGAGGCTGCCCTCGATGAAGGTGCTGCGGTAGGGCTCGGGGATGGCCGGGTCCATGTAGAAGACGATGGGCTCTTCCGGTTCTACCAGCTCGCCGGCCAGATAGGCGTCCTTGTCGGAGGGCACCAGGCGCCAGCGCCACAGCCAGCGCTGGCGGTAGTCGCTGTCATGGCCCTGGGCGAAGTCGAAGAAGACGTGCGGGAAGATGCCGGCCCGCGGGTGAAACTCCCGGGGCTGGTAGTCGTCATCCGGCAGGCGCAGGAAGCTGTGCTGCTGCTCGAAGGTGAGCGAGCGCGGGTCGGGGGCGTGCTGAGCCAGTTCGGAAGACGGCTCATCCACGGCGAAGGTCAGCACCGAGCGGATCTCGCTGTTTTTCGGGAAGGCGTCGGTGTGGTCGGGCTCGATGTAGCTGCGGTCCGAATCCAGGCTCGGTTGGCCGAGCTCGGCGCCCTTGATGCGCTGGGCAATCCCGAACATATCCGAGAGGAAGAATTCCGTGGCATCGACGAGCAGGGCGCCGTCGCGTTCCTCTTCGATCGGGAAGGCGGCCAGTACCGAGCGCGGGAAGGATTGCTCAACAGAGCGCTGTAGGTGTTCGTTGTCGCCCAGGGCCCGGTGGCCGGTATTCTCGTCCACCAGCAGCACCCGATCCCCCCGACGCTTGAAGCGCACCAGGGTCTCGTTGCCCATCTGGCCCCGGTCGAGCAGGGGGGCGGAGGTCCCCAGGCCGGCGGCGAGATTGACCGAATAGATCAGCGGCTCATCCAGGTCCCGTACTTCCAGCAGCACTTGGCCGCTGTCGGGCTGGTAATGCACCGGCAGCATGGCATCGTCCGCATCGCCCGCCAATACCGGGGCCGAGAAGATCATCGCGACCAGCCAGGTCACAGCAAACATCCAACGCAATGCGCTCATTGAGGCGCCCTCCAGCAATTCACGAAAGGTACCGAGCATAGCGCATCCGGTCTGGCACCGAAAATTCAGAGATCGGCTGCCGTTCTAGCGTGTTGCTTGAGCGGGTAGGCTTCTAATTAGAGGTTTGTGGACTTAATTAGCTAGAAAAAGGATAATACCGGACAGATTGGCAATCACTTAGGGCACAAGAATGACGAAGATGGACACATCAGACGGTGATCTGCTCTTCGCGACCGGCGATGCGACGCAGGACAAGCGGCTGCGCCGGGCCGCTCAGGCTGGAGAACTGCAACGTATCGCGCCCGGGATCTATACGCCCATCCTCGATCAACCACCGGCCGATATCCTGCGTTCTCCCAGGCTTTGGCGGGTGCTGGCCCACAAGTACCCGGGCTATGTGGTGGGCTACCGTTCAGCGCTGGAAGCCGATCCCGTCAACGCTGGCGAGATATTTCTGGTCGGTGCTCGACACCGCCAATCAGTGTCGCTACCTGGCGTCACGGTACGACTGGCCCCCGGGCCTGGGGCACTGCCTGGCGACAGACCTTTCGTCGGCGACCTTTACTGGGCGTCAACGCCTAGGGCGCTCCTCGAAAACCTTACCGTCACCCGAGCTCAAAAAGGGCTTCCCCGGGCACTCGGCAGAAAAGGGGTTCAGGCGCACTGTGAGCGTTATGCCTTGCGAGAAGGATTTGGCGCGCTTGAGGCTCTGGGCAATCAGGCCGGCCGGCTCGGTCAAGCGCTGGGGCTGGAGCGCGAAGCTCAATTGCTCGCCGAGATTATTGACGCCATTGTCGGGAATCGCTCATCTCGCGGGATCCTGTCAGCTTCAGCGGTACTCTCACGTGCTGCGGACCACCCAGTTTGTCCGATTGCCGAGGATCGATTCGATCGCTTGGCGCAGGCATTACGGCGTACTACCGTGCCACCCCGGCCGATGAAGGAGACCACCGACCAGGCCGATCGACGTGCCTTCATTGAAGCCTACTTCTCGAACTACATTGAGGGGACCCGCTTCCTGATCGAGGAAGCACAGGATCTGGTCTTCCGGGGTGGCCCTATCCCGGGCAGGCCTGCCGCCGACAGCCACGACATCACCAGCACATTCTCGCTCGCCCGTCACAATCTGGTCGACACGATCCCAAAGGACAGCCGCGAGTTGCAGGCACTGATTCGAGATCGGCACCAAGTTCTGATGGCGGAACGTCCGGAATGGCGTCCCGGTGAATTCAGGAGCGGACCTGTAAGCACAGGTGCCCATGCATTCATGGACGCTGCCCTGGTCAGGGGATCACTGGCGCTGGGATACGACTACCTGGACTCACTGGAGAATCCCTTCGCCCGAGCCGTCTTTACTCTCTTCCTCGTCAATGAGGTCCATCCCTTCCTCGACGGTAACGGGCGCGTGGCCCGGCTGACTGCCAACGCAGAGTTAAGTGCTGCCGGGCAGGCCCGCCTGATTGTCACCACTGCCGATCGTCACCGCTACGTCGCGGCCTTGCGAGCGCTTTCCAGAGATCAAAACCCCAATGAGCTGATTGCAATCTGTGACCGGGCACAGCGAATTACCACAGACTTATCGCTGAACAATTGGGACGAGCTGCTGGCCCAACTGCGAGCCGAAGGCGCTTTTGATGAAACGTAACGACATTTTGACCCAATCGCCAGGACACTCAATACTCTAACTAGCTTGATCCAGTCAGCGGTGAGCCGCCTTCGGCGGCAGGTATTGGAAGTTGAGTAGGTGTTGGTCGTTCCTCGCTAGCCGGGTTCCGGAGGCAGCGCTCTGGCGAAGACCATCCCCTTGAGGAATGACCTTCGGAATCGTTCTGCCACCACCTTGTTGGTGTCGGAGGATGAGATATGTAGGATTGGTCCGGGCCCACTATGTGCGCGGTGGTTAGTTCGGCTAAGCGCTTGATTGCAAAGCAAAACCAGCTAACCTCTGTCCTAAGGACAGAGGTTAGCTGGTTTTTCTGGGAAAGTCAATGTATTGGCGGGCCAAATCCTTCATGTTCTGCAGGGAGCTTGACAAGACCCCCATGCGGTGGTTAATGTCCTTAGGACATTAACCACCGCATGGGGGTCGTCTTTCCGTGCCAAGACTCTCTAGTATTCGTCTCCGGCAATTCGCAAACAATCTGAGATTGCTTCAACGGCCGTTGGTTCAGGAGGCCGATTTGGCGGTCAGTTTCGTCCAGAGTTTACATCAAGCCGGTGACGATATCGGTGCGATTGAGGGTGCGGAATTACGAAAGGATTTTCGCAAGTTCAGAGATGAACTAATCGCCCTCGGGGCTCTGGAGGGGTACCGCGAAGGTCGTAAGGTTGTCGGTTATATGATTGGTGTTGGGGCCCTTCCGAAGGTCGAGCGGGCAGTCTGCTCGCTTGATCCATTTAGCTATATTTCCCATCTCAGCGCGATGGATTGGCATGGATTGACGGACCGGATGCCGAAGACGATTTTCTTGACCAGCCCATCGAAAGCACTCTGGAGAACTTTGTCGAATGCTAGGTTGGAGCATTCTTTGGGGGCCCTTTTGTCTGTTTACCAGGATGCGAAGTTGCCTGCTTATCATCGGTTAAATATGGATAAGTTCCGGAAACGGCCTCTGAGCGTTTGGTCTAGTAGCCGCCTAGACCAGGCTTACCAAGCAGCCTATAAGCGGGTTGAAAATGGTGAAGTACGAGTAGCCACGGTGGGGCGCTGCTTTCTTGATATGGTGCGCGAACCAGATCGATGCGGCGGAATATACCATGTGATAGAGGTTTTTGATGAGCACGCTGGGTCTTATTCCGAGCAGATTTTGAGTGAGCTACATACTCATGGAAACAAGCTTGAGCAGGCGCGAGTTGGGTATTTGCTAGAGCAAGCGAATCCTGGGTTGAAGGGGCATCCGATATTGGAGCAATGGGCCTCAGAGGTGACTCGAGGCGGATCTAGAAAATTGGATCCGGCTGGCGACTACTCGGATGAGTTTTCGAGAAGATGGGCGTTATCGATCAATGTCTGAGGTGGTGCGTAAGCTCGTTGATGTAGATAGCTGGGTAGATTCAGCGGCAGATGACCCAGCAGAGTATGCGGTGCGCCGTGTGATGCGGGTGATTCTAGTCTCCATTTCTCGCTCGCCTTCCTTGCAGAGCAAGATGGTGATCAAAGGAGGCGTACTGCTCGCTCTTGGTTACGACACGGGGCGACACACCAAAGATGTGGATTTCTCCACCGAAAAGCCTCTGCAGGAAGTGAATGTGGAATTGCTGATTAAGGAGCTAGTAGCGGCGCTAGACGCTGGGCGCAGTATTGACGAAGATGTGCTTTGTCGGGTTCAGTCTCATGTCATTAAACCGCCAAGATCTGATGCGACCTTTCCTACCTTACGAGTTCGGGTTGGTTACGCCCTCAAAGGTGAAAAGCAATATACGCGAATGATTCAGGGAAGGGATAGCGCGAGAACGGTAACTATAGACCTCAGTTTCAATGAGAGCACTTTCATCGCATCCCAAGTTTATTTGGGCGAAGATCAACTGATCGCATATAGCCTATACGATCAAATTGCGGAAAAGTACAGAGCGCTGATTCAGCAAACTGCAGCGAGGCGAGGTCGAATTCGTCGTCAGGAAGTATACGATATTTACTCGGTGATAAGGAAAGGGCACTTAACAACTGAGGAAGATATGAGGCTTCTCCTTTTGGCCATGCGCCAGAAATTCGATGCGCGCGGCGTCGAGTGTACGAGGGAGGTCATAGATGAGCCGGAAATAGCCGAGCGATCGCGGAAGGAATATTCGCGGCTTCAGGATGAAGTTGAAGGGGAATTGCCAGATTTTGATGAGGCGTTCAGTGTCGTAAGAGATTTCTATTCCTCTCTGCCATGGGATGGGTGATCGGGGAGTATTGTCTTAAGAAGAACCAAGAGCAAAGACACCCACCTCCAAGATTGGTTCGGCCGCCGGACGTTTCAGTATTGCTTTAACGGCCAGCCTATTCCCGCTGAAAGACCACCTCACCGTTAACCACGGTCAGATTTACATCGATATCCTTGAGCACCCTGTCGTCCACTTCGAAGGGGTCCTGGTCCAGCACCACGATGTCGGAGAGCATGCCGGGCTCCAGGCGGCCCTTCTTGTCTTCATTGCCTTCGGCATAGGCGTTGTTGGCGGTGTAGGCTTCAAGTGCTGTTTCCAGGTCGATCCGTTCCTCGGGAAACCAGCCGCCTTCCGGCTCGCCGTCCAGGGTCTTGCGGACCACGGCGGCGTAAATGCCCTGCATGGGGTTGGCCGGGTACCAGGAGGCATTCGTACCGGGCCAGTCGCTGCCGAAGCTGAGCATGACGCCGGCCTCGTGCAGGGTGCGGAAGGCATAGGCCCAGCGGGAGCGGTCAGCGATGCGTTCTTCCATCCAGCGCATGTCGTCGATGGCGTGGAAGGGCTGCATTTCGGCGATCAGGTCCATGTCGGCCATGCGCTCGGCGACCGAGGCATCACGCAGGACCTGGGTGTGGATCACCCGGAGGCGGCGGTCGGCCGGGCCGTTGGCCTCGATCATTTCCTCGTAGAGATCCAGCAGGTGGTCGATGGCCTCGTCACCGATAGCATGGACCTGGGGCCAGTGGCCGGCGGCATCAGCCCCTTTGAGTAACTCCAGCATGTTGCCCTCGGGAGACATCATGTCCCGCCACTGGCCGCGGGAATCGATGTGCTCGTAGGGCTCGTAGAAGCGGGCGGTGGAATTACCCATGATGCCGTCGACAAAACCCTTGAGGCCGCCGATCTGGAGCATGGGGTCACCGAAGCCGTGGGTGATGCCCACCTCGGCCAGCGCTTCCCAGCGGTCCAGGGTGGGGCGGGCGTAGACCCGGGTGGTGAGCCGGCCCTCCCGGTGCAGATGCTGGAAGACCTGCATCTGTTCGGGCGTGGTGATGTCGTGGATGGTGGTCACGCCCTGTTCACGCAGCCGCTCAAGGGCTTTTTCGGCCTCGGCGATGCGTTGCTCAAAGGGTTTGTCCGGCACGGTCTCGCGCAGGGCCTCGCCCGCCTCTGCGTCCAGTCGGCCGGTGGGTTCCCCATCCCGGCATTCCACGCCGTCCTGCTCGCAGTCGAAGTCAGCATGGGCCAGGGCCGAGCGGCTCGCCAGCCACAGGCTTTCATCCCAGTTCCAGAGCAGCACCGGGCGGTCGCCGGCAATGTCTTCGAGGATTTCACCGTCGGGGTCGTAGGCATCCGCCGGGGCCTCGGCGTCGCCCTGGCCGTCTCCATGCTCCCAGGCCTCATAGGCCCCCCACAGGCCGCCAGTAATCCAGCTTTCCTCTGGCATGCGTTCGTGGGCGGCGCTGAGTTCGCGCCGTAAGCCTTCATCATCGGCCACCGACAGCAGGTTGATGCCTAGCAACAGCTCGCCGGCCCGATTGAAATGGGTATGGTTATCGATAAAGCCGGGCACGATGCGCCCGCCGTCCACCTCGATCACCCGGGTGTCGTCGCCCCGATGCGCTTTGAGCTCCTCGTACTGACCCACCGCCAGAATGCGCTCACCCCGCACCGCCACGGCATCGGCTTCGCCTTCCATGTCCGCCGACCAGACCGGTGCGCCATGAATCAACAGGTCCGCCTGCGGGGTTTGCGCGCGTTCATCTCCCGGGTCACAGGCCACAAGGGCCAATGCCAATACGGGTAGGGTCAATACGGACAGGGCCAGGGCGGGCAATGGCAGTGGGTGTTTCATGGGGAGTCTCCGTGGGCTGGTCAGGCATGAGGGGGTTTAGTGTAGTGCCTGTGGCGTGCTGAGCAAGCGTGGGGCTGATGCTCGTCTTTCTGGATGGTCCGAACCCAGCTACGCTAAACAAACCATAATTGATCGGGTACCGACCGTTTTGGGTACTTTATCTTGTCGCTGACACAGTGGGAGGGGTGCCATGAGATCGCAAATTGGACTTGCCGTTTTGATGTTCTTGGGGCTGTTGGGCATGGGCCTGCCTGCGGGCGGTGTGCTCAGTCAGACCATTACGGTAGTGGGGACACCCCATCTATCGGGCTTGGATCGGGCGCCGACAGACGAGCAGCTGGCCAAGGTCGTTGATCGCCTGGCCGGGTTTGAGCCGACGCAGGTGTGCGTGGAACGCATGGGTGGTGAGCGTATTCAGGCGCAGTTGCTCGACCAAAAGCAGCATGGCATGACATTTCAGCCGGAAACCCACGGTCGACCATTGGCAACAGTAATTGTGCCGGCCGGTTACGAAATGCGGGGCAAGCTTGAGCGGGGGCCGGTGGCAGCGCGCCGCGAGGCCAGGAACCTACTCCAAGAGTGGGGTTCGCTTGAGCTGGCAGACCGAATCCGGGCGATTGGCTTGCTGGTGGCCGGGTTCGAATTTCATTCCGCGGTTCTGAACTGGTCCTATCTGGACGAAGCGGAGCGGGAAGCGGCCGGCGAGGTCTTGGGGGCGTTGACGGTCGATGGGCTGAACTCAATACTGGAATCGGACCACGAGGCTTATTCGCTGGCGGTGCCCCTTGCTAGACGTTCTGGGTTACATGAGCTGTGTACGGCGGATGCCCTGGAAGACGAGACTCGGGGTATGCGGACAGCCGTCGAACATGGTGGCATGGATGTGATTGAAAGTGCTGAGGTGCAAGAAAGGCTGGAGGAGCACCGGGTAATCATGATGGAGGCCTGGCAGCCGGACGCCGGGGAGGAAGCGCTGGTTAGCCTGCTTCGGTACACTAACAGCGAAGACTACGAAGCGATGGACCGCGAGCTGCAATGGGAGACCTTACGGCGGTTCGACAACGACGAAGGTGCCTTTCAGCGGCGACTAATGTATTGGCATGCCCGCACGGCCGAAATCTCTGCTGAGTTGTACCGGGCTCTGGCGCAGGGGTCTGATGAACGCGTCCTGTTTATTGTTGGGGCGGCTCATCGGCCGTTTACCGAGGCCGACTTGCGGTCGCAGCCATGGCTTGAGGTGAAACCAGCCCGAGAACTGCTCTCGGATGATACTCAGTAAGAGTTTTGATAAAGGGGAAATCAATGAAGGGGCGAAGCATCGCCATTGTCGGCTGTGGTACTGCTGGACTGGCCACGGCCATTTTCCTTGCACGCCAAGGCCATGCAGTCACTCTGTTTGAGCGGTTCCCTGAACCCACCGCCGTGGGCGCGGGCATTTTGCTGCAGCCGACCGGCATGGCAGTTTTGCGGGAATTGGGGTTGCTGGAAGCGATGGAGGAAACAGCGGCTCGTGTGGATCGGCTTGATGGCAGGACATCGAGCGGGCGGCGGGTGATGGATGTCAGTTACGGAGGCTTGGCTGCACAGCCGTATGCATTGGGGGTGCATCGGGCCAACTTGTTGCAAGTGCTGTTGGGCGCGGCGGTGGATGCCGGGGTGGAGATTCGTTGTGACACCGAGGTGAATGGTATTCGTCATGTTGACGAGCGTCCGGTGCTGGAGCTGGCCGATGGAAAAACGCTTGCTGGTTTTGACGGGGTGGTGATCGCCAACGGAACCCAGTCACAATTGCGTGAGCAGCTCGCCATCCCGCAGCGCTGTCAGCCTTATCCCTGGGGTGCATTGTGGACGATCAGCACGTCTCTTGAGCAAGCACCCGAGCCGGCGCTGTTGCAGCGCTATGTTGGTGCTGGGGTGATGATCGGGGTGATGCCTACCGGGCTCGATCCGCAGAGCGGGAAACCGTGTGTCAGTTTTTTTTGGAGCCTGAAGACGGCGGACTACGCTGCCTGGAAAGATCGCCCTTTGGCTGACTGGAAGTCTCAAGTGCTTGAGTACTGGCCCGAGATTGGCCCGCTGATGGCCTCCATTACCGACCGGGACCAGATGCTGCTGGCAACCTACGCGGATGTGCGCATGCGCCGCTGGCATCAGGGTTCGGTGGCGGTGATCGGCGATGCGGCACACGGCATGAGCCCACAGCTCGGCCAGGGGGCGAATCTGGCACTGGTGGACGCTCTGGTGCTGGCCCGTTGCGTGGATCATGCGACCTCCATACCCGCAGCATTTGCCGCCTATACCCCGGCCCGCCGCCGTCACCTGCGTTTCTATCAGCTAGCCAGCCGAGCACTGACGCCCTTGTTCCAGTCCGATAGCCGCTTGGCCGGGTGGCTGCGCGACATTAGCTTTCCGCTGACGAACAGCGTGCCGTACACCCGCCGCCAAGCCCTGCGTACGGTGGCGGGTATCAAGACGGGGTTGCTGTTTGACCGTGATGTTTTAGAGCTCGGACAGGGCAAAGGTAGAGAAAAATCAGAGACACTCCCGATCCAGACGGAGTAGAGAGCCCCTTAACGTGGGAGGGGTGCTATGAAATCGAAAATTGGACTTGGCGTGTTGATGTTCTTGGGGCTGGTGAGCATGGGCTTGCCTGCGGGCGGGGTATTTAGTCAGACCATAATGGTGGTGAGGGCACCCCATCCGCTCCAGACCAATCGGCCGCTGGTATTCGGTTTTCTGTTCCTAAAATGCGAGCTCTCCCGATTCGCGGTCGAAAATAAGCAGGCCTTGGCGGGGAATATTGCCGTCTGTCCGAAATGTTCCTGTCGTTACGAGGAAACGTCCGAAGGCTTCTATATCAACGTCGCCTTGAAAGTTGTGGACTGTAGGTAAGACATTGGGCGTGACCTCGAGAGTCTCTGCGTTCAGATATCTCAATGAAGCGCCGGAATCCTGATCGGCTGGAGAGTACATTCCCTGCGTAACGACCTCGTCATCAATAAGGGTGAGCGCGTGAGTACGGCCGGTGAGCGACGTAAACCCTGTAACCTCGCCAGTACTGCGTGACAGACTATTTATGCCCAGGTTTGAGATGTCCTCTGGATCGTGGCCGTCAACTATTAGCGAGTCTTCGTAAATAAGCACATTGCTGATAAACCCGGACAAGCCAGGCCGCCAGTTCAGGTTTTCCCCATTGTGCCGGTCAATGGCTTCGACGAGGCGATCCGATCGATAGCCCCATCCCATCCCTGCATAAACGGTTTCCGGGCCAACGGCGATTGAGACTGGGTAGCCAGCTACATTGGGCGCCCAGGGCGTAACTGTGCCTGTAGTCAGGTCAATGGACCCAAGGCCGTGCCGTTCTTCTTCGCCCAAGTAGGTGAACCTACCGCCCACATAAAGGGTGTCTTGTTCCGCCTTGAGTGTTAGGATTCCGTTATACGTTTCTAGTGACCATGCTCCGGTCTCCTGTCCGGTATCCGGATCCAGTGGGACGATTCTGCTTGGCGGCCACGCTGGGGAAGGTATATCTAAGCGATCCTCGAAGGCTGTAATAACAGAATCAGTAGTTGCCTCTATATTGATTGGCCGGCCCAGGCTTGCGAGCGGCGGGTTCCAGTCCGTTGGTTGACCCGATTGCATGTCAATGGCTGCGAGCCCGGGGCGGGCAACTCCTCCGGACAGCTCGAATGTTCCGCCAATGAGGGTCCTGTCTCCCGCGTCTGAGATAGTCGAGATGTTCGCACCGGCTACTGGCGACCAGCTCTCGATCAACTCGAGAGAGTCTCCGTCGTATGCGACAGCTTTCCGTGGTGTCGCGTCGTCCTCAAGGCGCAGGTTGCCGGTCAGATAAATTCGGCCAGGTTGTTTGATGATCCTATGAATTTCTGAATCTTCTGCAAGCCTTGGATTCCAATTGAAAATCTGGTCAGTGCTCCGGTCGAGTACGAGAACTCGGTCCTCCGGGGCTGGGGCGCCGTCTGAGCAACAAAGCAAGGTGAAATTCTGATTTGTAACTGTTTGGTTGTTTAGGCCGGAGGTGTCGAAGGGTGTCTCTAGTAATTCGAGTGTATTGGCATCAAAGGCAGCAACGCCCGCGCGAGGCCTACCATCGACGTTTCGGAAATCCCCGACAACATATAGACGTTCGTCATTGAGGGCGACTGATCGTATAGTTCCATCGAATATCGGTGTCCAGTCTGGCGAGACGGGGCTACGTGTGGAGATGTCATAGATAGAGACGAAATTGTCCAGGAGTGCGTCTTCGAGTGAGCCGGCTACCGCCAAGTTGTTCTGGTGTATGGAGAACGTGCTGGCTCGGCCAGGTAAACTATCAAAATGATCAATTTTGTCGCCGGATACAGGGTTGATCAGTATGAGGCTGTGTGTTTCAGCGCCGATTTCAGGGCCGGTCCTGAATGAGCCGCTTGCTACAATTAGATCCTGGTCAGGGTGTGCGCGAAGCTTGGAAAAATGGCTATTCGTTTCAAAGCCATTGGGGTCCAGTTGTTGGGCGGTTCCGTCGCGGAACACCCGGAATACCTGGTTCACCCCCTGGTCACCAACGTGAGTGGCATCACCCCGGACAAGCCAGCTGCCATCAAGCATTGGAGCAGCATGTAGAATGCTTGCGAGAGAGTTGTTGCCGTTCTCGTTTTCTCTCAAAACAGGGATCATCGCTCCCTTCGGTCGACCATCATCCCGAGAGACGATTGACATGCCGCCTGTGGCAGGGCTTATTTGCGTGAAATCACCCAGTAGGTAGAGAGTGTTGTCATAATGGGAGACCTCGTTGATTGTTCTGTCAGTGTTGATGGCAAAAGGACGCGCGCCGACGGGTTGTGAATAGGTCCCGTTGCCACCCGTTACAAAAAAATATGATCTATCCCGCACCAGATCACTATCCGCCGTGAGTATGGTTTCTCCCGGACCTGCGTCGGTTACGATCCCCCCGTCAGGGCAGAGCAGGGTGTTGTCCCAGTCACAGTGCCTGTCTGTCGAGAAAAATATGTCTTCTCTTGAGTCTCCATCCCATCGGAGCAAGACTTCGCTGAAATTCGATTCAGCAGATAGAGTAACGGGTTCGGTGGTCTCACCAGGACTATTGTTGTTGGAGTCCGAATTATTACAAGCAACGATCGGCAGGAGAAAAAGTAGCAGTGCCACTGAATGCGGGTTTGACGCGGTTTGATGTCGCACGGAGGTCTCCCCTTCTTTTGAAGATATTCCTTAAGAGGTTAATTCGGTCCAATTCCTAGCATGGATGCCTGATCTTATCACGACAAAATACAAGGACACCCACTCCCTACGGGCTCCAAATCGGCCAGTTTTGCGTGTGCGGTGAGCTGACGCGGTCGGGTCGTGGAGTTCTGGCAGCAATATGGCCGGTTCTTGCCGTGTTTCTGGGAGGCGAGGGCAACATTTAGCTTGTTCCAGTCGAGGCCCATGCCCTTGAGGGATGACCGTCCGAACTGTTCTGCTGCCGCCTTGATGGCGGAGGCCCGCCTCACGGGAAAACGCGAGTTAGCGAGGGGGCTTGTTATTGGTCCTCCAAGTCAAGTGTCTCAAGGAAGCGATGACCACGCGGGGAAATTGCCAACGCGCGGCTGTCCGGTTCTCGGCGCACGTAGCCCATATCCAACAATCGACTGCACAGTGCTGCGCCAATCGACCCGGCCAGGTGCATTCGACGTTCACTCCAATCAAGACAGCATCGGAAGAGCGGCCGCCGGATACCCCGCAGGGCATTGAGGTCGATTCCAATACGCTTGCACCATGCCTCGCCAGTCGGTGTCAGATGAAGTGAACCGTCGTCTCCGGTAATTAGCTTGTGCTCCCGGAGATTTTCCAGCAGCCGGACGCCCGCCTCGCCCGCGAGGTGGTCGTAGCACATTCGGGCGCGACGCAGCCGTTCGTCGTTCGGACCCGAACGCGGCCGGCTCATCTTCGGGGAAATGATCAACAGATCTTCCATGGCAGAGGCCACCTCAGGGGAGGTGATACGGAAATAGCGGTGCCGTCCCTGCTTGACTATGGTCACGAGGCCGCCGGACTCAAGCTGGGCAAGGTGATTGCTTGCAGTGGACGGAGCCACACCACCTTCCATAGCGAGCTCGGTCGCCGTGTGGGCAGTACCGTCCATGAGCATCATGAGCATGTCTGCCCGCGTGGGATTGCCCATCAGGCTGGCGACGGTAGCGATGTCGGGATGCTCTGACATATTTCGATCGTAGACGAAGCATAAATGCGTAGCAACTACCAGAATCGACTCTGACCAATCACAGGAGCAGAGCAAATGAGCAATAACGAGATCGAATACCGGGCCCATCTGGCATGGGTGGGCAACCTGGGTCATGGTACGGCCAAGTACGACGAATACGGTCGGAACTACCGGGTGAAGATAGCGGGCAAGCCAGACATGGAAAGCTCCGCTGGCACGGCGTTCCGGGGCGATCCGTCCAGACACGACCCGGAGGATCATTTCCTGGCCGCGGTCTCCGGCTGTCACATGTTGTCGTACCTCGCACTGTGTGCCAAGCACCGCATCGTTGTAACGGCTTACGAGGACGAAGCAGATGGAACATTGAAGTTGGCCGCCGGCGGCGGGTATTTCGAAGCTGTTGTGTTGCACCCGGTCGTCACGATTACGCGCGAAGAAGACCGGAAAAAAGCATTGCGACTACACGAAACGGCTCACAAACGTTGTTTTATCGCCAACTCCTGCAGTGTTCCCATTGCCCACGAGGCCGGTATCCGTGTCCAGCCCTCGACTGTATTGGAAGGGGGCGCTAGATCATGAGAGACCTGACCGTGGAGTTGGAGGACCGGCCCGGAGCACTTGCCGATGTGGGTGAAGCGTTGGGCCGTACCGGCGTCAGTGTGGAAGGCGGCGGCGCCTGGACGGTGGATGGTCGCGGAATCGGCCATTTCCTGGTGGAAGATGCGGCCAAGGCACGCCACGCCTTGGAGGAAGCGGGAGTCAGGGTTCTTGCTGATCGCGAAGTCCTCGTCCAGAGACTCGACCAGACGATCCCTGGGCAGCTGGGTCTGATCACCCGTCGCATGGCCGATGCCGGGGCAAATATCGAAGTGCTTTACAGTGACCATGACAAGCAATTGATTCTAGTGGTAGACAAGCCGGAAATAGGGCGGTTGGTTTCGGACGCATGGAAGGCAGATCGGAGATGAAGAGGCCGGGATACGCGCCCAGACTGGACTTGCGAGGCATTGTTTCTGAATTCTTCACTGGGCAAGGGGTGATGTCCGAATCCGGCGAGACAATACGGCGGTGGCAGGTTATTGTCTTGCCATGAAACTCTCCGCCGCCATTTGTGAACGTGCGCGCCAGTCGCGGGATGCTCGTTTCGACGGGCGTTTCTTCATCGCCGTCGTGACTACCCGCGTGTTTTGCCGTCCCACCTGCCCGGTGCAGCCGCCGCTTGCAAAGAATGTGCGTTTCTATTCCACGGCTGCCGCGGCCCTGGCCGCTGGTTTCCGGCCTTGTCTGCGCTGTCTGCCGGAGCTGGCCCCCGGCAACAGGATGGCGACCTCCGGCCCGGCGCTGGTGCGTCATGCCCTCAAGCGGATCGACGACGGTTATCTGGATGATGGCACGGTCGCTGATCTGGCCGCCGAGTTACAGGTGACCCCGCGTCACCTGACGCGCCTGTTCGAGCAGCATGTCGGTGCTAGCCCGCATCGGGTGGCGCACACCCGTCGTCTGCTGTTCGCCAAGCACCTGCTTGATGAAAGCACACTGTCGATTGCGGAGATCGCCTACGCTTCCGGTTTCGGCAGCCTGCGTCGTTTCAACAGCGTGGTGAAGGCGACTTGGCAGCGCACCCCCGGCGCCCTGCGTCGGCATCGTGCCGTAGCCGGGGGGCACGAGTCGATCCGCCTGCGTCTAGGCTACCGCCCGCCCTTCGACTGGGCGGGGCTGCTGGATTTCTTTGCCGGGCGGGCGATTCCCGGCGTTGAATCCGTGGCCGACGGTTGCTACCGACGCAGCTTCCGACTCGATGGCCAGGTCGGCGGGTTTAGCGTCGCCCCGGCCGGTGGTGACGGCCATGCCCTGGAACTTCATGCCCGCATACCGGATATTCGCCTGTTGCCCGAATTGGTCACCCGCGTTCGCCGAATGTTCGATCTTGATGCGGACTTGCTGGCCGTGGCCTCGGTGCTGGGCCGCGATCCCCTGCTGAGCCCGGTGATGAAAAGGCATGCGGGCATCCGCGTGCCCGGCGCCTGGGATCCGTTCGAGATTGCGGTGCGGGCGATTCTGGGGCAGCAGATCTCGGTGGCGGCGGCGAGAACCCTGGCCAGCCGCCTGGTTGCCGAGTTCGGCGAAGCACTGGACGATGCCCCGGCGCAAGAGCCGGATCGCCTGTTCCCGGTGCCCGCCTGCCTGGCCGACGCGCGGCTGGAGTCCCTGGGCGTGGTCGGCACCCGCGCCGAAGCCATCCGCCGTCTGGCCCAGGAAGTCGCGGACGGTCGCATTGATTTCAGCCGCCCGGACGTGGCGTCGCGTCTGGTGGCCTTGCCCGGCATCGGCGACTGGACAGCGCAGTACATCGGCATGCGCAGTGGTCATGATCCCGATGCCTTTCCGGCGGCGGATCTGGGCCTGCTGCGCGGGGCCGAAGAGGGCGAGCGCATGACGCCGGCCCGCCTAAGGCGTCGCGCGGAAGACTGGCGACCATGGCGGGCCTATGCCGCCATCTGCCTGTGGCGACGTTATACCGCCATGACTTCGGGAGGAAACTGAATGAAATACACTTATCTGCCCAGTCCTATCGGCGAGCTACTGATTGCCGGTGATCACGCGGGCATCCGCTGCATCGGATTTCCCGGTGGCCGACATGTACGCCAACCGGAGGTGGATTGGACACCGGATCCGGCACCCTTTGCCCGGGCGCGTGCCCAGCTCGAAGCCTATTTCACCGGCGATCTGACGGAATTCGACCTGCCCCTGGCGCCTCAGACCACGCCCTTCCAGGGCAGAGTATTGACGGCGCTACGGCGGGTGCCTTACGGCAGCACGGTCAGCTACGGTGAGCTGGCCCGCAAGGTCGGCAACCCCAAGGCTTCCCGCGCCGTCGGTATGGCCAACGGCCGCAATCCCATTCCCATCATCATTCCTTGTCACCGGGTGATCGGCGCCAACGGTGCCCTCACTGGTTTCGGCGGTGGACTGGAAGCCAAACGTTTCTTGCTGGAGCTCGAGCGGCGGGTGTTGGTGTCCTAAGTAGTGCTGTTCTGTTGAGAGGTATTCGATGGTACTGGTGATATAGACGACCTCCCGGGGTGGTGTTTATATTTTAGTAACGCTCAATCATGATTCTGGGCGTAAAGGGGGGGATGCGTTCATTGAGTCAATATGTGGGGCTGGCAATGGTGGCCGCCCTTACTGGTTGTGGCTTGGTCAGTGACGCGGATGAGTTCCGTCGGGATGGTCCCACCTCCGAACCTCTGAAACGAATCTACACGGCCTTGGCGGAGGAAGTGGCCTCGCCCCGGGCCTGCTACCTTTCGCTCCACCCTTCACAGCGTCTGCACCTGGTCTAGCGACATGGCCTGTGCCATGGGCTCACTGTGAGTGACCACGATCAGGGTACCCCGGTACTGGCTCAGTACTTCTGCCAACAGTGTCTGGCTTTCCAGGTCCAGATGGTTGTCGGGCTCGTCGAGCAGAATGAGTTGCGCCGCCTCGGGGCCCATCAGGCTGCAGGCCAGTGCCACCTTCAACTGCTCGCCGCCACTCAGTTGTGCCACTGGCTGCAGAGCCAGATCACCACGCAGTTTTAACTGGGCCAGCCGGTCCCGATAGGCGGCATCCGACCAGCCCGGATTGAGTCGCCGGAAGTTCGCCAGCGCGCTCTGATCTGAGGTCAGCAGCGTCAGGTGCTGGTCCAGCCTCAGTAAGGTGCCACGCTGTTGAATGTCTCCACTGACGGGTTCGATGTCACCACTGATGACGCTCAGCAGTGTCGATTTGCCGCTGCCATTGGCTCCCCGCAGCCACCAGCGCTCGCCGCTCATCACTTGCCAGTTCAAAGGTTTCGTATTCTCGATCCACGGCAAACGGACACTCCTTAGGGCCAGCAGCCAGCCGGTTATGGGGGGCGGTTCCGTGAGCGGGAAGGCCAAGGGGGTTTTTCGCTCCAGTACGGATTCAGCGGCCTCGAGACGTTGTTGTTCCGAATCCAGTACGGCCTGATGTTTTTGCGCGATGCGCCCGCCCGTTGCCTCGCTGCGATCCTTGCGTGCGTCGAGCAGGATCTTCGGCATGTCGCCCTTGCGTGCCTTGGCCTTCCCCTTGGCGGCCCGCTGTTCGTGGCGTTCACGCTCGAGTTGTTGCTGCTGGCGCTCCTTTCTCAGGGTCTGGCGCGCATGCTGTTTGTCGTGCCGCGCTTTTTCGATCAACTGGGCGCGAGTCCGCTGATATTCAGCAAATCCCTGACCATGGCGTTGCAGGCGGCCTTCCCGGAGTTCCAATAGCTGCGAGAAGCTGGCCAGCAGGCCCTGATCGTGCGTGATGACCAGGGTGCCGGCATCGCGCTGCTTGACCCAGTCGGCCAGCCACTGACGACCGGACTGGTCCAGGTGATTGGTGGGCTCATCCAGTATCAGGTAGGTATCGGGCAGGCGGGACAGTTTCATCAAGTGCAGACGGGTGCGCTGGCCGCCGCTCAGTGAGCTGACCGGTTCGGACAGTATGTCGGTGGGCAACTGGAACTGTGCCAGCTGGGTCTGCAGCTCGTCTTTCAGGGTCCAGCGGTCATTCAGAATGGATAGGTCATCTACACGCCCTTCGCCGGCTAGCAGTCGTGCCAGTGCCGCCAGTGCTGTCTCGACACCCAGAAAGGCAGCCACGGTGCGCGGGTCACGCTGCTCGGCAGCCTGCTGCGGCAGAAAGGCTACCGGCACCTGATGCTGTACCAGACCAGCAGTCGGGCTGCGCGTCCCGGCCAGACACTCGGCCAGTACGGTTTTGCCAGCGCCATTGGGACCAATCAGCGCCACGGGCGCTGCTGCCAGATGCACATCCAGTGCCTGGAAAACGGGGGGATTTGGATCAAATGCAACGGTTAGATCCGTTGCGGAAATACAGGCCATAGCCATGGACAACACCTCTGTAACACCACAAGAAGGAATGGGGTTCAGAGTGCTGACTTCATTGGCATGACTCCTGTATTGGAAAGCAGGGATAAGCAGATGCAAAGTCTAGCCGAAGGCACGAACGACGGCAAGTCAGCCGGACTCCTGGTAACGCGCTGACGGCGAATCCGGCCGAGTCAACCGAATCAGGGCTATTTGATGTCGGTGGTTGATGGTGACGCGGTTTCTCAGGGTTTCCATGGTCGTTCAGCGATCAGTGTCGAATGTAGGCCGGACATCCTTGACGTCAACGATACTGTTAACTATAAGTATGTTGGAAGAGTATATGTGAGCAATTTAACTCAACTCATTTGAGTTTGGAGTATTTCACAATGAAAGGCTCGTGTTTGGTATAGGGGTTAAAAGGAAGTTTGAGGATAAGGAGAATCACATGATGAATAGCAGAACGACTATCACCTGGATTACGCCAGTGGCAATGCTTTTTCTTTTCGCGCTGCCTTCAATGGCTGAAGAGAAAGCCGGAACAATGGATTTCGCAATTGGGGCAGAGGTTACAGTCGACGGTGTAGGTGCGATGCCGCTGTCCGTTGGGCTTGCGTCAGATGAAGAGGCGCGGATGTCCATTCGAGATCCCATCAATCCCTCGGGGCAGTTGCGCCTCCACACCACTTTGGTGGGCATCGAGCGGGATGAAGATGGTGTAACCTTGTTCACCGTAGACTGGGAATTGCATCGAAGCACCAGTGACCGTGACATTCTCCTCGGAGCCGGCACGGTCAGTTCCGCCGAGGGGGAGCCAGCCCACCTCAGGCAGGACGGAGCTATCGATTCTGAGCTAGATCCGGAGGGTCTTGATCGAGGCGTTTTCGAAATCCTGTTTCTTTTTGAAAGAAATAGCAATCCGGCAGAGACTCTCGAGAAAATATCCGACGCTTCGGGATAATATCTCCGACACTCCGGGATGCCTTGATGAGACCCCTGTTCCCTTTGTTTTTGCTCCTGTTAGCTCTCCCTCTGCCGAGTTTGGGGGAGCAGGGAGCCGTCAATAATTCCCTCTCGATCGGGCCGTGGAAAGGCACCAAATTTAGAATTCAAGTCCTGAAAGAGGGTGGCTGGTTCCCGGCGTCACCCAGTCGCAGCGGAATCTACCTGCCCGGAAGCGATACCTTCTCCGGGAGCTCCGAATACCCCTCCGGGGACCGCATTCATGTCCACGCGAATCACCAGCTACGCCCGACCTTCCTTTGGGTCAAGCTCGAAAACGATCGGAGTGTGCAAGGTGGTGAAATTATTTACATCAGCAATACACAGCTTACCCAGGGAACCCTGATCCGTTTGGATGATGGCCAGTCGGACGCTTTGGGTGCCGTGTGGATTGACGCTTATTCTGCCTTTCAGGCGTTCGTGCCCAATCAAAGAGAACTGAACTAGGGAGTGAGCAAAAGAGGGGTTAATATAAGGACACCTACTCCCAGAGTTACCTGCCTACCTATATGAGCAGGACAACGTCCATGGCGGCCTAACGGAATCTTTAAAAAAGCTCAATGTAGAGACGATTACGGACAGAAACCGATCGGAAAATGGGATCGGGCTTTCCAAAGCCTGCGCTCAACGCATCTCTCAACGGCATCGCGACCCTGCACGATATTCGCCGGCCACGCCCCACCAAGCATCTGCGCATGTTTGATGGCGCAATCGATAGTGTTGATTGCGTGCGTATTGCGGTGCTGGGTACGGACGGTGCCATCGGCAAACGGACCACCTGTACGCTGCTCATCCAGGCACTGAACAAGGCTGGTATTCACACCGTGATGGTGGGCACGAGCCAGACGGGCTTGATGCAGGGTGCCGCCTATGGGGTGGCGCTGGATGCCATCCCTGCTCAATTGGGCGTCGGCGAACAGGAAGGGGCGGTGGTCGCCGCTTATGAAGGCGAGCATCCAGAGGTCATCGTGATTGAGGGGCAGGGTGCATTGAGCCACCCAGCCTATCTGAGCTCGACGGTGGTGCTACGCGCCAGCCGCCCTCAGGCCGTGATCATGCAGAATGCGCCGGCCCGCCGGATGCTCAGTGACTACCCCAAGGTGCGGATGCCATCGCCCGGCGCATATCGCTCATGCCGCATGTGCGGCTTGTCGGCCTCGGAACCAACCTGGCTTGCCGGGCTGGCGTGGCACCCAATGCCGAGAATATGAGTGAACTGTCGGCACTCGCGTGCCAGATCGAGGTCAAGCTGGGTCTGGATCTGCCCCTGATTTCCGGGGGCAACCGGCGAGACCGCCTTCGGGGTGGCGATGCAGCTGGGAGAGCGGGGCACGGTGATTCAGACCATTGCTGCCATCGGGCGGCAAGATGTCGATCCGGACGGTCTCGTTCCTCCGACGGGTGTCAGGGTACTCGCCGCCAGCAGCGATCACTTGGTGCTTGAAACCGAATGCCGCCTGGCACCCGGCACCGAGCTTCGATTCGGTTTAGGCTACTCCGCCCTGCTGCGGGTGATGACATCCCCCTTCGTGACCACTGACTTTGCCACTGAGACCCACCCGCCTTCCTTGCTTCCCTCACACCCGCCACGCTTTTCTCCGTTTCCTGTTCGAACGACAATGGCCACCCATGACTGGAAAGAACTCCCTTACAGCTAAGTAATCGGCACTTGGGGATGCGGCATTGCCGGATTGTCGGCATTGCTTACAGGAACTATCCTTGAGCTGTAGTAAGGCCAGCCGATATCCGCCGGACTGCGTCAGTAATCGGAGCCGACTCATGTTGAAACTGCGTTGCTTGGCAGGGCGTATTCTCGTGGCGATTGCCGCTATGGTTGCCGTCATGCTCGCCGCCTTTTCGGTGCATGCGGAAAGCCCGTCGGCCGTGGAATGGCATGCGCCGATAGAAGTCGACAGTGGCGATGCCCATCAGGGGTCCTGGCGGATGAATCGTTCGGATTTCCGGTATGTGGATGATCCTGCGGTCGCCGTCAACGACGACGGCATCACCGCCGTGGTCTGGGCGAGGCAGTCCCGCCAGGATCTCTACCTTCAGCTTTTTGATGAGCAAGGTGAGGCACTGCTTGATTCGCCGACCAATATCTCGCGCAGCTCGGATACCTTTTCCTGGCTGCCGCGTGTGGTATTGGGCGAGGGCGAGAGTCCGGCAGTCCATGTGCTGTGGCAGGAGATCGTCTTCTCGGGTGGTAGCCACGGGGGCGAAATCTTTTATGCTCGTTCCCAGAACGGGGGCGCTGAGTTCAGCGAGCCGCAGAACCTCTCCCAGATCGAGGCAGGTGCCGGTAAGGGGCGCCTGGATCGAGATACCTGGCAGAACGGCAGTCTTGACCTGGTCCGCGATGCCTCGGGTAATTTGCACGCGGCGTGGACGGAATACGAGGGGCGGCTCAAGTACGCCCGCGCGGTTCCGGATGATTTTGAGTTTGAGGCGCCTCGACACATTGCTGGCGACGATGACCGCCCGGCCCGCGGGCCGTCCCTGGCGGTCGATGGTGATAGCGAGGTCGCGCTGGCTTGGTCCGTGGGGGAGACCCGTGAGGCGGACATCCATATAAGCTATTCGGAGGATGGCAGCGACGATTTTTCGGAACCGGAGAAGGCAGTATCCGGACCCGGGCACGCCGATGCCCCATCCATTGTTTTCGACGGGGAGGGCGTGCTCCATCTGGCTTACGCCGAGGCGGCTGAGGGTCCCGGTGGGGCGTATGCCATTCGCCACACGCGGGCGGACTCGCCATCCCAGTCATTTGGATCTGTGAGCACCATTTCGGAGCCACCACCCCGGGATAATGACGCTCAGGCCCATTTCCCGGCCCTGCGTATCGACGGGGCTGACCGATTACATCTGGTCTGGGAGCTGTATCCGGAGGGTTGGCCCCGTTCCCGGGGGCTTGCCTACACCCGGGCGCCGGCGGACGGTGAATTCAGTCCTCCGGCCCTGGTGGAAGGCACGGGGGATCCCAGCGACGGCATCAACGGCAGCCTGCAGGGGCTTTTCATGCAAAAGCTCGCTGTCACCGCCGACGGCCTCCCGGTGGTGGTCAACAGTACCTTTCGTGAAGACGAAGAAAGCCGTATCCGCTTGATCCGGGGCGAATTGTCGGACTCGGAGTAGTACAACCCACTCGTGATCTGTTCCCGACCCGCTCACCGTCTTTAATTCTCTGTTCTCTCATTTCCCGGAAGGCCGTATAGGTTGGCCGGTGTAGGAATTTGCCGGCCGACCGTTGGCGTAGCGAGAGGGCGCTGTGCCTGGTATTGATTAAGGCATTGTCTCGTAGAAAGGCGATCGGTTCTTGTTTGAACATGTACAAGTGCAGTTGTGACAGGCGGTATTGAATGCGGGGACAGAAGGAAGCTGCTATGCCGGTTTATGATTGACTAGGGATCTGTCACCTGCCACCGTCAAATTGCCGCTAATGGCAAACCCGTCGAAAGGCGGGGACGCAAAGTCACCGGTCTACGGAGCTTGGGCTCTAGGACAGCGGAACTGCCGGCACATCATCAGCCACCACGTCTTCATTTCTTTGAAACGACGTGTTGCCGGGGGTGTTTCATTCCCCTGTTGCTGTGTCACTTCAGTTTACGCCTTCCAGGTTCCCTGCCGGCATGATTGTCAATTGCGACGGTCCTTTCCCGTCGACAGACAAGGTTCCAGGAGGAACGCTATGAAATATCGCCTGCTTGCAATTTCCGCCGCACTGGCAACTGTTTCCAATGTTGCTCTGGCTGACACCGACACCTTGACCGTCAGTGCCGAGGTGGATTCATCTTGCGTGGTGACCGCCAATGACCTCGATTTTGGCACCATCAACGTGCTTTCGGCCGACCCGGTTGAAGAGACAACGACCATTGATGTGACCTGTACCAGTGACACGGGCTATGAAATTGGTCTCGACCCTGGTAACTCCGGTGAGGTGAGTGCGCGTCACATGACGGATGGTTCGGATAACGAGCTCAATTACAACCTTTATCAGGATGCCGGGCATGGAGATGTCTGGGGTGATACCGAGGGCGACGATACGGTAGCCGATACAGGCACCGGCTCTGCCGAGTCCCACACGGTGTATGGCCAGGTTGCCGGGGGCCAGGATGACCTGCCGGCCGGCAGCTACGACGACACCATCAACGTCACGATCTACTACTGATTGGATGAGTTGACCGCGATGTTTCGTCTACACGATAAAGCAGCCCGGCTCATGGGAGTCGGGCTGCTATTGTTTTTGTTCGCGGGTATTGCCGGTGCCCAGAGCGTCAGTATTTCTCCGACCATCATCACACTCGGCGAAGACCGCGAAATTGGTACCTTTACGCTGTCCAATTCCGGAGATCGTGAAACCACTATCCATGCCCGTGTTTATCGTTGGGACCAGGATGATGGTCAGGATCGATTAACGGAAAGCCAGGATCTGCTGCTTGCGCCCCCCATCTTTGCGCTTGGGCCTGGCGAATCCCAGGTGGTTCGAACCGGTTTGAGGCGTTCGTTGCCCGGTGCGCAGGAGGCGAGCTACCGGGTCGAGTTCCAGGAAGTCTTACCGGATGCGCGAACAGGACCCGAGATGGGCCTGCGTCTGGCGCTTCAGATCAGTGTGCCTGTATTCATCGGGCCGCTGGAGCCGGGCAGCGCGGATCTGTCCTGGACTGTCCACTACGACCGTTCAGCCGGAGAAGCTGTTATTGCTGTGGAGAATCAGGGGTATGCACATGCACGACTCACTCGCATGGCCCTTGTCCACCAGGATGACGACCGGATTCTTGCCCAGCCGGGTCGTCAATTGAATTATGTGCTGCCGGGCGCCGCCCGTGAGTGGCGCATGCCGGTTGATCGGCAACAGGCGCGCCACGCGGTGCTCGAAGTCCGGGGACGTGCGGGTAGCGACGACATCAATGTCTCGCTGGACCTGGAATGATGCAACGGTTCGCGCAGCCGGAATACTCCTGTTTGGATTCAGCCTGACAGCGTTTTTCGGGCAGGCGGTGGCTGATGAGGTATCGCCGTCTGTTGGATCGGTTCCCGTTGAGCCGGTGTGTGAGTCCGATGTGGAAGAGCTCTGGCTGCGTGGCTCGCTGGATGGCATCGACCAGGGCTTCTATCTGCTTGTCCTGGAGCATATCAGCGGCCGCTTCCTGATTCGCGAGATGGACCTTGTCGAGTTGGGTCTTTCAGCGCCTGGCACTACCGTCTTCCGTTATCGGGGAGAAGTATTTGTTCCTGCCAGTTGGGTAGACAGTGGCACGTTCAATTTCCTTCCAGATGCTGGCCGCGCAACCATCCAGACACGTCCGGAGGACGAAGGGTACACACGGGATCCGTTTCCCGGGCAATGTCTCCCCGACGTGCCTGAGGAGTTTGAAGACCTGCTACTGACCGTTGAGGTGAACGAGCAGGCCCATGACAGAGTCGTCCGGGCTGTGCTGGGTCCGGACGGTATTGTCTACTTGGCAAGCCATGTCGTGGAGTCTCTTCGACTTCGGGTGGAGGGTCTGCCCGGGCGAACCCGGGATGGGTCGATATACCACCCTCTGGATGCCATAGAGGGACTCAGTTATGACCTGGACCAACGGCAGATGGCCCTTTCCATTGAGGCGCCGGCGTCCGCCTTTTCCCGAACCCACCTGCGTCCGAGGGAACGCCCACAGCGGGAAGCGCAGTCGTCTCCCGGTGCCTTCTTTAATTACGAGCTGTTCGCCGAACGTCGTTACCAGAACGGCGAACAGCAGACGGAATCCGTCGGGGAAGGCGGATTCTACGAACTCGGCATCTTTGGCGGGCGCGGGGTATTCACCACCTCCGGGCTTGCACGCAGCCGGGGTGACGAGCGGGAATGGATCCGTCTTGAAAGTGCCTTGCAGATTGATAATCCGGATCGCATGACCACGACCATTCTTGGCGACAGTCTCGGCGATCCCGGCAGCTGGGGTAATCCGGTCCGCTTCGGTGGGGTTAGCTGGGGTACGGATTTTTCCACCCGGCCGGAGTTCACCACTTTCCCTCTGCCTTCTATCACGGCGGAATCGCCCGCACCGGCCACTGTGGATGTATATGTCAACGAGATGCTGCGTCATCGGGAGGAGATTCCCGCCGGGCCCTTTGTGGTCGATGATATTCCCGTTGTCCGGGGGAGCGGTGAGGTGCGCCTGGTGACCCGCGATGTGCTAGGGCGGGAACATGTGATTACTCAGTCTCTGTACGCCAGCCGCCAGCTTCTCAGGCAGGGGTTGCACGAATACCAGTATTCCATGGGCCAGGTCCGCGAGGATTACGGGACAGAAAGTCTCGAGTACGGCGCACCGTTCGGTTTTGCCAATCACCGCTATGGCTTCACTGACTGGGCGACGGGCGAACTGCGTGTGGAGGCGGCGGATGACTGGCATACCATCGGCCTGGGTGCGAACATCGCGCTGCCAGGGGGCGGGGTGCTGGATTTGGCAATGGCCGGGAGCCGCGATGCCCTGGACCGGGAGGGTCTTCTTGGTCAGATCGGCCTGCAGCGTATCGGGCGTCATGTCAGTTTCGGCGCGCGCGTGAGAGAGACCCGGGACTACTTCACACAGCTGGGTGAAGCCAATATTGACGCAGAGCAATGGCGTGTCAGCAATGCCTTTATCGGCTTTAATCTGGGCCGGGCCGGGTCGATCAACTTCAGTTATGTAGAACGCCAGCGGGACGGTGAGGCGCAGCGCCTGGCCTCGGGGCGGTATTCATTGCGTTTTGGTCGTCATGCCTCCTTTCAGTTCAGCGCCATGCATCCCCTCGAGGAGGATGCCGAGTCCACACTCAGGGCTAGCCTCACTGTGCCTTTCGGCGCCAGAAGCGGGTTTTCGCATTCAACGCAACAGCGTGGTGAGCGTGAGCGTCACCGCACCATGATTCGCCGTAATGCACCCATCGACGGGGGCCTGGGTGTTAGAGCCCTGAGTTATCGTGGTGATCTGGAAGGGGAGGAACTGCATACCCACCTGCGCACCGGGGTCGGCAGTTATCGGCTGGATGCTTCCCGCTATGGCGATACCGAAACCTATCGGGGCCAGGCACGTGGTGGCATTGCTTTCCTTGGTGGACGGCCATTCCTATCGGACTGGATCTTTGGCAGTTTTGCGGCAGTGGAAGTCCCGGAGGGGGAGGGCATTCCGGTCTATCGTGACAACCTCCCCGTGGCCCATACCGGTTCCAGTGGCTGGGCCCTGGTGCCCGGTCTTCGGGCGTATGAGAACAACCGTATTCGCCTGGACGAGAGCGAACTCCCCATGTCCCTTAGAATCGAAGACAGTGTGAGGAGCAATGTTGTCCCGCGTCGGCGCAGTGGTGTGGTGGTACCCTTTGCCTTGAGCTCCGACCGAACCGCGTTGGTGGCACTGCAATTACCCGACGGTGAGCCGGTGCCCGCTGGTGCCAGGGTTCGGGTTAGCGGCCATGACAAGCAGCATCCGGTTGCACGAGAGGGTATGGTCTATATCACCCATCTGCCGGAATCCGCGCGTCTCGAGGCACAATGGGCGAATGAACGTTGTGCCGTGCAGCTGGAATATCCTGAAACCGATGATCCGATTCCGGAAGTGGGGCCACTCGTCTGCAGGTTATCTCAATGAAGACCCAAAACCGAAATCGTTGGGCATTTTTTGCCTTGGCGGGGCTGTTAGTCCTCCCGGTTCATGCGTCTCAGGCGGCCTGCACCTTAAGCGCCTCAGGCTTGATCTTCGATAATTACAGCCCCTTCTCCGCTTCGCCCGAAGATAGTGTCGGCGAGATTGTCGTCGAATGCGAAGAGGCCACGGCATACACCCTGGTCCTTGAGCCCGGAAACGGCACCTACCAGGATCGCTATCTGAGCGGCCCGGAGGATCAGCTTTATTACAATCTCTTTGTGGATGTGAATCGGATAACCGTATGGGGTGATGGCTCTGGCGATACGGCGGTGGAAAGCGGTAACCAGCAATACGAAGCCCATTCCGTGTACGGCCGTATATTCAGCGGGCAGAATGTCCGACCCGGGAGTTATCAGGACAGTATCGTGGTGCGGGTGGAATACTGAACTTGTGCTTTGATCCTGTTCAACAGCGACCTTGACCGCTCGATTCCCCTCTGAAAGTGGCTTCGGTCTTGCCCGGCTATTTCCTTCGTCTACCAACACGGTTTGAAGTCGCTGGATCAGTTCTGGTGGTTCTACCTCTCCGGTGCTATCAAATGCCATCTCCGAAGCGGTTTCCATTTCCATCGCATAGATCTCACCCCGGGAGCTGTTCGCGGAATCGCTTGATGACGGAAAGCCCGATGCCCCTCCATTTTCCCGTGCACTCGGTGGCGATTTTACTGAGTCTTGCCGATTCCATCCATATTCCATGGAACCCATCTACGGGTTCGGGCGTATGTGGGTATAGACAGGCGGAGATAAGGAAATGCCGACTGTCGTGGCTGCCCGGGCCATATTGAGCCGTGGTCCGGGCAGTCAGTTTTAATCAGGGAAGACCATGTGTTGGCGGAGACAGGAATGACGATGTGCCAGACAGGCGCAGGGCAGGATTGGCCCGATTGTAATCAGGAGGGAGGCCTATGATCGCCTGGGTTGTGATCTTTTTCATCATTGCCATTGTTGCGGGCGTTCTCGGATTTACCGGGATTGCCGGTGCGGCTGCTGAAATCGCCAAGATCATTTTTGTGATCTTTTTGGTCTTGCTGGCGATTTCCCTTGTGGCCAGCGCGCTACGAGGGCGTCCCCCACTTTAGCCAATGCACTCATCATTCGCCGAAAATGGTAGGGAAGGAGAACGCATGATTATGTCAGAGAAAATCATTTCATTGATCACAGGTATATTTTTGCTCGCTTCAACGGGAGCGGTGACTGCCCAGGCAACGGCCGAGGATCCATTGGATCAGGAGCTCCGTGGCTATGTGGGTGGTGGCTTCGGTTATTACCGGCTGGATGACGAGGACTTCCTGGACGAAGACGATGAGCTCAGGGATAACCGTGCTGCCTGGCGAGTCTTTGGCGGATTGGAATTCAATCGAATTTTTTCACTGGAAGTGGGCTACAACGACTTCGGTGAAACCAATGATGGTGAATTGAGTCTGGATGCCGACGGTTGGACCATTGCCGGTGTCGCCGCCATCCCAGTCTCGCAGTGGTTCGCCCCCTATGCCCGGGTTGGGCAGATGTACTGGGACCGGGAACGCTCCATCGGCCCGATTTCCCACAGTGATGATGGGGATGACATGTTCTATGGCGTGGGTGCCCGTTTTACCTTGAGTGAGACCACCGATCTGCGCCTGGAATATGACCGTATGGCCATGGACGACACGGATCTGGATCTGGCCGCTCTTTATGTCCAGTACCGTTTCTGATCAGGGACTGATCATTTTTTCAAACCTGAAGTAAATGGAGAGCATGAAGCAAAGGAGGCAATCATGAAGTATCACGATTTTTTCAAGTTTTCTGCAGTTTCCGGTCTGGCATTGATGCTGGGAGTAAGTCTGATAGCCAATGGTCAGTCCGATGACATGGGTGAAGAAACATTCGACGAGGACACCTTCTTTTCGGATTCCCCGGAAAACACCATTCACGCGGATAAGCTGATTGGTCAGGAGGTGGAAAGCAAAGTCGAGGATGAGTCCATCGGTTCCATCAACGATCTTATCCTGAGTGATGATGGTGAAATCGTGGGTGCCCTGGTCGGTGTAGGCGGGTTCCTGGGTGTTGGAGAGAAGGATGTTGCCATCGCCTGGGATGCCTTGGAGATCCGCCCGGATGATTCCGGCCGGGATATCCATGTGGAAGCCGAAGCGGACGAGGAATCTCTCAGGCAGGCTGTTGAATATGAAGCGCAGTGACCACTGAACGGTCATGTCCTGGGAGGAAAGGGACTTCACCCAGCAGGGGCAGGCATTCTGCCCCTGCTGCTTGCGTTTCGGCCCCGGAAACGTGGGGACTTGACGGGATGGTATTAAAATGGGAAAAGTAGCCAATGAAGCTGTGGAAAGATGGCGCCGACTCTGTGGGGCTACACCACCGAGACGACGTATCTGGCGTTCTTGCTATTCCGTACGGCGAAGGCGGTCGATCGGGGCAGATTGGAGGGGGCCGACTTTAAATGAAACATTTTCGCTCCCTGATTACCGTGGAAATACCGCATCTGCGCCGCTATGCAAGGGCATTGGTGCGAAATCCGGAAGAGGCGGACGATCTGGTCCAGGCTTGCCTCGAGAAGGCCTTGGAGCGGTCGGCGCAATGGGATGCTTCAAAGCGGCTTCGGCCATGGCTGTTTCGCATCCTGCATAACCATTTCGTTTCTTCCGTGCGACGCCGGGATCGGGAAAACCGATTTCAAAGCCATTATCCGGAAACGGATGGCATACCGGCCAATCAGGAATACTCAGCGGATCTGGAGCGGGTTCATGATGCGGTTTCCCAATTACCGGCCGACCAGCGTGATGCATTACTGCTGGTGGCGGTATCGGGGCTTTCCTATGAGGAGGCCTCGTTTACTTTGTCGGTCCCGGTGGGGACTGTCCGTTCCCGCTTGTCCCGTGCCCGTGAAAACCTGAGAGTGGAGATTAACTCGGGGTCCTTAGGCAATGTCTCCGAGGAGGGTGGGTTATGACGTATGACGGCGAACAGGAAGGACAGATCGATATCCGAACCCTGAGTGCGTATCTGGACGATGAGCTTGATGCGGAAGAGCGTCATCAAATTGAGCAGTTACTTCGCCAGTCTCCGGATGCACAGGCCCGCCTAGAAGCCTACCGCCTGCAGGAGGAGACCCTGCGTACGGAACTGTCGGGCGTGCTTGAAGAGGCGGTGCCTGATCGACTGCTGGAAACCGTTGACGAGTCAAAGCCAGATTCAGCAGCCCGGGAAACTGTTGTCGGTCGGCCCTGGCGGCGCTTCTTTTCTGTAGCGGCTGCTGCGTCGGTGGGGCTTGTCGTCAGTGCAGTGGCGGGTTGGGTAACGCATGGAATCGTGGTGGAGCGCCAGGCGGAGCAACTGGCCTTACAGATGTTTCTGCATGAAGCAGTTAGTTCCTATTCAATTCTTGCACGTGAGGATTCCCCCTGGGCCGGATCGGGGCTGGAGGAAAGCCTGGGTAGCTTCGGTGAGCGATTGAAGAGTGAACGTGAACTCGACATCTTCGTCCCTGACCTGGAGGAGGAGGGCTTCTCATTTGTGGGGGCTCGGGAATTGCCGGCCGCCCGCGGCCATTCCGGCCAGCTCATATACGAGGGGGAGGACAAGGGCCGGGTGGTTTTGCATTTTACTTATGTGGATAGCCCCGGGCGGCATGGCGTCTCCCGTGCCACCAGTGGTCCCAGAGGGGCCGATGGGTCTTATGTTGAACAGGATGATGTCCCCATCTACTACTGGAGTAGCGGCTCCGGTTCCGCCAGCTATGCATTGCTGGGCGGCTTGGACAAGGAGCAAATTACTTCGCTCGGCGAGACCTTGTTGGGACAGTTCGAGTAAGCCCATCAGATGTCCCGTTGGGTGCGAAACCATGGTTCTATCCGGTCTGGGTAAGGCTAGTATTCATCCGTCGACACAATGCGCCAGGCGAACGATAGCGGGAGGCTCTGAACCTCAAAACCCATTTCCCTGAGCCATTGGGCGATTATCAGGTTGGATTGGTGGGCCAGCCAGTAGCCGCTGGGGTAGGACACGAATGCCATGGCGAATTCGGTGTTGTAGGTCGGCTCTTCGTCTGCTTCTTCGAAATGGCTATCCAGACGCTGTTTTAACGCCATGGCCTTTTCGGCATCGGCCTTGAGGGGGTGCACCCGGGATATACCTTCCGGCGCGAGTTTCTCCAGGCCTTCTCTGCCGTCCACGTCCGGGTGTTGGCCGCGGCCCAGGCCGCTGGCGGTGGGCCAGAACAGGGCGGCCGTGCCTGAGAGGGGGTGGCGCCGCCCTTGGACACACCAGCGCCAGTCGCAGTACTTGTAGCGGACCATGCCGCCGGACTGCCGGGGCAGTGCCAGGCTGGAGTGGGGGCCGTGGTCGAGCAGGTAAATTTCCATCGAATCATCCGGCTCGGGCGGCGGGCTAACCCGGCCGGCGCAGCCGCTGAGCAGAAGGCCAAGAAGGCTTATGGTCAGGGTGATGCCGATTGTTCGGGTTGTACCGTACATCTCACCAGGCCAGCCAGATGCAGTGTTTGGCGCCTTTGCCCCGGTGGGCGCGGACGGTGCATTCCTCCACCTGAAATCCGGCCCGGCGCAGGCGCTCGCTGAAATTCCGGTCTTGCCCGGCGGACCAGACGGCCAAGACGCCGTCGGGACGCAGGGCCTTCTGGGCGGTGGCCAGGCCGGCATCGGAGTAGAGCCCGTTGTTTTCCTTGCGGGTCAGGCCTTCCGGGCCGTTGTCCACGTCCAGCATGATGGCATCAAAGCCGCCCACTTCCTGCTTCAGCACTTTTCCCACATCGCCCAGAACGACTTGGGTTCGCGGGTCATTGAGTGGGTAGTCGGAGGCCGATCCCAGGGGGCCATGGTTCCACTCCACCACACCGGGGACCAGTTCCGAGACGACAGCTTCGGCGTCTTTCGACAGACTGTCCAGGGCCGCGCGCAGGGTGAACCCCATGCCCAGGCCACCGATCAGTACTCGAGGCTTTTTCCGCTGGGTGATGCGGCGGCAGGCCAACTCGCCCAGGGCATCTTCCGAGCCGTGCAGGCGGGTGCTCATCAATTCGCCGGTTTTGCCGGCAATCTTGATGGAGAATTCGTCATTGCGCTGCAGCAGGCGGAGTCGGGTGCCTTGGCCGGGGATATCCGCCGTCCCAATTTCCATGAATTTAGCCATGAAGTCAGTTTCCGTCAGGGGTTTCCGGTCTTCTGTCCCACATTGCCTGGGGTTGTGAATTGATACTAATTCAGTGTCCCAGGGTAGGCCGAGTTTGAATCCGGGCTTTGCGCCGGTGTGGTTCCTAAGGATACCGCAGGAGGGGGCGCGGTTTTGCCAGCTTTCTTGTGGCCAGAAAGAAATGGGCCCGCGTGATCGGAAATCACGCGGGCCCTGGTAGGCCGATTGCGGTTGGATAGGGGTCAGTGTGCTTTCAGCGTGTGCTGGCTTGACAGCTCATTCAGGGTCACTTCCTTGACCATTGGGCCAGGCTTGCTGATCAACTGAACATCCGAATCGGTACCCGTGTCATGACCCATGCGGCCGTGACTTATACGCCCTTCGGCGAACACCCAGAACTGACCCTGTAGTAGGTGCTTTGTTTCGCTGTCGAGTACTGCCGGAGCATCCACATGAGTTGCAAACCGCTGATCGGTTCCTTCAGCTTCGATCCGCCCGTAGAAGCGTACCTGCCTTTCGGCCATGCCGCGCTCAACCAGGATGGTGACATCACCGATTATACGATCCTCCCCATGGAGGTCGTAGACAACACGTTCCTCAGTCTGGATCGCCGCTTTGTTTATAATATCCCCGATTACCGGCAGCTGTTGGCCAGCTGCTGAGAAATGATTCTCGAGATTGGATGTCGGGCTAGCGTAGGTCACGGCCTTGGCTGAAGATTGGTCCCCGTCGACCTCTTCCAGTTCGATCTCTACGTCCTCCGGATCGAGATAAACAGTCAATTCGTATTCAATCTCCTCATCCGATGCGTTGGATACGAGGATTCTGTACTCATTCTCGCCGAAATTGTTTATGCTGGCTTCATGAGATCCGGATCCACCTCTTGAACTGCTACCCCCATCAACCCGGGATAAAGTCAGCGTGTACTGATGCCCGACTTCTTCTGTGGTGGCATATACTACTTCTGCATCTTCAGGCACGGTTGCAAGATATTCATCGGTTTCATCGGGATCCAGAACACCACTGGTCATTGCCTCATGTCCGTCGATCACAATGCCATGGTCGCTACCTTCGCCGTTGCCACTCGGATCGCCGTTATCATCGCCGTTGTCGTCACCATTGCCATTGTCACTGTCACTGCCACACGCGATGAGAGTGATGGAGAAAACAGCTGCGATGAGTACGATCCATATGGGTCTGTGTGATTCTTCCTGTGTCATTTTGCCTCCCTCCTTTTCGAGATCATTCTTCCGTATTGCTTCCCCTCCAGTGGCCATCATGGGTCAATTTCCTTGCCAGGCCATTGAGGCAATCCCGGGGCGGTGGCAGGCGGAGGGCCTGCCTGGGGCTCTCGAGATTGGCGTCGAGGCTAGCAATCGAATAAACGGCTAAACAACGGTGTAAATCCTTATCGTCATATAAGATGGGGAAAAACAGTTGCTTGGGGATCACGGAGGGGCTCACGTGGGGGTGAATACCCCCCCTGCATTTTCCGGTCTTAATGATGGCCATCGCGCCGTTGTTCCCGCGCTCGCTGCAGCCTTGTTTACAGCCCGATGGCAAACAATCCCAGGCATAAGACCAGGCCGGCCAGGGGTACGATGACCGTGAGGGCACCCACCGGGGCGTAGGCTGCGGCATGGGTTTCCTTGCAGATGGCGCGGATGGTGGTAACCACGTAGCCATTATGGGGCAGGGAGTCCAGGGCACCAGAGGAAATGGCCACGGTGCGATGGAGTTGATCGGGGTCCACGCCCTGGTCAATGTAGTGCTGGCCCAGGATGGGCAGGGCGATGGCCTGGCCACCGGAGGCGGAGCCGGTGAGGGCGGCGATCACGGAAACGGCCAGGGCGGCGGTGGTGAGGCCGGCGCCGGGAATGCCGGTAACCCAGTCCACGGCCGACTCGAAGGCGGGTGAGACGCGGGCGACGGAGCCAAAGCCCACCACCGCGGAGGTATTGCCGATCGCAATCAGGGCACCGATTCCACCATCGGTGAGCGCCTGACCCGGCGCCTTGAGATAACGGGGATTGGTCAGCGCGGCGCCGATGCAGCCGGCCAGCAGGGCCAGAATCAGGGCCGAGGTGCCCAGGGTGTCATGGGTGGTGAAGGAAATGCCCAACACCAGACTAAGCGGGATAATGGCCAGGCCCGGATGGGGCAGGTTGTCTCGGCGGGTGGCGGTATCTTCTTCCCTTGTGTCGAATGTCTCCCCACGCTTGACCGCGCGTTTCAGCATCCAGGTCAGCCACCAGTAGCCGGTAGTGGCCATGAAGATGGCCACAATCAGGCTGGCTTCCCAGGCGGCCAGGGGGCTGGTTCCAAGGTGTTCAACGGGAATCCAGTTCTGAATCTCGGGCGAGCCCGCGGACGTCATGGTGAAAGTCACGGAGCCGAAAGCCAGGGTAGCGGGGATGAATCGGCGGGGCAGATTGGCCTCGCGGAACAGGCTGACCGCCATGGGGTAGACGGAGAAGGCCACCACGAACAGGCTGACGCCACCATAGGTCAGTACAGCGCAGGCCATTACGACCGCTAGAGCGGCCCGTTTTGTACCCAGATGATTGATAATCCAGTTGGCAACGCTCTCCGCCGAGCCGGAGGCTTCCATCATTTTGCCGAACAGGGAGCCGAGCAGGAAAACGAAAAACCAGGAGGCGATAAAGCCGGTGAAGCCCTCCATGTATTGACTGACCAGATCCATGTCCTCGGTTTCGGCCAGGGGAGGCAGCAGAGCCAGGCCGCTGGTAAGGGCCACAATCAGGGCACAGAAGGGTGTTGCCACGAACAGGCTCAGCCCGCGCATGGTGAGGTAGATTAGAAGCGTCAGTGCGCCCAGCAATCCGATGACACTCAGCATCCCGTGACTCCCGGTCAGGGTGATCTCACCGGGACCTGCCCGGTCGTTTCCCGGGAATCATGGTCGACTGTCCACCACGGGCGGCGAAACTGTACCAAAGTACAAGTTACACCCGGGGTGGTGGACTCTAGGCTCCATGAGTGTCAGGCAAGTCTGCAGGGGCATCGGCCGCTGCACCCGAGTCAGTGAACTTGAGGAGTCCACATGGATATCAAGCGACTTTCCGCATGCAGCTTGGTGAGTTTGTTGCTGCTGCCCGTTCCGGCCTTGACCGAAAGCGCGGAGGCGGAGCAGGAAGAGGTCCAAGGTCAAAGCCAAGGCCAAGCTGCCGATGAAGAAGCTCGTGATCTTGGGAGGGTGGCGGTGACCACCCGGCGGGTGGAAGAAACCCTCCAGGAAGTACCGGTGGCCGTGACTGCCTTCAGCAGCGAGGATATCCGAGATCTGCAGGCCGTACAGCTCGATGACATTCAAGGGGCGGTGCCCAACGTCAACATTGCCCAGGGCCGTGCATCGGCTAGTAGTGTGAATGCCTTTATTCGGGGCATTGGTCAGCCGGATGCACTGCAGAGCTTTGATCCGGGGGTGGGTATCTATGTGGATGATGTCTACATGTCCCGGATTCAGGGCGGGCTGTTCAATCTCTTTGATGTGGAACGGGTCGAGGTACTTCGTGGGCCCCAGGGGACACTCTATGGCCGAAACTCACCGGCGGGGGCCATTAAGCTTGTGACGCGCACGCCCGGGGAGGTTCCCGAAGCCATTGCCGAGGTCGGATATGGCGATTACGGCCGTTACAACGGTCAGTTTTATGCGGGCGGAGGCCTGGGTAATGACTGGGCTATGTCCGTCTCTGGCCTGGTTACTGGCATGGACGGCTATGTGGAAGATCCCATTTCCGGGCGCGACTTCAATGATGACGATAGCGAGGCTCTACGCGCCAAGCTTCACTATGATCCGGCAATGGATTTCAATCTGACCCTGAGTTGGGATTACACCCGTCAACGGGCAGCTGCCACCCTGGGCCAGCAACAGGAAGACCTGATCCAGGTTGATCTGGCCACGGGGGAAAGCACGGTGCTGATGTCGGCGCCGGAACAGGATTTTGATTTTCGTGCCTCCACGAATCTTGAGCCCGGGCAGGGCCAAGACCTGGACCACTGGGGTTTCAGTGCCAGCTGGGACCTGGGCTTGAACGAGTACTGGCGCATGAAAGGCATCAGTGCCTACCGGGAATTGGATACCGACTTCTGGCTTGATTTCGATAACTCTGAATTCTCGGTTACCGAATCTCTGGTGGCGCTGGATCAGTCTCAATTCAGCCAGGAATTTCAGTTCCATTACGATGGCGGCGACAACTTCCGGGCCGTGACCGGTCTTTTCTACATGGAGGAAGACGTGCCGTCCCATCAACGGGCTATCGCCGACGATGCCTTTACCTTTGCCGGCCAGCCCGTGGATTTCCTGCGCACCATTGATGACGACCTTCGCACCACCAGCTACGCCGTCTTTGGTCAAGGTACCTGGGATTTTGCCGAGCGCTGGCAGTTCTCCGCGGGTGCCCGTTATTCCAGGGACGAGAAGGAGTACTTCCGTACCACCACGACCTACTCCAACGTCGAGTTACTGGAAGAGATCTTTGCCTTCGAGGACAAGGACAGCTGGTCTGAAATTACGCCCTCATTCAGTCTGAGTTATGAGTTTGATGAGACCATGATGGCCTACGGCTCTGCCAGTCGCGGCTACAAAGCCGGGGGCTTCAATGGCCGTGCCAATGCGCCCGATGACACCGGGGCCTTTGATCCGGAAATCGTCGATACCTACGAACTGGGTCTGAAGGCCACCTTCCTGGATGGTCGCCTTCTGACCAACTGGGCGGTATTCCGCAGTGATTACCAGGATTTCCAGGCCCGGGTGGCCGAAGATATCGACAGCTTCCCGGTCATTAATGCCGGTGAGTTGCGGATCGATGGCCTGGAACTGGAGGCGGTGGCGCAGGTGGCGGATGACACCCAGCTTTCCATGCAGTTGGGCTTGCTGGATGCCCGCTACAAGGAATTTTTTGACGTCCGCGCCGATGGTGCCGACCGCTCCGATGATGTGGTGCCGTTTTCTCCCGATATGACTTTCCGTCTGGGGCTGCTTCACGACTTCCACTTGCCCAACGGCGGTACGCTGACCTTCAGCGGTGACACTCAGTATCGGGACGATACGGCGCTCAGCGTGGACAACCAGCCGCGCTTGTTCCAGGAAGCCTACTGGCTGTTTAACGCCCAGGCCCGTTACCGTACGCCGGATGCACGTTGGGAAGTATCGGCCGGTGTTCGCAACCTCAGCGATGAGCTTTACAAGGTGGACGCCCAGGAGTTCTCCAGTGTCGGTAATATCCAGGGGGCTTTCTTCGGGGCACCTCGCCACTGGATGGTGTCCCTGCGACATTATTATTGATTGGATGCCTTTGGCTGGTGACATGACGGCCCCGCGTTCGCGGGGCCGTTTGCTGTGAGGTATTCTGATGCTTCGCTTAGTGGGATGCTGAATTCATGACCCAGACGGTCACTATTGCCACTCTGATCCTGGCGGTCCTGGCCTGGCTGGGTCTACTCTTTGCCATGGCCTCCTTGGGCGAGCGGCCCAGTCGGCTTTGGCATCGAATCTGGCCCACGGTCTATGTTCTGTCCCTGGCGGTCTACTGCACCGCCTGGACCTTTTATGGCACCACTACCCAGGCGGCAGAGTTCGGCTGGCCGGTGCCGCCCACCTTTATTGGCACCATTCTGTTGTTTGTCCTTGGCTGGCCCTTCCTGGTCCGCTTGGTGCGGCTTAGCAAGCAGCATAATAGCACCAGCATCGCCGATTTCATCGCCAGCCGATTCGGCAAGAGTTCCTCCCTGGCGGCGGCCGTCACTGCTGTCGCATTGATTGGCCTGGTGCCTTATATCGCGCTGCAGCTCAAGGCCGTGGCCATGAGCTTCAGTGCCCTGAGCATGGGCGAGGTAGGAGGGGGCGAACCACCTGCCTGGCAGGATCTGGCGTTTTACGTGGCGGTGATCATCGCGGTGTTCGCCATGGTCTTCGGTACCCGCTGGGCGGCGGCCACCGCCCATAATCGGGGTCTGGTCTTTGCCATGGGCTTCGAGTCCCTGTTCAAACTGGCGGCCATGTTGGCCCTGGGGGGATTTGTCGTCTTTGTTCTTTACTCCGGGCCGGGGGATCTGCTCGCCAATACGCCGCGGCCGGAATTTCGCAACCTCGACAGCTTCTTCACCCTGATGCTGCTGGGTGCCCTGGCCATGTTTACCCTGCCGCATCAGTTCCACATCGGCATCGTTGAATGTCGTGATCCGGCCCACATGCGAACCGCCCGCTGGCTGTTCCCCCTGTTCCTGATACTGATCAGCCTGCCCATCCTGCCTCTGGCCCGGGCCGGTGGCGAGTTGCTGGGACCGGCTGGGGTGCCGCCCGATCTCTACGTGCTGCAGTTGCCAATGATGGAGGGGCAGACGGGGCTGGCACTGTTTGCCTTTCTTGGGGGGCTGAGCGCGGCCACTGGCATGGTTATTCTCGCCAGCCTCACCCTGTCGATCATGATCGGCAACCATTGGCTGACCCCCGCCCTGTTGCGGCACGCCGGCGGGCGCGAGGGGAAACTGCCCATTTCGGTCAGGACCCAGCGACGCCTGGGTATTCTGGTGGTGCTGCTGCTCGCCTATGGCTACAGCCGGGCCCTGGGGGTGGCCGAGCCCCTGGGGGATATCGGGGCGCTGTCCTTCTCCGGCCTTGCCCAGCTGGCCCCGGCGGTGGTGCTTGCCGTCTATCGTCCGGGCTTGCCCGACCGTGCCGTGCTTGCCGGTCTCATTGCCGGTATTGCGGTCTGGAGCTATGTCTTGCTGGTGCCGTTGGCGGTGGCCGCTCTGGGCTGGCCTGCGGGCTGGCTGATGAGTGGCCCATTGGGTCTGGCTTGGCTGGCACCGGAAGGCTTATTCGGCCTGGGCCAGCTTGATGTCTTGCCCCGGGCGGTGGCTAGCAGTCTGGCAGTAAACCTGGCCCTGATCTTTCTGCTGGCGCGCGTGCTTGGGCCGGGGCGGGCTCCCGCCGGACCTGTCAGCGGCATCGAGACTGAGACCCTGGAGACCATTGCCCGCCGTTTCCTCGGGAGCGAGCAGACCGCGCGCTTGTTCCAGGGCGGCAGCCAGGGCCGCAGCCTGGAACGCGCGGTGGAGCATGAACTATCGGCCATGGTGGGGGCCGCCTCTGCCCGGCTGTTGCTGGATGCGGCCCGCCAGCGCGCCCCGGCACCGCTGGATACGGTGGCGGACATGGTTGGGGAGGCTTCCGCCCGCGCCCGCTTCAGCCGTGAGGTTCTGTCCGGTGCGCTGGAAAACATGAGCCAGGGGGTGTGCGTGGTGGACGACCGTCTGCGCCTGGTGGCCTGGAATGGGGCCTACCTGGATCTATTCGATTATCCGTCCGAGTTGATTCAGGTTGGCCGGCCGGTTGCCGACCTGATACGTCACAATGCTCGCGCCGGTCTGCTGGCGGCGGGCGACGGTGAGGGTGCCATTGAACGCCGGCTGGCCCACATGCGTAGCGGATCCCGTTACCGCTCGGAGCGGGCCTGGCCGGATGGGCGGATCATTGAGATTCGTGGTAATCCCATGCCGGGGGGTGGTTTTGTGGCCACCTTCACCGACGTGACCGACTTCCGGCATGCCGAGGAGGCCTTGAGGCGGATCAACGAGACCCTGGAGCAGCGCGTGCAGTCGCGCACCGCCGAGTTGCAGCAGGCCAAGACTGAGGCGGAACGGGCCAATGAGGCTAAGACCCGTTTCCTCGCTGCTGTCAGCCATGATTTGGTTCAGCCGCTCAATGCTGCTCAGTTGCTGACCCATTCCTTGGCCCAGCGCCTGGAAGGCCGGGAGGAGGCCCACAGTCTTCAGCAGATCGACGGTGCCCTGGGGGCCACCGAGTCGCTGCTCAGTGGCTTGCTGGATATCTCGCGGCTGGATGCCGGGGGGCTCAGGCCACGCATCAACCGCTTCCCCATCAACGAGCTGTTCAGCCAATTGGCCGGGGAATTCTCTCTGATTGCCGCCGAGCGGGATTTGGACCTGCGTTGGGTTGCTAGTCGCGCCTGGGTGCGCAGTGATGCACAGATGCTGCGCCGTATCCTGCAGAATTTCCTGTCCAATGCCTTGCGCTATACCGAACGCGGGCGCGTGTTGTTGGGTTGTCGTCGACAGGATGAGGAATTACTGGTCGGCGTCTGGGACACCGGCCCAGGCATCGAGCCGGATTCGCGCGGCGTGATCTTCGAGGAATTCCGCCGTTTGCGCGCCGATGAAGCGGCACCGGGTTTGGGCCTTGGCCTGGCCATTGCCGAGCGTATGGCCCGCTTGCTTGGTCATGAACTGGTACTGGAGTCCGTGCCGGGACGGGGTACGCTCTTCGGGGTTAGAGTGCCGCGCGTGGCGCCCGGCGCGTCCAGCGAGCGCGAACCCGCCCGGGCCGGCCGGGATCGCCTGGACTGCCGGGCGCTGGTGGTGGATAACGATTCGGCCATGCTGGCTTCGCTCTCTGGCCTGTTGTCGGACTGGGGTTGCGAGGTGGAAGAGGCACGTGATGGTGAGGGAGCGGCGGCTGTCTGTCGGCGCGCATTGCCGGATGTGCTGGTGCTGGATTACCACTTGGACCGCAGTGAAACGGGCCTGGCGGTTCTGGAAGGTCTGCGTAAAGATTTCGGTGAGCTGCCAGCCATCCTGATCAGCGCCGATCATGGTGCTTCCCTGCGGCAGGCCGCGGCCCGGGCCGGCTGCGAGCTCCTCCACAAGCCCCTCAAGCCCCTGGCTCTTCGCTCCTTGCTGCGGCGCCTGATGTCGGCCCGGGCTCAGTCCGCGGCTTCGGTTTCCCGGCGTTCCTCGCCACCCTGATCAATGCTCAGCTGGCGGAAGGCCACGCCGGCCTGGGTGCGGTTACGTACCGCCAGCTTCTGAAAGATATCGCTCATATGGGCCTTGACGGTGCGTTCCTGGATACTGAGCCGGTCGGCAATCTGTTTGTTGAGATAGCCGTCGGCGACCATCTGCAGAACCCGGAACTGCTGTGGGGTCAGGCTGGCGATGCGGGCGGCCAGGTCTTCGTCCCCCCCGTGCTCCGAGGCCACGGCTTCTTCCAGTCCCGGTGGAATCCATTCCCGGCAATTCATGATGGCATCGATGGCTTCGGTGAGTTCTTCCAGCCCGGCACTCTTGGGAATGAATCCGGCTGCGCCATGATCCAGGGCCCGGCGAATAACCTGGGGATGTTCATTGCCGGAGACCACGACCACGGCTACGGAGGGGTACTCGCAACGGATCGCAGCCAGGCCCGCGAGGCCCTGGCTACCGGGCATGCGAAGGTCGAGCATCACAAGATCGGTATCCGGGTGGCGCGTCAGGCAGTCATGGGTCTGGGCCAGGTCCTGAGCCTCGATAAGCTCGGCATCAGGCAGACACTGGGCCAGGGCCTGGCTCAAGGCGGCCCGGAACAGGGGGTGATCATCGGCGATCAATACGCGTGGCATCGTTCTCCATTCACGGGGTGCTGGCCTCAGGTGACGGTCCAGCCGCCGTCCACAGTAATGGTCTGTCCTGTGATATTACGCGCCGCCGGCCCCATCAGAAAGCGGCAGATGCCGGCCAGCTCCTCGAAACTGATGAAAACACCCTTTGGCATGGGCTTGAGCATGATTTCGTCCACCACTCTGGACTTGGGGATCCCATGGCTGCGGGCCTGATCCTCGATCTGCTGCTCTACCAGCGGCGTTTTCACATAGGTGGGGCAAATGGTGTTGATGGTAATGTCTGATTTCGCTGTTTCCAGTGCCACCACCTTGGAGAGGCCGAGCAGGCCGTGCTTGGCCGCCACATAGGCACTCTTGTAGGGGCTGGCCACCAGGGAATGGATGGAGCCTATGTTGATGATCCGTCCAAAATCCCGTTCCTGCATCCCCGGCAGCACCGCCCGTGTCACTCGGGCCGCGCCCACCAGCATGATCTGGATGAGCTGGTCCCACTTGTCCATGGGGAATTCCGCCAGGGCCGCTACATGTTGCAGGCCGGCGTTGTTGACGAGCACATCCACCGGCCGGTCCAGGGCGTCGAGGGCGGCATTGACTGACTCATCGCTTGCCACGTCCAGGGGCAGGGCTTCGACCTCACCGCCCTCCTTGCGGATTGCGGTTACGGTATTGTCCAGCGCTTCCCGAGACAGGTCGGTCACCGTTATCTGTTCGCCATTGGCAGCGAGGTCGCGTGCGATGCCGGCACCGATACCGCTGCCGGCGCCCGTGATCAGTACATGTCGCTGCGACATTTGATTGTGCTCCCTATGATGTCTGAGAAAACGCTAGCATTTTCCGGGCATGGTGAAACCTGTACGAAGGTCCAGGTCGGAGCCAGGCCGGGTAGCGGTAAGCTGTGAAGCATTGGATGCTTGAGAATTGGGAGTAGGGCGATGAGCGTGAGTCAGGACTGGAATCGTAGCGGTAGCCATGGCGGGTTCGGCGAGCGGCTTTGTCTGGCAGGTCTGTTGTGTCTGTTGCTGGTGTCGGTGAGCGGCTGTGAGCGGGATTCACCTGAGTCGCCGCCAACGTTTTACGAGCCAGTGGGGGAGCTAAGGGTTACCTCACACGAGGATCTGGTTTCGGCCGGGCAGGGCTGGGATGGCCTGCAAGGCCAGGCGCCGGCGCTTGCGGAGCCGGAACAGGCCGACCACGAGGACAAGCGGCGTCTGGCCATGCATGCCAACTGGACCGCGATTGTCGATGTCCATGGCCCCTCACCCTTTGGCGACGATAGCCTGCCGCGCATCCCGGGGCAGGAATTCCATCAGTTCATTCGCTTGGATGGTCACAGCCAACCGACACGCCTGCTGATGCAGTTCCCGGACTCGTTCAACAGCGAGCAGCCCTGTCTGGTGGCTGCGCCGGCATCCGGCTCTCGGGGTGTCTACGGCGCCGTTGGTCTGGCGGCCAAATGGTCGTTGGAGCGCGGTTGCGCCTTGGTGATGACAGACAAGGGGGCGGGAACAGATCATTTCGACCTGGCTGCCGGGAAGGGCATGACGCTGGATGCCCGTGTTGCCGCCCCCGATGAAGCAGTTCTGGGGTTTGCACAGGATGCTGGCGAGGGGGCGACGCTGGTGGCCATGCAACACGCCCATTCTCAGGATCACCCCGAGGCTGACTGGGGAAGCTTCACCTTGGCAGCCATTGACCAGGCGTTGACTTGGTTGGAGGAATCCACCCCGGAACATGACGTGGACCGGGCAGGGGTAAGGGTGATCGCCGCCGGACTGTCCAATGGGGGCGGTGCCGTGTTGCGGGCTGCCGAGGCCGACCAGGCGGGACTGGTTGATGCGGTACTGGCGGTGGCGCCAAACATCACAGTGGAGGGTGCGCCTTCCTTGTATGACTACGCCACCCTTGCAGGCCTGTACCAACCCTGCCTGCTGGCGGATCAGGACGCCCTGTCCGGGATGAGTCTGGCCCAGCCGGGCCAGTTGGCGGAAGGCCGTCAGGCCTGCGAGACACTCGCCGAAGCGGGCTGGCTTGAAGCGGCGGACCCGGCCGAGGCCGCCGAGCAGCTGACCCGGGCCGGGTTCACGGACAAGGCATTGAGCCAGTCGGCGATTAATGCCGGATTCGGTCTGTGGCGTTCCGTGGCCGCCAATTACGCTTCGGCCTATCTCCGGCGCGGTGCCGACGACATGCCCTGTGGCTACCGTACTGCCCTGGTGGATGAGGCGGGTGCACCACGCTCGGCTACCGCAGTGGAGCGACATCAATGGTGGTCGCTCAGCACGGGTATCGCACCCGACGAGATGATTCAGTTGCTGGACGGGGAGGGGCAACCACCCATGGCGGGATTGGGCTGTCTACGCGAACTCTGGATTGGTGACAGCGAAGAAGCCGATCACTTGCGACGGGCCGTTGCCGACACGCGGGCCAGCGGTGCATTGCCCGAGATTCCGGTATTGATTCTGCATGGCGACATGGATGGTTTGGTTCCACCGGCTTTCAGTAGCCGTCCCTACGTGGAGGCGGCCTTGGCGGCGGGCGCGGATCGACTGGTTTATCGCGAGATCCCGGGCGGCCAGCATTTTGATGCCTTGCTAGCTCTGCCCGGAATGCGTGAGCGGCATGTTCCCTTAATGCCCTATGCCCAGTCGGGCCTGGAACGCCTCTGGCAGGTGCTGGACGGGGAAGAAGCCCTGGATTCGCCCCTGGTCTTGCCGGGCGAGCTGGGTAATGAATTGCCCGAAGCCGAGCAGTGGCCTTGAGGGCATCATCGGGCCAGTGTCCGTTCTACATTACCCACGATCTCATTGCTGAGTCGATGGACGATGGAGCGGGTGGTGCCCGAGACGGCCTTTTCCAGTAAGCGGTTTTTCAGTTCGTACTCCAGTTTGAAATGCAGGCGCGTGCCATCCTCGGTAGGGGTGAGGGTGTAGCGGCCACGGTTGGGGACACCGGTGAGTGAACGCCAGGCGAAATGATTGGGTGGCTGGATATCGGTGACCTGAACCTCGAACTGGAGCTTAAAGCCGGCAACACGAACATGCCAGCGGTAGCGCTCATCGCCCAGGGCTTCGATGGCTTTGACCGCCTCGGTGAGATCCACGAAGGGTTCCACCCGGCTGATCAGCTCGAAGACGGCCTGGGGTTCGGCCTTAAGCGTCGCTTCGTGTTCAATGATCGGCATGGTGTTGAGGCTCACGGGTGATGACCGCTTCACTCTAGCAGAATGGAAGCAGCTGCTTGAGGGCGGGCTGTGATGGTGCTGGACGGCTTCGACCGGCGGCGGTCACAATGGGCCCATGAATAAACAGCCATCTGCCATTCGAGAATACGACCGCCTGGCCCCGGACTATGACCGGCGCTGGGCCGATTACATTAGGGCTAGCCTGGATGCCACCAGCCAACGCTTGATGATGCGTTCCGGAGAGACTTTGCTGGATGTGGGTTGTGGCACGGGCTTGTTGCTGGCCCGACTTCAGGCGGAAGTGCCCGGGGTCGCGCTCACCGGGCTGGATGCCTCATCCGGCATGCTGGTCCAGGCCCGTGAACGGCTGGGGGAGTCGCTTGCACTGATTCAGAGCCCGGCCGAGCACTTGCCTTTCCCGGATGAGTCGTTCGATGGGGTGGTTTCCAGCAGCGCTTTTCATTACTTTCGCCAGCCGCAACAGGCGGTAAATGAAATGTACCGTGTATTGCGCCCCGGCGGGCGGCTGCTGATCACCGACTGGTGCCGGGATTATTGGACCATGCGTCTGCTTAACCGCTGGTTGGTTTTTCGGGATCCGGCCCATTACCACACTTGGCGTGGCCGGGATTTGCAGGGTTTTCTTCACCAGGCAGGCTTCGAGGCCATTGGGCTGGAGCGCTACCGTATATCGGCGTTCTGGGGCCTGATGAGTGCCCAAGCCCGGCGAGGGCGCGTGACAGGGGTCGCCTAGGCGAGAATGTCCATCGTCAACAAGGCCCGCCGTTGCGGCGGCTCGATGGGGGGAGAGCGGTGTGCGATGCCACGACCTTCGTTGCCGGGCCAGGCCTCGCCCTTGAGCAGAGCAATGGCATAGGGCGGTATCGCCTGGATCTGCTCGGTGTTGGCGAGGGGATCCTGTTTCGGGTCGGACAGGGGGCGGCCCAGCAGTGACCGGTTGGTGGCCGTTTCCGGCAGCCATTCGGTGCCAACGCCGCCATAGCTTACGATCAGTCTTGCAATGACCCGATCCACATTAAAGCGGGGACACATGGCCTGGTTAAGCACCCGCAGGCGCAAGCCGCTGCGGTCCGGGCTGAACAGATCATGCCAGAGTTCGTTGATGTGACTGAGGTCATCCAGGAAGGCCTCAGCGCCCGGCAGGCTGGTGATGGATTCCGGCAGGGTTGCGGCGAGTTCCTCTTCCGGTTGAATGACCAGCTCATGGGCGAAAAGCCCCGACGGGGTCAGGGTCTGCTCGCAGAAGGCGCGCAGGGCAGGGTGAACCTCTCGTTCGAGTATGGCCAGATTGATCCCTGGCTCGACAATCCGGCTCAGAACCAGGGGTTCCGAGCCTATGATGGCGTGATCCTGCCCTGAGGGGGTGTGTGACTCCCGGCTGACGGCCATGCGTTTCTCTCACTATTGCCTTTGATTGGTTTGTTATAACGTAACGTTTTTGCTGTGGCTAGTCAATGTGAATCGTCCATCAGACCGGGGTTTTGAAACGGCCTTGCTTGACCGCTTTCGGGCGACCGAGCAGAATGCTGCTCTTTCAAAATCCTGGTCGATGACGTTGGTTAAACCTTCCCACCGTTTGCGGCTGCCTTGAACCATTCAGGATGCATAGGAGTGATTGATGGGTGTAAAGCTTTCCCTGGAGCACGGGGTGTATGAAGTACTGGATTCCAACCTGCACAAGTATTCATCCACGGCCGTCAGCGGCGGGGGGAGCAACGTTCACGGTGGGATTGATCATATCTCAACAACGGTGACCCATCACAGCGATCAGGAGCTGTGGGTTCGGGATGTGGATAGCGATCAGGAACGTCAGTTCCAGTTCAGTCAATTTAATGTGGCAGCCCGCCCGGGCCATAAGCTTCTGGTGATCTGGGACCGGCTGGGCAACAGAATGGAAAGGATCGTCAACAAGAATACCGAAGTAACGAATGCAGCCGGTGGTGTCTATAATACCTGGGCCCCCAGAAACCAGTTTTTGAGACACCCCCTGGGACGCTTCTTGTTTAATCCCGTGATGATGGCAGGCTTGAGCCTGATTCCATTTCTGGGCTGGCTCATGTCTGGCTTGATGCACCTGCTCGGGGTGTTTACAGGAAAGCTCTCCAGTGCCGAAGGCGGGCTCCGTAGTGGGCTGACGCGGCTCTATAATGGCTTTGTGGCGTTTTGTATCATGGCGCATGCCCTGTTCAGTCTGTCGCATTGGAACATGATCGACTACGGTCAATTCGGCAGCACTGTTATCTTTATGCTGCTTCACTTTTTGATGATGCCGGTAAACCTGCTTGCCTACTACCTTGGCAATCCACTTGGTTCATGGTGGACCGTGAGTCTGGGCCTGGCCGCCTACATCTATCTGGCGACGGTGTTGATCAATATTCACCACCAGCGCCGTATTGCCCATGCCAGCAAGCGGATTGATGAGTATGCCAAAAAGGTGGAGCAATCCCACCCCGCTTTTCAATAAGAAAGACGGATTCCCGTCCGCGGTCATTTTCCTCGCAGCGCGGTGATGGCTTCTTCGATGCCCTTGACGGTCAAGGGGAACATATTGTCGTTGACCAGCTCACGTACCATGCCAATGCTGTAGGTGTGTTCCCATTCGGTTTCCGGAATCGGGTTCAGCCAGACAATGCGCTTAAAGTGTTGTTTGATTTTTTCAAAGGAGACTTGGCCCGGCTCCGGGTTCATGAAATCGATGGCCCCGAAGGGGACGGCAATCTCGTAAGGAGACATGGCGGCGTCACCCACGATGATGACCTTATAGTCCGGGCTGTAGGTGTGGAGGATGTCGTCCAGGGCGATCAGCTGTTGCTGGCGGAGCTGATTGTCCTGCCAGAGATGTTCATAGATGAAGTTGTGGAAGTAGTAATGTTCCAGGTGCTTGAATTCACTGCGGCAGGCGGAGAATAGCGTCTGGGATAGCTGGACGTGGTCATCCATGGAGCCGCCCACGTCGAAAAAGGTCAGTACCTTGACGGCATTGTGGCGTTCCGGCCGGGTCCGGATGTCCAGCAGGCCGGCATTACGGGCAGTGGAACGGATGGTTTCGTCCAGGTTGAGTTCTTCACGGGCACCGCTTCGGGCGAAATGGCGCAGCTTGCGCAGGGCCAGCTTGATATTGCGGCTGGCCAGTTCGGAGTCGTCGTCCAGATTGCGGTACTGGCGTTGCTCCCAGACCTTGGTGGCTCGACGATGCCGGCCCGGGCCGCCGATGCGGATGCCTTCCGGGTTGTAGCCGCCGTGGCCGAAGGGGCTGGTGCCCCCGGTCCCAATCCATTTGTTGCCGCCCTGGTGGCGGGTTTCCTGTTCCTTGAGCCGTTCTTCCAGGGCTTTCATGAGTGCCTCCAGGCCACCCATGGCTTCAATCTCGCGTTTTTCTTGCTCCGTGAAGTGCCGCTCCATTTCCAGGCGCAGCCAGTCTTCCGGCAGTTCACTACCCAGTGGGCTGGGCATGGCCTCCAGACCTTCATGGAAATGGGCGAAGGCCTGATCGAAGCGGTCGAACTGGGTCTCGTCCTTTATCAGCGTCATCCGTGCCAGCTGATAAAAAGCGTCCATATCGCATTGGGGCAGCCCGGCCTCCATCACCTCATGGAGGGCGATCAGGTCCTTGGGCGTGACCTTGAGGCCATGCTGGCGAAGGGTGGTGAAAAAGCGAATGAGCATGAAGCAGTCCCGCTGCCCGGATCAGGCGCCGCGGCGGCTCATGAAGGCCAGCCGCTGGAGCAGTTGGACGTCCTGCTCGTTCTTGACCAGGGCCCCGTAGAGCGGCGGCAGGGCCTGGCGGATATCTCCGTCCTTCAAGGCCGCGGCGGCGAGTTTGTCGCTCACCAGCAGCTTGAGCCAATCCAGTAGCTCCGAGGTGGATGGCTGCTTTTTGAGACCCGGCACGTCCCGAACCTGGAAGAATAGCTGCAGGGCATCGCTCACCAGGCGGGATTCGATGTCGGGGAAGTGAACATCGATAATGGCCTGCAGGGTGTCGGCATCGGGGAAATCGATGTAGTGGAAGAAACAGCGGCGCAGGAAGGCGTCCGGCAGTTCCTTTTCATTATTGGAAGTGATGATGACCACGGGTCGGTGACGGGCACGGATGGTTTCTCCGGTCTCATAGACATGAAACTCCATGCGGTCCAGTTCCACCAGCAGGTCGTTGGGGAACTCGATATCGGCCTTGTCGATTTCATCGATCAGGAGTACGGCCCGCTCATTGCTGCTGAACGCTTCCCAAAGCTTGCCGGGGCGGATGTAGTTGGATATCTCGTGCACCCGGTCATCGCCCAGTTGGGAGTCCCGCAGGCGGGAGACGGCGTCGTACTCATATAGGCCCTGCTGGGCGCGGGTGGTGGATTTGATATGCCACTGGAAAAGCGGCATGCCCAGGCCCGCGGCGATCTCCTCGGCCAGCATGGTTTTGCCGGTGCCGGGCTCGCCCTTCACCAAGAGAGGGCGTTCCAGGGTCATGGCGGCATTGACTGCCAGGCGCAGTTCTTCGCTGGCAATATAGTGATCGGAACCGGTGAAGGCTGTCATTCCTCGTCCTCTCGCAGTCGGTGCGGAAGGCGAAGTGTAAGGATTCCGCGGGAAAAGGACAAAGCCCCGGTTCGTTACACTGGGACTGCGGCTTCGCTCGTGGCATGGTATGGGGTGACGGGTCCGACGAGATCGGCCATGAATCTGGAGACTGATGAGCCATGAAATACCTGAAGCAATGGATAAGACGGCGGAGCGGCCTGGTGCTGCTTATGGTGGTGATGGTCTGCCTGGCCACGGCGCAGGCGGATGACTCGGATCAGCCGTCCCGGGAGGCACAGACCCAGCAGCTGATGTCAGCGCTGGAAGGCAGTCATTGGGTTCAGGATGGCTCGGAGAACGCGGACCGGGTGATCTATACCTTCACGGATGCCAACTGCCCCTATTGCGAGCGTTTCCGGGAGGCCGCCGAGCCCTGGATCGAGGCGGGGGAGGTTCAGCTGCGCCATATCATGGTGGGGATCATTCGTGATGACAGCCCGGCCAAGGCCGCCCATATTCTGGGCTCTGATGATCCCACCCGGGAACTGCTTCGGCATCAGTCGGATGAGCAGGACAGCGAGCTGGATCAGTCGGCAATCAGCGAGACAGGACCACAAGTGCAGCGCAATAATCAGCTCATGCGCGGCCTGGGTGCCTCAGCCACGCCCACCAGCATTTATCTGGATGATTCCGGCGATCTCAGCGCGGTCCAGGGAATGCCTCAGGGGCGGCAAATGCAGGCGCTCATGGGCGGTCCCAGGCCAGATTGATTCTGGCTGATACCGGCTGTCGCCTGCCGGTGATTTGGATGGCCCGGCGTGTTCCGTTGACCCTGCCAATGACACCGCTGGGAAATGTCAGGGACTCAGACGTCTGAATCGGAAGGCAAGCATGGATACCATGGTCCGCCTGATATCAGGCCCGGGTAACCATCTTCTTATGGACATGGATTTGTCATGATGCTGACGGCCATTATTCGGCGCACCATAATGGCGCTGCTCCTGCTGGGGGCGCCAGCGCTGGTGGTTTTCTGGGTCACCCCGCAGCTGAGCAATTATCTTCAGGAGGATTATCGCCTTTGGCAATCCCTCGCAGGCCTGCTGGCCGTGCTCGGGATGGTGCTTGCGGCGCTGTTTAGCCAGTGGCGTATCAGTTCGGCTCTGGCATTGATGATCACTCTCTACCTCCTGGTTTTCACCAACGGTAGTTTGCCGGGCGCCGGTTGGTTCCCCCTGCAGCTATTGCTACTGACCGCTGTCTTGACGGTGATTGCCGTCCTGCCGGAGTGGGGCCCCGTCAGCCCAGCCACAATCCTGACGGGCCTTTGCGTGTTGTTGGCCGTCTTGATTGGTTTTTACGAGCTTCCGCCGGTGGTGCCGAGTGTCCTGGAAGCTCATTTCCATACCTTATATGGTTTGGATTTGGGGCTACCGGCTATCGTTGCCGGGCTTGGCATGGCGATTGTGCTGGCCGTTCAGCTTTGGCGCCCCGAGCCGACCCGCGGTGCGGTATTGATCGGCCTGGTCTGTATTTTTCCGGTGACACTGACCACGCCGAGCCTTGCGAACTGGGTGGTGCATTTTGCCACGGCAGTGCTCGCCCTTTGGGGCGGGCTTCTGGCCCATGCCTGGGCCCTGGCTTTTATTGACGAGCTGACCGGCTTGCCAAACCGACGTGCCCTGGATTATCGACTGCGACGGCGTCAGTTGGCCATTGCCATGGTGGATGTGGACCATTTCAAGAAATTCAATGACACCTGGGGCCATGATGCCGGCGATGAGGTGCTGAGGTGGGTGGCACACACCCTTTCCCGGCGCAGTCAGGGGGCCAAGGCCTATCGTTATGGGGGCGAGGAATTTGCCATTGTCTTTCGTACCGCCCACCCGGCAAAGGCCGGCAAGCACCTGGAAGCATTGCGTCGCAACCTGTATGAAAATCACTTCAAATTGAGAGGACCACGCCGGAATCGCAAGTATCGGGGCAAGGGGGGCGGCAAGCCGGTGCGCATTACCGCTAGCTTCGGACTGGCCATGGCCCGTTCCGGGGAGGCACCTGCTGAGACCATGCGCCGTGCGGATGCGGCCCTTTACCGAGCCAAGCGCAACGGTCGAAACCGGGTGGTGGTGAGCGAATAAGACAGAAACGGGGGACGGATTTGAAAGGAATGGGCATAACAGGCCTCCCTCTATATGCGTTTTTTATTTTAGTGATTCAGGTCATATTTTACATATGCCTATATAAAAGCTAGGCGATTCGAGACCTGATGCAAGCATGAACCTGCCAGTTTCCGACGAACGGCTATTCTGGTGATGCCGGTCAGTTTCCCAGCGCATTAAGGATTGAAGGGTAGCGCCTTGAATAAGAGATGTAATAACGTTACATTCATTTCCTTTTTGGGGAGGTGCCATCTTCATGCCGTACGAAAATCGTCGCTTTATAACGGCGCTCGCCTGTGCGGGGTCTTTTCTGGCCCCGGGGCCGGTGCTGGCCGATGCCGGGGCGGAACTGGATTCGATTGTGGTTACCGCAACCCGGAGTGAACAGCCACAGGCTGAGGCCCCTGCTGGGACCACAGTGATTTCCAGGCAGCAGATTGAAGCCCTGAGTGGTGCAGGGGACCTCAACGATATCCTTCGACAGGTACCGGGCATTTCCGTCCAGGGAGAAGGCCGGGAAGGCCGCTCCACGGTGCGGGTCCGGGGTCTTGAGGGCGAGCACACCCTGTTTCTGGTGGATGGTCGCCGGATGCCCAATACCGATGCGGCCTTTGCCCATTCCGATTTCCGGTCCCGGCCATTGCCCCTGTCTGCCATTGAACGGATTGAAGTGATCCGTGGCCCCATGTCAGGCCTCTACGGGGCCGATGCCATGGGCGGGGTAATCAACATCATCACCCGGCGCCCGACTGACGCCGGGGCGGCAGGTGAAGGATCGCTCCGTCTCGGCACCGCGGAACGAGGGGGCAACGAGGCGCGGCTCGATACCGCTTTAGGCCTTCGGGACAGCCAGGACCGCGCCCTGCTTCTGGCGTTTGAGGGGAACGATAGGGCCGCCTCACCGCATCCTGACCGTTTGGGTGACGAGGTGGAGGCGCGCCGTGACCAAGTAGCCATCGCGGATCTACAGCTGCCTCTGGGACGCACTCAGAACCTGGGTTTCCGAGCCCGTGCCGGACTGGACGACCGGGATTTTCAGAATGCTCCCGGTGATACCCGGGAGCAGGAGGTTCGCCAGAGTGAGTTGGGCATTTCCTGGGACGGTGATTTCGGCGGGACCCACCTGGCCTTTGATGCCTATGACAGTACCAGCCGCTTGGAGCGGACCAGCGACCCGGATCACCAGCCCCGTCGCCTGGGGGATCAGGTCGGGGAGGGCCGTATTATCCAGGGCTGGGGCATGAACCAGACCCTGACCGCTGGGATGGAATATCGTCGCGAGACCTTGTCGGATCCGAACAATCTTCCAGATGAAGAGAGCGCTGAACATAGACGGCTGTATTTTCAGAACGCCAGTCGTTTCATGAATGACCGATTGCTGGTTACGGCCGGGGCTACCCACCTGAACCACAGCCGCTTTGATGCCGTGACATCCCCCCGGGTGAGTGCCAGTTGGGGCCTGAGCGAGGGCTGGCATGTAAAGGGGGCGTATGGCGAGGCTTTTTCAACGCCTCAATTGCATCAGTTGTCGGAAGACTATCTCTCCATCGGCATCGGGCGTCCCTTCGACATCATCGGTAATCCGGACTTGGAACCCGAAACCAGCGAAGGCATGGAAGTGGGCCTGATTCGGGAAGGCAACACTTTCCAGGCCGGTGTTGTGTTGTTCCGGAACAATATAGAGCAGTTGATTGAGACGACTTGCATTGAAAACTGTGAAGGTCCGCCGACGGTTGGCCCCGCCCGGATTCGCCAGTACGTGAATGTGGACCGGGCGCGTACCGAGGGCAGTGAGCTTTTTTTCCAGTACCGCCTGAGTGCGGAATGGGAAGTGGAAATGAATCATACCTATTTGCGGGCCAAGGATCTCGATACCGATGAGCGACTTAATGGTCGTCCCCGGCACAATGTTCATGCCCGTATTGGCTGGCAGCCTTTAGATAATCTCGGGTTTGATATCGATGCTCGCTATACAGGCCCACAACAGTTCGATGGCGACGATGCCCCCGGATATACCCTCCTGGGCCTGCGTTCACGGGGGCAGTTGAGCGACGCCTGGCGCTGGGCAGCCGGTGTGGAGAACCTGGCGGATATCCGACTGGAATCCCGATCCCCTACTTTTAATTACACCGAGCGCGGCCGCTTTCTGTTTGGGCGCCTCACTTATCGCTTTGGAGGATGACCTTATGACGTTTATGCGTCTATTTCTGTTCGCCATTTTCACGGCAAGCCTGAATGCCCAGGCCCATGAGCCGGTGGAGATGGATACCGAGCGTTTCTCGGCTGACACCCGTCTCTTTATTTCGGACAACGCGAATCATCAAATCATCGTAATGGATTTGCCTGCGGGCGAGGAGGTTACGCGGATCAGCGTGCCGCCCCAGGTCATGTCCATGGGGGTGACCGAGTCCGGCCAGTATCTTCTGGCCACTCGCGGCAGAGATACGGATCGACAGTATCTGACCGTGGTGGACACCGGTCTGAATGACAGCGGTGACTGGACCTTTCCGGTGGTGAGCAAAACCCTCTTGCTGGGGGAGAGCATCAGCTCGGTTCGTACCAGCGGCGTGCAGACCTTGAGAGGACAGCATCTGCTCGCCGCCGAGGCGCAAGGCCGATTGATTCACTTTGATGAATCGGTGTTGGCGGCGGAGCGAGTCTTTGAATACAGCAGCACGGATGTGCATCCCGACCACCTTCATATCGTTGAGTTGGAGGACGAGGCCTTGCTGGTTGGCATGACGCGCCATGGGGAGGTTCGTCACAAGGACGCCGATGGCAATGTGCTGGCCCGTCATGACTGCCCCGGGGCCCATGGCAGCTACCGCCATGGCGAGCGCAGCTTCTTCGGCTGTCGTAACAGCATTCTGGTCTTCTCCGGCCATGAAAAGCTGGAACGGGTTTCGGTGCCGGATGAACAGGCCCGTGCGGCCAGTTTCTATCCCGGCGGCGGCCGACTCTGGGGTGGTTCGGAAAGCTTCAATGGTCTGGTCTGGATCGATCCCGATAGCCTGGAAATCGGGGTATATGAAGCCGCCGACCGGGTGGAGCGTCACAACACCTCACCGGATGGTGAATTGCTGGCTATGCTATTGGGCAATGGTGAACTGCATCTGCACGATGCCGCCACGGGTGAGCATCGTTATCACCTGGAATTGGCGGAGGAAGTGCCGGCAATGACCCGCAGTACTGCCGGGGCCTCGGCGCCCGGGGTGGAATTTTCCGGCGACAAGCTATTGGTGTCCCTGCCGGCTTCCGGGGATGTTTATGTCATTGATGTGGCGGGGGAACCGGAAATTCTCCATCACTGGCAGCTGGATGGGCGGCCCACTCGGATCGTTCCCATCAGCAACGCGCAATAATTCACCACCCCATGCGGGTGCCTGTCTGAATGGCCCCGATACCGGGGCTATTCAGGCGGGCGGAACTGCTGATCCAGGGCCTCGACTTCAGCATCCACGGCATCGTCCAGGGGTGGCTCGCTGGCTTCAAGGCGGGTTTGGGGAGTGGGCAGGCGAATCTCGAACTGAACACCTCGAATATCCAGGGCTTCGAAACTCAGGGAAGGCTGACGCTTGCCCGGGTGGTAGCTGAGTTGCCAGCGGGGCCGATCACGATACTCGGGGTCCATCCGGGATTGCTTGCCCTTGGGGGCGAACTCGGCGAGTTCGATGGGACGCACCTCATCCTCATGCCGGACCCAGGCCCGCTGCAGGGGGGCGGATAAGGCCCATCGACAGCGCGCCGCGGTTGGGTGCTCTTCTTCCTGGACAGGGCCATGGCTGTCTTCGGGAGCCGAGTCCTCGTGCTTTGAGGGTCGACAATGGATTCGCCCTTCGGAGAGGCGAACCTCGGCACTGATGGCCTCTCTTTGCCCGTCGGCCAGCTCCAGTTCGATCAGGTATTTGCCCTCCGGAACCGCCACATTGTCCAGATGGATTTGCCCCTCATAGCCCTTGACGATTTCATTGACGAAGTACAAACCCAGGCCCCGGCCATGGTGGTCCCGGCTTCGACGGGTGGAAAAGCCCAGCTGGAAAAGCTGCTCCTGGTCCGTGACCGGGATATGGGGGCCCCGATTGTAAAGCCGGAAGATCACGTGACCGGCCCGTTCGCCCAGGGTCATGGACAGCGGCGGGATGCCCACCCGGGGCGTGACCTTGCGGGAAAAGAACTGGGCGTTCTTGATGAGATTATCCAGCATCAGCACCAGATGGTTTTCCTTGCCCAACAGGGCACTCACCGGGGATAGCTGAATATGGTATTCCCCATCCTCCACTTGGTAGTTCTCGGATGACTCCGGCAGGGCGGGGCGTTCGGGCTGCAGCAATCCCAATGCCTGCCAGGCCGCTTTGCGGGGGTCACAGAGTGGTTCGAAGGGTGGAGGACCCTGTTGATCGGCATTGAGCAGGCGCTGGCAATATTGTTCCTCGCATTCGCAGAGATGGTTGCCGATATGCAGTGAGAGATTGTCGGCCGTAGACAGATCGAGCAGGTCCCATAAATAACGCATGGCATCCTGGGCCTCCCCCAGTGTCTGCCTGGCCGGCTCCGCCTCGGTACTCTCCTGAGCCTGCCGAAGTGCGGTCTGGACCTTGTCGAAGCTGATGACACCGTTATGCCGGACTTCCGCGGCAATCCCCTTGAAGTGCAGAAACTTCTCATCGTATTCGATGTATTCCAGCAGCTTGTCGCTGATGAACAGCTTGAGCTTGTCGGCGTGACCGGCGTAGGTGTGGGCCTTGAGTTGCAATTGCCGGTTCCGGGACCACAGCTCATCCAGTTGCTCCTGGAGTTGCTTTACCTTCTGCTGTTGCCGCCGCCGAACCCGCTGGAAGCGTCTAAGGTCCAGCAGCATCAAGGCCATGAAGCCGCCTACGACGACATAGAGGGTATGAGCCTGAAAGGCCTGCTCGGGGAAGGAGTAGAAGACTGAAAGAATGGGGTCGCCCAGCAAGAGGAGATAAGTTGCCAGCAGCAGTGCCCCCAGCGCACTCGGCCAGGGATAGCGGCTGAGTGGAACACGGATTGTGGGTTTGCTCTGTGATGCCTCAGTCATCTTCATGTCCTCTCCTTGGGCGGCCGCCAGCAGTAAGCCCCCTCGTCACCAAAGGTGACAATGCCCTTGCCATCCTTGCAGATGGACAGGAAATCCCCCTTGCCACCCATGGTCTGGTCGAAAGCCAGGCGAAGGGTGCGAATGTGTTGTCGGTAGCTGGCGTAGGAAAAGCGCTCGCTGTCCATGTCCAGTTTTTCCGCCATCTGGAGAGTGGACAACGGGCGTGGACAGGCTTCGACCAAATATCTCAGGATCTTGCGGGGCATGGGGGCCAGCGGGCGGCGGGGATTGGCCGGGTTCATGAGTTTCTGGCCTTGCCAGTAGATCTCCCAGGTGGCGGTATCCAGGGTTAAGGCGCCGCTTTGCAGGGAGTCTCCCGCCCGGTCCGGCCCGCTTTGACGCATCCGAGCTGCCCGCAGTGCCGCCTTGATGCGCCAGCAGAGGACCGACTCCACATTGAGCTGGTGCTTGGCGATGAAATCCCGGGCACCGGTTTCCTCGAATGCTTCCTGTTCGATTTCCGTGCCGCTGTGCTCGGACAGATAAAGGATGGGGGTGTCGGGCCATTTCCTTTGCAGCATGCGGGAGACGGAAAAGCCGGCGGCCGGGTTGCCGTTCATATGGGCATCGATCAGGGCGATAGCGGGGGCCTCATGGGCATCCGCCAGTCGGATGTGCTGACAAGCAGCCTCGGCAAACTTGAACACCTGTACTTCGGTGGGAGTATCACCGAATTCGCTTGCTTCCAGCACGGGTTGAAACTTGTCGATCCAGTGGGACTGGTCTTCCACCCAGAAGATTCGGGTCATCGCGACAATCCAAGGGATGAATCTGGGATCAGTTTAGCATGCCACCCCGATCCTCTCTTTCCCCGGATTTTGCTGTTCACGGATTTTTCACCAGCGACCCCCAGACTGTGTGCCAAGTCAGTCAATCGTCAATCGCAAGGGGTGAAACATCATGTTGAGCGAACTGCTTTACATCTGGTCGGATTCGGGGGCCTTGTCTGTCGCCATCTGGCTGGTGATTGCCATGACGGTCCTGTATCTGGGCCGTCCCCATGCCCATCAGCTGCTGCGTAGCAGTGGCCGGGCCCTGAACCAGAGCCTGAGGCTGGCGGCGGCCAGTATTCGCGGGCTGGAAGGCCAGGTCAGCCGGCGGAATCGGGATGTGCTGCTGGCCATGGGCCGGGAGGAATCGGAAAAGGCAGTGGAGCGGGCGTTCAGCCGGGTCAATGCCGTGGTGGAACGGGACCTGGCCCGCTACCCGGAACTGCATCGCCGCTTGGCCGATGTGTTGGCCAAAGTGGAGGCGGACTACCAGGCCTCCGCCACTGAGGCGCCTTTGCCGCCGGCCTGGTCGGAAGTGGTGGAGACGGTCTCGGCCCTGCCCAGCTCCGGTGATCCCCAGGTGGTCAAGGTCCTGGAGAACATCAAGTCGGTGGTGGAAAAGTCTCATCGGGAAACCCTGAAGGTGCACCAGAAATATCTCAAGGAGCGGCACAAGACCCTGCATGCCATGCAGCCGGAATGGCGCCGGCTCAATCAGCAAATGGAGCAGGTTCAAAAATCGGTCAGCAGCCTGGATGAGCAGACCCGCCAGATTGATCGCCACATGGAGAACTATGAAAGCATCCGGCGGGGTGATGACAAGTCGGTTCACGCCCTGACCGCTTCTTCGCTGACCCAGTTCTTCATTGCCGCGCTGGTCCTGGTGATCGCGGCTTTCGGGGGCTTGATCAACTTCCATCTGATCGCCCTGCCCATGTCGGAAATGGTGGGGGGTGCGAGCTATATCGGGAATGTGCCGGTCTCGGACGTGGCGGCCCTGGTGATCATCATGGTGGAAATTTCCATGGGGATTTTCCTGCTGGAAGCCCTGGGGGTGACCCGTCTGTTCCCCATGATCGGCCGGATGGATGATCGGATGCGTCGGCGGATGGCCATTGTGGCCTTCAGCATTCTCTTTATCTTCGCAACCATTGAATCCTCGCTGGCCTATATGCGGGATCTGCTGGCCCAGGACCGGGAAGCCCTGGCCCAGACCCTGGCGGGAACGGAAATGGTCGAGGCCCAGTTCCGCTGGATTCCTTCCGTGGCCCAGATGATGCTTGGCTTCATTCTGCCCTTCGCCCTGGCCTTCGTGGCCATTCCCCTGGAGGCCTTCATCAATTCCCTGCGCACGGTTCTGGGTCTTTTGAGTCTTGGGGTGCTGCGTTTTGTCCGGGTCGTTCTGCGGACGGCCGGCGGTCTGGCCGGCCATGGCAGCAAAATGCTGATCAGTGTTTATGACCTCTTTGTCATGTTGCCCCTGGGCGTGGAGCGGATGGTGCATTCATTACGTGAACAAGCCGGCAACCGGGCAGGGCGTCATGACAATCGTTCAAATCGTGCTGGCAAGGGCCGTCATAAAGCAGCCGATACCGATGAGCAATCCCTGAAGCCGAAGGAGGCCTGATATGGATTCCCTGACACATGACAATCATCCCCGCATGGAAGCACAGCCGGCCCGAGGTTGGTTCCGGGTGCTCTTCCTGGTCTTTCTTCTGCCGCTTCTCTTGCCCGCCTTATTGCTGGGTTTGCTCAGTGGCTGCGGGGACAACCGGGCCCAGCAGCGCGCGGTGGTGGTGTTGGTGGATATCTCCGGTGATTACGCCAGTGAGATCGAGCAGGTCCAGGCCCTGACCAATTATGTCCTGGCCGACCTGAATAGCGGTGACTCCATGGCGGTGGCCTTCATTGATAACAGCAGTTTCAGTGAACGGAATTTCATTGCCCGAACTGAACTGGATCGCCGGCCCAGCGTGGCCACCCAGCAGAAACGTTACCTGAGTGGGCAGCTGGCCGAGTTCCTGGAGCGTTTTCAGGTACCCAGTTATCACAGTGACATCAGCGGCGGGGTGCTGCTGGCCAGTGAGTTCCTCCGGGAAAGCGGGGCCGGGGAAAGGTATCTCTTTCTTCTCTCCGACCTGGAAGAGGATCTGATGCCCGGCATGAATCGGGATATGCCCTTGGGCCTGGAGGGGGTGGAGGTGATTGCCGTGAACGTCACCCGCGGCCGTTCGGACAATTATGATCCCTCCGCCTACCAGGATCGCTTGTCGCATTGGGCGTCCCGGGTTGAGGATAGCGGGGGAGAATGGCGAGTGGCCAGTGACCTGGCGCGACTGGAACGGATGGCCGTCCTCCGCTAGAGGCCCAGACAGGGATGTCGCGTCCAGCGCCCCAGGGATGGGTTCATGTGTTCCTGGACGGTCTCCCTTTGGGGTCAGCGAGCCACCAATTGGTCGCGCCCGAGGTGCTTGGCTTCATAAAGTAGCTTATCGGCCGACTCAACAAGGTTTTCCTGGCTATTCTCGGCAGATGGCACGAGGCTGGTAAGGCCCGCGCTTGCAGTCAGGATTGGATGGTCGGGAGAGTCTTCGTTGGGGATGTCCAGTTCCCGAATGCGCTCCAGGAAATCCTCCACCAGCGGTCGCGCCCTTTCCAGGTCGGTGTTCCCAAGCACGATGATGAACTCCTCACCACCATAACGGGCGCAATGATCGGTGGGCCGCTGGCAAGCCAGCGATAGTGAATTAGCCACCGAAATCAGGGCGTCGTCACCCGCTTGATGGCCATATCGATCATTGAATAGCTTGAAATGGTCAATATCGATCATGGCCAGTGCAATAGGACGGCCATTGCGTCGGCACCGCCGCCACTCCTGATCCAGGAAGAATGTGAAGTTCCGTCGATTGCTGATTCCGGTCAGGCTGTCCTGGCGTGAAAGTGCTTCCACCCGCTCTTCCGCCAGCTTGCGTTCGGTTATGTCATTATGGGCAATTACAAACCAGTGTTTGCCTCCTTCGGAAAAGGAGGTGATCCGCATCATGAACCATCGGTACTGATTGGGCGTGTGGCAAGGGTACTCCAAATAGAAGGCCTCCCCAGGATTGGCGATTACCTTTCGGATGCCCGCAGCGGCTTTGCGCCCCATCTCGTCTCCCGAGGCGGCTGCCTGGTCGCAGACGTTCAGATAATTCTGGTTGAGCCATGAGGTGTCTGGTTGGTTTCCCCCATTTTCGCGCGCGAACTGAAGCCAGGCATGATTGACGTACTGGATGACGCCGGCTGAGTCAATGACGATCAACTGATCCTGGAGGCAGTCCAGCACTTGGTCCAGGAAACTGCTTTGGACAGGCCGGGAAGTCGGCATTAGCATGGCTCCCTATGCGTGTGCCCGTGCGGTGGCAATAAGCTTGGCGGCTCCTTAAGATTACCATCTCCTCTCATTTCCGGCAGCGATATTCTTTCCTACTCGCTGTTGAGTCGTTCCTGCAGGCGCTGCAGTTCGGCATGACTCCAGTCGTCAGGTTCAGTCAATGCCAGCCAGGCCTGAAGGTAGTGCGCTGGGGCATACTCATGGCCATAACCCCTGGGGGAACTCCCTGCCGCCATATCGGCGGCCAGTTGCAGCATGGTGACCACCGGAAACCATCGAAGATGTTCGGATACATCGGGGCCCCTGGGGGTCTTGAGCCAGTCCGGTTCGCGAAGCAGGCTTGCCGGATCAAAGAAGGTAATGGGATCGCTGGCGTATTGCAGATAGGCCAGTCGAAAATCCCCCCAAGGGGCCATCCCCGTATCCAATCCCCCATCCTGGTTGGCAAAGCGAATTACAGAGTCATCCCGGAAGCGGGGTAGCCAGGCCGGAGAGTCCGGACGCCGGCGTTCCGTGGCGTCACGCCAGGTATCACTGCGGAAGGGTGGGCCACTCCAGAGGGCCCCGTGAAAAGGGTCATCGATAATGTCGTAAAAATCGAAGGACCGGTCCGAGTTAAGGGCGCCCAGACTCAAGCCGAACAAATACAACCGGGGCCGTTCCTGTCTTGGAAGGGAGCGCCAGTGACCATAGACGGACTGGAAAAGGGCACGGGCACTCTCGGCGCCGTAGGCACCTTCCGCCATCAGGGAGATCGGGCTCGGTAGATAAGAATACTGGGCCGCTACACTGGCGACATTGCCGCGCTGAAGGTACTCGATGGGATTTATACCTGCCGGATCAACCCAGCCGGTCCCGGTGGGCGTGATGAGGATCAGCATTTCCCGTGAGAAGGCATCCACCCGCTTTAACTCCGCCAGCGCCAGCTCGGCTCTTTCCTCGGGCGTGTTCGCGGCGTTAAGACCCACATAGACACGAATGGGCTCACGCGCATCACCTTCCGAGAAAGCAGCAATGTCCGACTGACTGGGGCCGGTTGCCAGGAAACGTCGGCCTTGCCGACCCATTTCTTCCCAGTTCAGCAGCGAGGCATCACTGCCGCTTCGCCTGGGATCCAGGGGACGATCCAATTCGGCCTCCATCAGGGCATCGATCTGTTGGTGCGTGGTGTCGGCACTGCGCAGGGCGAAGGAGAAAAGAATCCCGTCAACAATGGCCCAAAACAGGGCAAACGCCGCGAGCAGTCCCATGAGATGAGAGATACGTGGTGGGACATAGGCCGATAGTTTGCCTGACAGGAAGAAAAAGAGGTTTCGGAACAGGCGTGCGATCAACAGCAGTAGGGAGAAAACCACCAGGGCGACCAGTGCCACTACCAGGGAGCGTACGCCGGTGGTGGCTTCCATTTCCATCAGTGAACGCAGATCATTTTGCCAGGCGTCGGCACGCCAGAGAAAAATCACCGCCAGGATGATGCAGCTAGCCGCCGCGATGCCCTTTAGGACATATTGAACCCGGTTCGGCGGCGACGGTAGCTGGAGGTAGCCCCACAGTCCGACGCTCAGTACCCCCAGGCCATACCCGGCCGCCAGCGAGAATCCGGAAATGATGCCCTGGATGATATCGACCCGTGGCAGCAGCGACGGCGTTAGTGACAGGGCGAAGAAAAAAGTCCCCAGCAAGAGCCCGACAATCGAGAACTGGTTTCTTATGCCCGAATACACTGAATACAGTCGCCGCTTGAGCATTACCGCCTCACTTATTGACGCTGGGATCACTCAGGGGTTGGAAAACGGGCTTCACTGTCGGCCAATGGTGACGGCCAGACCACCACTTTCTCACCGTCCTGCCACTGAATGAATACCCCTTGGTTAGCTGTCTGATAGCCACGTTCGTCTACGGCGTAGGGGCCGAAGACAGTTGTGGTCTCCAGCTCGAGAAGGGCATCACGTACCTTGTCCTGATCCAGGGTGCCTGCTTTCTCAACCGCCTTGGCAAATAGCTGGCAGCTGCCGTAGCCCCCAGCGGCGTGGAAGCTGGGCCGCCGATCAAAGCGTGCTTCATACGATTTAACAAAATCATCGATACCCGGATTGGGCAGGCTGGGCTCCCAGGCGGAAAGTCCGTAGTGATACTCGGCATCGGCACCCAATGCCTCTTGGTATTCATCCACTGCGCCGGAGGTACCAAACATTGTGAGATTGACGTCGGCCACCTTGAGGGCTTCTGTCACGCGAATAAAATCATCCAGATTCGATGCCGCCATGGCAAGGACCTCAACCTCTCCGGACTTCAGCATATCCATCACATCGCCAAAGTCTTCCTTGCCGCTGGGATACGCTTCCCGGAAGACCACCTCCATACCGCGGTCAATGGCGAGTTCTTCTGCTCCTGCACCGGCTGCTTGGGGGAAAAGCTGGGACTCTTCCAGTATGGCGATACGCTTGACCCCCTTTTCATCGGCCATATCGATCAAACCGGCCAGGAAAAGCTCCGCCGGTGGCAGTACCATGAACAGGTAATCCCGTCCCTGCTCCCATATGGAGGTGGTGGCAGCCAGCGGGGATATGTGCACAAGTTCATGTTCTTCCGTCACGGGAGCAACCGCTTCAGTCAGAGTGGAGCCATAGGGGCCCATGACGGCATCCACCTGTTCTTCCTTGATCAGGCTTTGATAAATCTCCTGGGCTCTATCAGAGCTGGATTCATCATCCTGGATGATGAACTCCACGGGACGGCCTAGGATGCCGCCGGCTTCGTTGAGATGGGTCTCGCAGAGGCGATAGCCGTTGGCCGCTGCCGTACCTTGGGTGGCGTAATCCCCACTTTCCGACATACTGGCACCGATACGGACCGTTGTCTCAGCCCCCGCCGTGCAAGTCAGGGCCATGGAGGTTAGTAATACAATCCAGTATCTTTTGAGTGGCATTGTCAGGCTCCGATATAAAAATATTTGCTGTTTTTGATACATGAGTGCCAGCGGCCAGCGCTGGCCGTATTCACTCCGCAGGGCTGTTTTGCCCCATCGCGAGGGATGCAAAGCAGGCCAGTATGATGCTCGGAAGAAGGTCCATGATGCCTTGATGGTAAGCGAATTAGTACCATGAGGCAGGGGAAGGATCAAAGCAGTTCCCTGCGCTTCGGACTTGCATGTTCAGCCTTCTCCCCGCAGGCCGGACCGGATAGCCTCCTGGATAAGCCATTGTTTAAGAAGGCGAATGGCCGCTTCGTTTCTTCGGCTGGTCTTGTAGGCGAAGTGGAACTCGTCACCGGTATTGAGAATATGACAGGGAAGGCGGACCAGTATGGGGTCTTCCGGATCAAACATGTAATCGTTGCTCAGCGCGATCCCCTGATGGTGGCGGGCAGCCTCGTGGGCCATGATCATGTGGCTGAAATGCTGAACGCGGGTAGTCCCGTGTACCGTTTCCCCCTCCACGGCCAGCCAGCGACGCCAGTCCTCGTTCTTCTTCTCAAAGATGCTGGTGGCGGAGAGTAGGGTATAGCGCTGAATCCAGCCGGTATTGAGCTTTTCCGGCGGCCCCTCATCAAGCAGGCCGGCCTGGCCCAGGTCATCCACCATCTGTTGCCAGTATTGGCGGCTGCAAACCGGGAACATGCGTTCCGAATAGAGGAGTTCCGAGCTGAATCCCCGCTGTTTCGGGTTAATGGCGATAAAGCAATCGCCCATCCGGTCCGACATGCGGGGGAGCTCGCTGAGCATTTCCAGGTCCAGATCCAGCTGGGGGTGCAGGCGTTGAAGCCGGGGCAGCCGTGGGATCAGCCAGCTGACGGCAAAGGAGCTGTAGACCGCCAGGCGCAGCTGGGTGTCCTCATTGCCCTGTAGTTGTTCGCTGGCCCGCTCGATCTGGCTGAGGGCGGAACTGATCTGTTCGAAGTACTGGTTGCCCTCTTCGGTGAGACGAATCTGGCGGCCGGTTCGCAGAAACAGGGGTTCCCCCAGGTAATCCTCCAGCTGCCGAATCTGGTGACTGACGGCGCTCTGGCTGATGTTCAGGGCCTCCGCAGCACGGGAGAAGCTGCTTAGCCGGGCGACGGTCTCGAATACGGGCAAGGTTTTAAGGGGCGGCAGTTTCATGGGTTATTATCTAATAAACTAATAGGTTGTGAATATAGATCATTATACATCATGGGTTGTGACTTTTAGAATGGCGCCTCAAGTCACGGCATTCAGCAACGAAAAGGTATAGAAAGCATGTCAGGGCGCACCATAAACAGCGCGATTGTCCTGCTGGTGATCGGCAATTTTTTGGCCATCATCTCGGACAGCATCATCAAATGGCAGGGGGGCGATGTGCCCATCTTCCAGTTCGTGCTGCTGCGGGTGTTTTGTACCCTGGCCCTGTTGTTGCCCTTTCTGGGGATGATTGATCGTGGCCGGCTGTTTGAAGGCACGAAGATCCACTTGATCCGGGCCCATGTGGGTCTGGCGGGTGTGCTGTGCATGATTGTCGCCCTTAACAGTCTGCCCCTGGCCACCGCCAATGCCATTTTCTACGCGGCACCGGTATTGGTGATGGTGTTCGGGGTGTGGTTTTTCGGAGAGCGGCTGAGCTGGCTGAGTTTCTTCGCCGTGGTCAGCGGTTTTCTCGGCATCGTGGTGATCCTGCGTCCAGTGGAACTGAGCTGGGAGAGCTTGAGCGCCCTGGGCCTGGCCTTTGCCCTGGCCATCAATGCGCTGCTGGTGCGCAAGCTGCCCAAGGGCCAGACCATGGCCCATACCCTGCTGCTCACTCATCTTTATGTGATTCCAGCAGCCACGGTTCTGGCCCTGGTGGAAGGGGCGCCGTTCGATCCCACCCTGCTGGGGACGGCCTTCGCCTCGTCGTTCTTCATCCTGGGCTACAACATCACGGTCCTGCTGGCCTATCGGCATGTCTCCGCCAACCAGGTCACCAGCGCCGAGTACACCGGCCTGATCTGGGCCATGCTGATCGGTTGGGTCTGGTTCGCCGAAGTCCCGGATATCTGGTTCTACCTGGGCTCGGCCATGATCGTGGTGCCCATCATCCTGCAAAGCCTGGAAGAAAAACGCCGCCTGCGTGTCATTCGAAAAACCTGCGAGGCGGGTTCCTAAGACTGACCTTTGGAAAGGCGAACACGAAGGGAAATACTGCTGGCGGCTAGGCAACCGTAGGAGCGGATTTATCCGCGATCGGCGATCGGAGAGCACGGTGTCCGCTTAGGGCCCAATCGCGAATAAATTCGCTCCTACAGCAACTCCGTGTCCCTCCGTGCTTCTCCGTGATCTCTGTGTTCCCTTCCAAACTTGACTAAGCTTTGACAGCTTGGGTCTTAAGCCCAGAGGTTACGAAGAAGGGCAGCGCTAACAGAACCAACCCCTTCGTGCCCTCCTGCCTTTCTTCGTGTCCTTCGTGTTCCGATTTTCTCTCAAGCCTCATTCAAACGCGGAATCAGGGAGATGAAGTTGCAGGGCCCGGTGCGGGCGTCCAGTTGATCGCCGAGGATGCGGTCCCAGGCGGTGCGGCAGGCGCCGGTGGAGCCGGGGAGGGCGAAGATCAGGGTGGCGTTGGCGGTGCCGGCGAAGGCTCTGGATTGGACGGTGGAGGTGCCGATTTCCTCCAGGCTGTAGTGGCGGAAGAGTTCTCCGAAGCCGGGAATATCCCGGATCAGTAGTGGCCGGATGGCTTCCGGGGTATTGTCCCGGCCGGTAATACCCGTGCCCCCCGTAATCAGAACACAGTCCACGGTCTCATCCGCAATCCAGCGTGAGACCCCCGCGCGTAGCTGGAAAATATCATCCCGCACGATCATTCGGTCGGCTAACTCATGCCCGGCCGTCTCCAACCGTTCCTGCAAGGTATCCCCCGAGGTGTCATTCTCCCGGGTTCGGGAATCGGACACCGTCAGCACGGCAATCCGGATGGGTACGAAGGGTTTGTCGGCACAGCCTTTTCTCGACATTGATTTCACCTTGGTTGATTGATCTCTCGTAGGAGCGAATTCATTCGCGATTGGGTCCTAATTGGCCACCGTGCCCTCCGATCGCCAATCGCGGATGAATCCGCTCCTACGGGGGGTGTTTTAACACCTCCGCGCCTCTGCGGGAAATATTCATCCTGCCAATTCAGAAAATGGAAAATAGGCCACCCGATCGCCTCTGGCCACGGTCTCATCCGCCGGCACTTTGGCCAGGCCATCCGCCCAGCTGGCAGAGCTGAGCACGCCGGAGCCCTGATGTGGGTAGGCTTTCAGCTTGCTGTCTTCCAGGCGCACCCGAATGTATTCCTCCCGTTTACCGGCCTTGGGCCGTTCGAAATCCGCTGGCAGATGAATAGGCGTGGGAATGACTTGGCGATGACCCTGCATCTTGCGAAGCAGGGGGGCACCAAACAAGAGAAAGGTAACGAACAGGGAAACCGGATTACCCGGCAGACCCAGGAAGGGGGTCTCCACTGACTCATTTCCAATATAACCGAAAGCCAGGGGCTTGCCGGGTTTGACGGCGATTCGCCACAGATCCAGCCGCCCCAGTGCCTGAACGGCCGCTTTTACATGATCTTCATCCCCCACCGAGACACCGCCGCTGGAAACCACAAGATCGGCCTGGTCCGCAGCCTCGCTCAGTGCCTGCCGGGTAGCTTCGGGCGTATCCGCCACCTGCCAGGCGGGCAGCACCGTACAACCCAGGCTCTGCAGCAGGCCGGTGAGCATGCTTTCATTGCTGTTATAGATCTGGGCCGGGCCCAGGGGCTTGCCGGGCTGAACCAGTTCATCGCCGGTGGAGAGGATGGCCACCACGGGCCGTCGGCGGACCGTCAGCTGGGCCAAGCCGGAGCCGGCGGCAACCCCGATATCCTGCGGGCGCAGGCGTTGGCCGCTTCTTAGGATTTCATCACCGGCCTGGATATCTTCCCCGGCCCGTCGGATGTTGTCGCCCACCTTGACCGGCCCCTCAATAAAGACATGGCCGTCTTCTTCCCGGCAGCGCTCCTGCATGATCACGGTATCTGCCCCTTCGGGGACTACTGCGCCCGTGTAGATGCGCGCGGCCGTGCCCGGCTCCAATGGAGATGGGGCGTGGCCGGCCGGAATGCGTTGGCTGAGTGCAAGCCCCTGTTCCCTGTCGGCATCCACTGCACGCAGGGCGTAACCATCCATGGCGCTGTTATCCGCCGGCGGTGTCGCCGCCTCGGCAATCACCGATTCAGCCAGTACTCGGCCCAGACAGTCGCTGATGGGCAGTGATTCGGTCTCCGGGACGGGAACAGTGGCGTCCAGCAGCCTTTGCTGGGCCTCAGAGACGGTAAGCAGTTGCCGGGCGTTGTGATCGCAGTCGGCGAGCGTTGCCTCTTCAGCCATGGTGGCTCTCCATCATGACGGCTTCGCCTTTTCGGTCGACAAAGAGGAATCGACTCATATCGCCTCCAGACATGACGGTCTGGGCCATGCGTTTGAGATGATTGTCCACGTCTTCCTCGCTGGGCGGTTGGGGGCCCTGGCCGGGTAAAACGGCGGTCATCATCAGGCCCCAGCCGGGGGCGCCGGCATCGGCATCGGCTTTGAGGGTGGCAAAGTCCAGATCTTCATCCACATCATGGGCCTTGATGGCGATGGGCACCAATTCCCCCTCGTTCTCGATGGGCCGGGTTTTGCCATCGGCATCCTGACGATAAGGGCTGTCCACTCGCAACAAGACCGTCAATAGCTTATGCGGCTGCGGCTCGCTGGCGGCGATGGCGATCATGTCATCGAAGCCGGTGATGTTTTTTTCGGTAATCTGTGATGTCTGCATATGTACCCTTAAGCGGCCTAATGTTCCCCCGTAGGAGCGGATTCCATCCGCGATTAGGGACCCTAAGCCGGCCTTGTGCCATCCGATGGTCAATCGCGGATAAATCCGCTCCTACGAGGTGTTTATAAGAGAATTAATTTGCGTCTTAGCGTCTTTGCGTGAGATCCACCCTCATTGAACCAATGGAGAAGTGGCGGCGTCCAGGTCGATGCCTTCGATCTTCGCCTGGCCGGCCAGGATGGAGATGTATTGGCTCACCGCCCGACGATATACCGATTCCACCAGATAGGTTTCGATCTGGGGCAGGGCCTCTTCGTAGCTTAGTGGTCGCCCTTCATCCCGCCGGTGGATCAGTACCACGTGATAGCCGAAGCGGGTTTCCACCGGATACTCGGCCACCTGGCCCACGGGCAGGCGGGAGAGCGCCCGTTCGAACTCAGGCGTGGTCTGCCCCTTGCCAATCACGCCAAGGTGTCCGCCTTCTTCCGCCGATGGGCAGAGGGAATGCTCGCGGGCCAGGCTCAGGAAGCTACTTTTGTCCCCCTGCAATTGCCCAATCAGTTCCTTGGCCTTTTTCTGGGCTTCTGCCCGGGCTTCGGCATCGTCCGGCGGTGCTGGCAGCAGGATATGAGAGACCTCGTGCTGGTCCGGAGTGCGGAGCTTTTCCCGATTGGCCTCGAACCATTGTCGGCAGTCGGCATCCGAGGGTTCCGGGCGTTCCACGGCCTTGTCCAGTAACTGTCGGATCAAGGCTTCTTCACGCGTTTCCTCGCCTTCCCGGTTCTGCTCATCCAGGCCCTGACGCTCGGCCTCGTCCAGCAAAAGCTCTCGCACCACCAGGGCCGTGGCTGCCCGGCGACGGGCCTCACGGAGGCTGGCCGCTGGGTGGTACTGGACTTCCCGGTTGATACTGTCTTCGGAAACCACCCGGCCATTGACATGGATGTCGGCCGAGTTGGCGCGAGGGTTGTGCATTTGTATTGTCATTTTGAAAAACCTCCGGTTTTTCAGCTACAAGCTTCAAGCCGCAAGCTACAAGCAGACTGTCGGCTGTTCCTGTTCGTTGTCTTTAGAAACTTCTCGGTATCGACTCGTTTTCTACAATCGCAAAGCTCAAGTGCCGGGAAAACCAGCTTGGAGCTTGCGGCTTGAAGCTTGAGGCTGTTGTCCGCGCTCAGCGAGCGCGGACAACCTGATAAGCCCTCCGCAGATAGCCCACCGGCCAGCTCCAGATGTGAACCAGACGGCTGAAGGGGAAGGCGGTGAACATGATCATCCCTAAGAACATATGGAGCTTGTAGATCCAGTGCACATCCACCACATATTCCCAGGCACCGGCCTGGAAGGTGACGATGGATTGGGCCCAGTTACCCAGCTGCACCATGACGTAGCCTTCTGGATGATCAATGGATACAAGAATGGTAGCCAGCCCGGTGAGCAATTGCAGATAAAGCAATACCAGAATAAAGGTATCCGCCCGGGCGCTGTTGACCCGAACACGCTCATTGAACAGGCGGCGCCAGATCAGGATGGTCATGCCGATGAGACAGACCATGCCGAAGAATCCCCCTGCGGCGATGGCGATTTGCTGCTTGACCGCCGTGCTCAGGCCCAGGGCCTGATACAACCATTGGGGCGTGAGCAGGCCGAACAGGTGACCGAAGAACAGCAGGATGATCCCCACATGGAAGAGGATGCTGCCCCAGCGGAAGGTCGCCGTGTTGCTCAGGGTTTGGCTGGACATGGCCCGCCAAGTGTATTGGCCCCGCTCATAGCGCAGCAGCGATCCCAGCAGGAAGACGGACCCGGCGAGATAGGGCAGGACACCGAAGAGTAACTGATTAAAATAGATTTCCATGATGCTTCCTCCGACTGTCAGTTACGGCCTGCGCCGTCCGGATGGGATGTTCCAGGTTTGTCCATCCACTGAATGGGGACTTCCTGTTGCGGTTTTCCGGTCTGGGAGATGGGGCAGCCTTCGCCGGACTCGGCCGGGTTGGTGTTGGCCATGAAGGTCACCTGTTCTTCCTCCCAGATTTCGTCCATCTTGGTGATGGCTTCATCCGGCCCTTCCTTGGCGGCCTGTTCGCGCATGGCCTCGGCTTCGGCGGGTTCGCCACCGATTTCCACCAGTGCATCGAAGAGGGCTGTGTAGTCCGATTCCCGTTCCCGCAGGCGGGCCCCCAGGAGGACGATCACTGCCATGGCATCGGCCAACAGCGCATTGATTTCGTCCCGGTCCCGGGTGGAAAGGAATTCCAATAGCAGGGGCAGGTAGTCCGGCAACTCATGGGCATCCAGCTCCAGGCCGCATTCCCGGTAGTAGTTGATCAACTCCACCATGGCCTGGCCCCGGTCGCGGGACTCGCCGTGCACATGCTCGAAGAGATGCAGGGAAAGATGCCGCCCCCGGTCAAAGAGGGCGACATATTCTTCCTGCAACTTCATCAGCGGGGTCTGCTCCAGACGCTGGATGAAGCGGTGCAGGGCTTGGTGGCATTCGCCCCCCAGCTTGTTTTCCCGCTCCAGCACTTCCCGCATTTCCGGGCCGGCCGCCACGGTTTCTTCCGTGGGGTAGGCCATTAATCGTGATAACACTCTTAAGGTCAACATGGTTATGCTTTCTCCCGGTCGGCCTTGATGGGGAAGAACTTGCGCTGGGTTGTGGGCTTGCCGCCGAAGACATCCGGATCACTATGCCCGGCATCGCAGCCGCCGCCGAAGCTAAAGCCACAGCCACCGCGCTCACTGATCCCGTCATAGATGGATTCGGATTTTTCCCGCTTGTTGGTGGGGATGACAAAACGGTCTTCATAGTCAGCAATGGCCATGTAGCGATACATGTCCTCCACCGTTTCCACATCCAGACCCACCCGTTCCAGGACCTCGACGTTTTCCACACCATCCACATGGCGGGAGCGCATGAAGGCCCGCATGGCCAGCATCCGTTCCATGGCGTGAATCACCGGCGCCTCTTCCCCCGCCGTCAGCATGTTGGCGAGATAACGGACAGGAATACGCAGGGCATCCACATCCGGAATCTCGCCGTTGTAGCCGATTTTGCCTGCGTCTGCTGCCGACTGGATGGGTGACAGGGGCGGGCAGTACCAGACCATGGGCAGGGTCCGGTATTCCGGGTGCAGGGGGAAGGCAACTTTCCAGTCCATGGCCATCTTGTAGACCGGTGACTGTTGGGCGGCTTCCAGCCAGTTGTCCGGGATACCCTGCTTGCGGGCTTCGGCGATGATCTCCGGATCATGGGGATCCAGGAATACATCCAGCTGGGCCTCGTAAAGGTCCTGTTCATTGGGCGTGCTGGCCGCTTTTTCGATCTGGTCGGCGTCATAAAGCATGACACCCAGATAGCGAATCCGGCCCACACAGGTTTCCGAACAGACCGTGGGCTCACCCACCTCAATCCGGGGGTAGCAGAAGGTACATTTCTCCGACTTGCCGGTCTTCCAGTTGTAGTAAATCTTCTTGTAGGGGCAGCCGGAGACGCACATGCGCCAACCGCGGCACTTTTCCTGGTCGATCAGGACAATGCCGTCCTCTTCCCGCTTATAGATGGCCCCGGAAGGACAGGACGCCACACAGGTGGGGTTGAGGCAATGCTCGCACAGGCGGGGAAGATACATCATGAAGGTGTTTTCGAACTGCCCGTAGATTTCCTTTTGGATACCCTCGAAGTTGTAATCCTTGGACCGGTGCTTGAATTCCGTGCCCAGGATTTCCTCCCAGTTGGGACCCCATTCAATCTTCTGCATCCGCTTGCCGGTGATGGCTGAGCGGGGCCGGGCCGTGGGCATGGTCTTGGCATCCGGCGCGTTCTGCAGGAAGGCGTAGTCGTAGTCCCAGGGCTCGTAGTAATCATCGATGCCCGGCATGTCCGGATTGGCAAAGATATTGGCCAGAATCCGCCAGCGTCCGCCGATCTTGGGTTCAATCTTTCCGTTGGATTTACGAACCCAGCCGCCGTTCCAGCGGTCCTGGTTTTCCCACTCCTTGGGATAACCGATGCCGGGTTTGGTCTCCACGTTATTGAACCAGGCATATTCCATGCCTTCGCGGGAGGTCCAGACGTTTTTGCAGGTCACCGAACAGGTGTGACAGCCAATGCACTTGTCCAGGTTCAGGACCTTGCCGATTTGCGCACGAATTCTCATCAGGCACCCTCCACATACATGGCATCGCCGGTGTCTTCGCCATCCATCCAGTCCACCTTGTCCATTTTTCGGACAATGATGAACTCATCCCGGTTGGCGCCGACGGTTCCGTGGTAATTAAAGAAATAACTCTGCTGGGCGTAGCCCCCGATCATATGAGTCGGCTTGAGCACCGTACGGGTGACGGAGTTATGTATCCCGCCTCGCATGCCGGTGATTTCCGACCCGGGCGTGTTCACGATCTTCTCCTGAGCGTGATACATCATGGACATACCTTCCGGGACACGTTGGCTGACCACCGCACGTGCCGTGATGGCCCCGTTGATGTTGAAGGCCTCGATCCAGTCGTTGTCCTTGATGTCGGCCTTGGCGGCGTCCACTTCACTGATCCAGACAATGGGCCCACCGCGTGACAGGGTCAGCATCAACAGGTTATCGGTGTAGGTACTGTGAATACCCCATTTTTGGTGCGGGGTGATGAAGTTCAACACGATTTCCTTATTGCCATTGGATCGCTTGTTCTCCATGGCATCGGTGGTCTTGAGATCCACCGGCGGCTTGTAGACACAAAGCTGTTCCCCGAAGGCCCGCATCCAGCTGTGATCCTGGTAGAACTGCTGGCGGCCGGTGAGGGTGCGCCACGGGATCAGCTCATTGATGTTGGTCCAGCCGGCGTTGTAGCTGACCTTTTCCGATTCGATACCGGACCAGATGGGAGAGGTGTAGATTTTTCTGGGCTGGGCCTTGAGATCATGGAAACGGATTTTCTCCGCTGCATGGCCTTCCACCAAGTGGGTGTGCTTGCGCCCGGTGTTCTTGCTCAGTGCTTCCCAGGCCTTCATGGCCACCCGGCCATTGGTTTCCGGTGCGAGCATGAGGATGGTCTCTGAGGCATCCACCGCCGTCTCGATTTTGGGTTGCCCTTTGGCGGCCCCTTTCAGTTGACGACCGTTCAGATCGCCCAGAGCCTTGACCTCGTCCTTGGTGTCCCAAGCCATGCCCTTGCCGTTGTTGCCGGCCGACTCCATCAATGGGCCGAGTGCGGTGAAGCGATCAAAGGTTGCCTCGTAATCCCGCTCGACGGCGACGATGTTGGGCATGGTTTTGCCGGGGATCGGTTCACATTCGCCTTTCTTCCAATCCTTCACGTCCAGGGCTTGGGCCAGTTCCGCTGGCGAGTCATGCATCAACGGTACGGTGACCACATCGGTTTCCTTGCCCAGGTGTCCGGGGACCAGCTTGGCGAAGGTTTTGGCAATGCCCTTGTAGATATCCCAGTCGGAGCGGGACTCCCAGGCTGGGTCCACTGCCGCGGTGAGCGGATGTATGAAGGGATGCATGTCGGAGGTGTTCAGATCATCCTTCTCGTACCAGGTGGCCGTGGGCAGGACGATGTCCGAGTACATGCAGGTGGTGGACATGCGGAAGTCCAGCGTGGTTAGCAGATCCAGTTTGCCCTGGGCCGCTTCGCGCCACTTCACTTCCTGGGGATGTTTGTCCGTCTCGTTCCCGAGGTCCTTGTTCTGGAGCCCATTCTCCGTGCCCAGCAGGTACTTGAGGAAGTACTCGTGACCCTTGCCAGAGGACCCCAGCAGATTGGAGCGCCAGACGAACATATTGCGCGGGAAGTTGGCCGGGTTGTCCGGGTCTTCACAGGCAAAGCCGGTCTTGCCGGATTTGATTTGGTCCAGCAGATAATCCTTCGGATCCACACCGGCCTCTTTGGCTTCCCGACCGATGTTCAAGGGGTTTCGACTCAGCTGGGGCGCGGAAGGCAACCAGCCCATGCGTTCGGCCCGCACATTGAAGTCGATCATATGCCCCTGGAAGTCGGCTGCATTGGCCAGAGGGGAGAGCACTTCACCAATCTCCAACCTCTCATGCCGCCACTGACTGGTGTGGTTGTAGAAGAAGGAGGTGGAGTTCATCTGCCGGGGCGGGCGGGCCCAGTCCAGAGCAAAGGCCAGGGGTGTCCAGCCGCTTTGCGGGCGCAGTTTTTCCTGACCCACATAGTGGGCCCAACCACCCCCGCTGACGCCGATGCAGCCACACATCATCAGCATCTTGATTACGCCACGGTAGTTCATGTCCATGTGGTACCAGTGGTTCATGGCGGCACCGATAATAATCATGGACTTGCCCTGGGTCTTGTGGGCGTTCTCGGCGAACTGCTGGGCCACGGCGATGACCTTCTCCCGGGGCACGCCGGTGATGGCTTCCTGCCAGGCCGGGGTATAGGGGAGATCGTCGTCGTAACTTGAAGCCACATTGCCGCCACCCAGGCCACGGTCGATGCCGTAGTTGGCCACCATCAGGTCGAATACGGTAGCAACTCGGATTTCGCTGCCATCGGCCAGCGTCACTTTCCGGGTCGGCACGTTGCGAAGCTGAACCGTTTCGTGGTCGGTATGGCTCCAGTGAGCATTGCCGCCGCCGCCGAAGTAAGGGAAGCCGACGGTGACGACTTCGTCACTGTCCTTGATCTCGGTGAGCTTGGGCTTGATTTCCTTGCCCTCGGCATCCAGGGATTCCAGATTCCAGCGCCGGTCCTTCTCACCCCAGCGGAAACCGATGGAGCCTTGGGGGGCGACGATGTTGCCGCTATTTTCGTCCCGTACCAGGGTCTTCCATTCCGGGTTATTGTCCTGGCCGAGATTGGCATCCATATCCGAAGCACGCAGATAGCGGCCCGGGACCATGCGGCCGTCTTTTTCCTCCAGCATCACCAGGCCGGGCAGGTCGGTGTAACGGCGGACATAGTCATCAAAGTATTCGCTCTTGCCCTCCACATGCCATTCCTTGAGGATCACATGCCCCAGAGCCATGGCCAGAGCCGAGTCGGTGCCCTGTTTGGGGTTGAGCCAGATGTCACCAAACTTGGAGGCTTCGGAATAATCCGGGGTCACCGTGACCGTCTTGGTGCCGCGGTAGCGGGCCTCGGTCATGTAGTGGGCATCCGGTGTCCGAGTCTGGGGTACGTTGGAGCCCCACATCATCAGGAAGGTGGAATTGAACCAGTCGGCGGATTCCGGCACGTCGGTTTGTTCGCCCCAGGTCTGGGGAGAGGCCGGCGGCAGATCGCAGTACCAGTCATAGAAGCTCATGCAGGTGCCGCCAATCAGCGACAGGTAGCGGGTACCGGCGGCATAGCTGACCATGGACATGGCCGGAATAGGGGAGAAGCCAATGATCCGGTCCGGGCCATATTGCTTGGCGGTGTAGACATTGGCCGCGGCAATGATCTCATTGACCTCAAGCCAGTCAGCCCGCACAAATCCGCCCAGGCCACGCCGGGACTTATAGCTTTTCGCTTTTTCCGGGTCTTCCACAATGGATTGCCAGGCATCCACGGCATCCTTGTGCTGTTGACGGGCCTCCCGCCACAGTTCCAAAAGCACCCGGCGGATCATGGGGAATTTCACCCGGTTGGCACTGTAGATGTACCAGGAGTAGCTGGCGCCCCGGGCACAGCCGCGGGGTTCGTGGTTGGGCAAACCGGGCCGGGTACGCGGGTAATCGGTCTGCTGGGTTTCCCAGGTCACCAGACCGTTTTTTACGTAAATCTTCCAGGAACAGGACCCGGTGCAGTTCACCCCGTGGGTGGAGCGCACAATGCGGTCATGCTGCCAGCGAGAACGGTAGCTGTCCTCCCAGCGACGGCTTTCATCGGTTTTGATGCCGTGACCGTCGGAAAACGGCTCCTTCTCACGTCGAAAGAAGGTCAGATTGTCGAGAAAGTGACTCATGCTGTGACTCCTTGCAGGCTGCTTTGCCCGTCAGGCGCGTTGGCGGGCTCATGACCCAACGTTATGGTTTCAAGTATCTCTATAGGCATCTCATGTTTCCCGGGATTAGGGATTTTTGATGTAAGCGTTCTTGCGAAGGTAAAACCACCAGTTAATGACCAGGCAGAGGGCATAAAAGGCGGCAAAGGCATAAAGGGCAATCTCGGGACTGCCCGCCTCAATCTGTTCGCCCATGACCCGCGGGGCAAGAAAGGCACCATAGGCACCAATGGCCGAGGTCCACCCCAGGACGGGGCCCTTCAGTGTCTGGTCGAACATCACGCCGATGGAACGGAAAGTGGAGCCGTTGCCAATGCCGGCGGCGGCGAAGATGACCAGGAATAGACCAAGGAAAGACCAGAACCAATCCTGGGGTGATTCCGAATAATAGGCCTGCAGCATCACCCAACCCACGGCGAGTGAGGCCAGGACCATGACGGCAAGCATGATCTGAGTGATTAGCGCACCACCGAAGCGGTCGGAGAGCCATCCCCCCACCGGCCGGATCAGAGCACCAATGAAAGGTGCAATCCAGGCATAGGTCAGCGCGCTGGGTCCATCTGGGTTTGATACCCGTTCACCGTTCTCCATCATTTGCCCGAAGATGACTTCGATGGACAAAGGCAGGGCAGCGGAAAAACCGATGAAGGAGCCAAATGTGGCGATATAAAGCACCGTCATGGCCCAGTTGTGCCGATCCTTGAAGATCACGAACTGCTTATTCAGGTTCGTCTGTATGGCACCGGGGATGAGCTTCATTATTCCCAGGGTCAGCAGCACGATCAGCGGCAGGGCAATCCACATGTTTAGCACGCCCAGGCCCACCGGTTGTGGCAGGAACAGCCACAAGCCAACGGCGGCTGCCAGGAAGCCCACCCCGTAAAGTCCCAGAATCTTGCCGAAGGCCGTGACGGGATGGCCGGGAGCCGGGGTGACCGTGCGTAGATTGTTCATGCCGAACCAGGCGGCAATGCTGACGGGGATAAGCAGTATCACCCAGAGTAGACCGGCATTCTGTATCCAGGTGTCGGTGCCGGCTTCAATGCGACCGATCAGCGTACCGCTGGAACTTTCCAAGCTCATGGGGGAGCCGGACAGGGCGCCAAATACAGCCATGGTCATCACCAGCGGGATGAGGATCTGCATGGTGGTGACACCGAAGTTGCCTAGGCCGGCATTGAGACCCAGGCTCAGGCCTTGTTGTTTCTTCGGGAAGAAGTTGGAGATGTTGCTCATGGAGGCCGCAAAGTTGCCGCCCCCGATACCGGACAAGCCGGCAAGCACCACGAACACCCAAAGTGGTGTGTTTGTGGACTGCAAAGCGAAGTAGGCGCCCAGGCAGGGCAGGATCATGAGTACCGTGGTAAAGAAAATGGTGTTCCGCCCACCGGCGATTCGGATCATGAAGGAGGCAGGGATGCGCAGTGTCGCCCCCGTCAGCCCGGCGATGGCGGTTAGGGTGAATAGTTCAGTCTGGCTGAAAGGAAAACCCAGGTTCAGCATCTGAACCGTGATCATTCCCCACATCTGCCAGACCGCAAAGGCCAGCAACAGGGCGGGAATGGAGATCCAGAGATTGCGGTTGGCAGTACGCTTGCCTTCACGCTCCCAGAGTGTGGTGTCCTCTGGATTCCAGTTTTCGATGTCCCGATTGGTTTTCACGAAACAGGCTCCTCGTGTCGGTGGTTCAGATTGTTATTCGGTATCGCTTGCCGTCTTCACTGCGGGCTGGTGATGGCGGTCACGGGTGAGGATCGGCTCACGCCGCTCGGTCCACCACATCCAGATCACCGAGACCAGGGTGAAACCGAAGCAAAGCATCCAGATGCTAGTGGAGACCCCGGTGAGGTCGATCAGGGCGCCGAACATGATTGGCAAGAGGAAGCCGCCCAGGCCGCCGGCCAGGCCCACCATGCCGGAGACCAAACCCAGGTTGCGGTCGTAATCATCGGAGAGGTACTTGAAGACCGATGCCTTGCCCAGACCCCAGGCGATCCCGACCACAAAAAGCAGGGCGGTGAACAACCAGATGGGCAGACCGAAGGCAAATTCAATGGTCCCGCCATCGCGAGTGGCAATGGCATACTCGGTGTGCGGGTAAGACATGAAGAAGAAGCAGATGAGACTGGACCACATGCACCACCAAGTCACATTGTGGGCGCCGAATTTATCGGACAGCCAGCCACCAAAAGCGCGAATGACACCGGAGGGGAGTACAAAGATGGTGGCAATCAGGGCAGCTACCTGAATACCGATGTCGTACTCCATCATGTAATAGCGGGTCAGATAGAGTGAGACCCCCACATAGCCGCCAAAGACCACCGAGTAGTACTGGCAGTATTTCCAAACTTTGGGGTCGTTAAGCACCTTCACCTGTTCACGGAGCGTGGGCGTCGAAGTGTTCTTGTGTTCTGGATTGGAGTAGGTGAAGAACCAGAACAGAATCGCAGTGACCAGCATGATGGCGGCATAGAAATTCGCCACATGCTGCCAGCTGAGTACCACAATGACCGTGGGGGCAATGTATTTTGTGACAGCGGCACCGGCGTTACCGGCACCGAAGATGCCCATGGCCGTGCCCTGCTGATGCCGGGGGAACCATTTGGCGGTGTAGCTGATGCCTACCGAGAAGGCCCCGCCGGCCAGGCCCACGAAGCAGCCCAGAACCAGCAACTGCCAGTACTCGGTGGCAAACTGGACCAGCCAGATGGCTGGAACTGTGACCAGCATGAGAATGAAAAAAACTGGCCGTCCACCAAACTTGTCCGTCCAGGCCCCCAAGGGTAGGCGCACCAGGGAGCCAATCAGAATCGGTACAGCCGTTAGAACGCCAAACTGTGTCTCATTGAGACCTAATTCATCAGCGATGGGCACACCGATTTCACCGAACATGGTCCAGACCATGAAGCAGATCGTGAAGGCAATGGTATTGGCGCTGAGTACCGAGTACTGCTTGAAGCGTGGCGAGGCCATCTAGCTGCTCTCCCATTCGTTGAGGTCTTATGGGAGAGCTTAAGGAAGGGGAGCCCGGTCAACCTTGACCTGTGTCAACCGTGGATTCTAATTGATTAAGATCAAATCTCGATCGATTTGGCTGATAAAACAGCGGCTTGGCATGATCTTTTTTGATTGTGGTGGATGATTTAACCCAATGACGTCAAGCCGCTTATTGTCGTTTGTTGCAGAAGGCCTTGATGCATAACTCAGACGAGCTCGTCATAGGCACAAAATTCCCGGAGGGCGGGAATATCATCCAGCATCACCTGACGCCCACGGGAGCGGACACCGCTGTCCTGAAGGCGGTTGAAGGCCCGGGACAGATTCTCCGGTGTCATACCCAGACGGCGGGCGAGCATGCCGCGTTGCTCGGGCAATTCCACAACCCCGGACTGTTGATCCGTATCGGCCAGACTGAGGAGGTAGGAGCCCAGGCGCTGGGGCGCGGACCGTAGCTTGAGATCCTTGACCTGACGGATCAGCAGCCGCCAGTGACGGGAGAGCTCATGGGTAACGGCCAGGTTGAGTGCCGCGTTGGATTCCACCTCTTCCCGAAAGGGGGTGGCGGGAATCAGGAGAATGCGGGAGTCGTCCACGGTGCGGGCCGACATGAGGTAGGGCATTTCAAGTACCACAGCCGGCATGATGAAGACATCACCTTCCCGGAAAAACTCCACCACGGTCTCGTCTTTGTGGTCGGAGCTGCCAATCAAGGCTACCCGGCCTTCCAACACCACGTGCAGAAAACGGGCACTCTCTCCCTGACGGAAGAGGGTCGTGCCACTGGGCATTTCCAATTCGAGACTGTCCTTGAGAAGGGTCTGTCGGGCATTCTCGCTAAGCACGCCGAGGAGGCGATGGCCCTTCAGTGCTTCGAGCTTTTCATCCTGTATGGTTTCCATGGCCTTCGACTCTCTCGGGTGGTGTGCCAGATTTGGGTTTCCAAGCGGCCTGGGTCCACTAATTAGTATCAGAAAACGGCCTGTTGCGTCATCAGGACGCCTGTTTCTCCTTCAAAGACGCCAGGGTGAGTGCCAGACCATGGTCAATTCTCTCCGCAGTCTCCGGGCTCAGGTAAGCTTCGAGCTTCGGGAAGGCTTCCCGTTCTTCCCGTCGAACGTGATCGTTTAGCACATTGCCAATCGCATCCAGCCGGGCGCGATCCTGGCGATTGGCATCCTCCAGGGTTCGTCGCATGGCCTGATGTTCGCGTAAAAGCTGCTTTACCAGTTCGGTCTCGCCCTGTGCCTGGAGCAGGGGGAAGAGCAGCTCCTCCTCGGCGCGGAAATGACTGGCCATCTCGGTGAACCAGGTACGGCAGAGGCGCCGCCATACCCCGGCTACTTCCTTCTCGCTCCCGTGGGCGGCGGCCTGGCGAGCATCCCGGGCCAGCTTGAGTGCCGTATTATGCTCCCGCGAAAGAGGTTGGAGGGTAGGGCTGCGTTTCATGGCGTCACTTCCTCCCGGGCAAAACGCTCGGAAAATTCGAATAACTTTCGGAAGAGTGATTCCAGCCAGTCCGGGTCCAGGCCCTGCCGTCGCCCGGTACTGTGGATGCGTCGAATTATATCGGCTTCCCGTTCGGCTTCCCGACAGGCCTGTCCGCTGAGCCGTTTCAGGGATTGAATCTGTTCGACGCCTTGCATGCGTTGGGCCAGGAGTTGGACCAACTGGGCGTCCAGCTCGTCGACCGTATCTCGTAGCTGTTTGATATCCAGTTCACGCATCCCATCTCTCCCGCCGGGAATGACGGATTATCCTAGCGCCAATGAGGGGGGTGCTGAATTGACCCGGGTCAAGGAAACATCAGATGGCATCCCGGATAGTGTGCTTCTGCCCTGAAGCGTGAGATAGCCATGTTCATGCAATCCTTTCCTCAGTTGTTGAGACTGCCGGTGCAATACACCCCCATACGTTGCCAGGCTCTGATCATGGAGCCGCTGCTGCAGAATGTACTGGCCGAGTCGATTGAAGATGGCGATCTGGACTTCCTCCGGGGGGAAGTGGTGGAAGTGGCCATTTCCGATATCGGCCTGCACTGGTTCCTGACTCTGGAGAACGATCGGATCAAGCTCCTGGGGCGGGGCCGTCCCGCAGTGACGGTGACGGGGGGTGTGCGGGAATTTCTACTCTTGGCCAGCCGCCGTGAGGATCCGGATACCCTGTTCTTCGAGCGCCGGCTGACCGTGGAAGGGGATACGGAGATGGGATTGCTGGTGAAGAACCTTCTGGACAGTATTGAACTGGAAGAGCTGCCCTTGCCGCTTCGCCGGGCCGTGGCCTTCGGTGCCGCCTGGGTATCTTGAAGATAATTGCTTTTACGGAGCATTCCATGAAGCAGAAGCGCCAGCCCGATTGGGACCCTCGCGCCTCCGTGGTCCAGCGGGATCAGCGGGCCGCTTATGATGAGATGCGTCGACGTTGTCCGGTGGCTTGGAGTGATTATCAGGGATGGTCGCTCTTTCGGCATGCCGATGTCTTGCGCGTGCTCCATGATCACGACAGTTTCAGCAATGCAGTGTCCCGACATATCTCCGTCCCCAACGGCATGGACCCACCGGAGCATGGCCCCTACCGGGCAATGATCGAACCCTATTTCTTCCCAGAACGGATCAGGGCCTTTGAGCCCCGTGTTCGTGACATAACTCGGGCGCTGTTGGCAAAGATCCGAGAGGATGAAACCGAGGTCATGGCGGACTTGGCTCTGCCCTTTGCCGCCCGGGCCCAGTGCAAATTTCTAGGTTGGCCAAGCACCTATGCCGATCGTCTTATCAACTGGAACCATCGCAATCATGCAGCCACGCTGGCCGCCGACCGGCCGGCCATGGCCCGCATTGCGGTGGATTTCCGTGCCATGGTGGACGAGCTTCTGGATGCCCGTCAGGATGCTCCGCCGGAATCCGATCTAACAGCAGCCCTGATGCATGAGCGCGTCAATGGCCAGCCATTGGATCGAGAGGCCATCACCAGTCTTCTGCGCAACTGGACAGTGGGCGAGGTGGGGACCATTTCTGCTTCCGTGGGGATTCTGGTGGATGTCCTGATTCAGGAGGCTGGATTGTTGTCGTGGTTGAAGCGCAGTCCAGCCCATATACCCATGGCTGTTGACGAGGTCCTCCGCCGCCATGGCCCGCTGGGGGCTAATCGGCGCGTGGCTACCCGGGATGTAGAACTGGGTGGTCGCCTGATTCGAAAAGGAGAGCGGCTGTCCCTGAATTGGGTGGCCGCCAACCGAGACCCTGAAGCCCACAAGGCGCCTGATGAGTTGTGCTTCGATCGTAGCCCGGCCGACAATCTGCTCTATGGCGCAGGCATCCATGTCTGTCCCGGGGCCGGCCTGGCCCGGATGGAGTTACGGGTGTTTATGGAATCCCTGTTAACGCAGATCAAGGATCTGCAACCGGCCCGTCGGGGTCAGGCGGAGCTGGCCGTATTTCCGGCCAGCGGCTTTGCCCGATTGCCGGTATCGATTCGTATGACTTGACTGCCGTTGTAGTCTTGCCCGTTGCTAGGTAACAACGCCATCAATCCCGCCAGTAGTCATTGGCTGCGGCAATGGTCTGGAAGTGGGTGGCCACCACCTGGGAAGCCGCAATCAGGCTTTCCGCGTCCTGCGAATATTTCGGACGCTCCCCGTGCAGAACTTCTGGGTCCCCCTGGGTCTCGGTCACCCCCTTGCGGGCCAGTGTCAGCGCCAACTGGAATCCTTCTTCCGGTGTTTGGGTCTGCAGACTGGGCAGCCAGCTTTCTGCCTCTTCGGCATGAAGCGGTGAATTCAGCAGCAAAGCCAGGAAAATTAGGGTTGTCATCCATATCGGTTTCATACCCAATCTCCTCTTCCAGTGTCTTATGCTATGTTTCATCCGGTTTTTCCCTCGTCCAGGCATTGTTTGCAGCGAAGGCGATAACCCATCATTCGAGCTCGACCGGCTTCCGTCATCACCCAGGGACGGTTGATCCACGGCGGCAGGTGTCTGACATGCTGCGTATGGCCGCATATCAGGTCTGCCACCCAATGGTCTTCCTCGTCACGATGGAAGCCGATAATGGCCCGAGGTGGGCGCTGATTATCAGTCTTGGATTGAGTCATCTCTCATCCGTGCAGTTGCTCTGCCTGTCCTTCTGTTCAGAGACTTGCCGTCATCCCGGGCATTCCCCGCCAGTATCCGTCAACGGGGGCGCCAGGCAACCATTGGGTCTCAAGCTTCATTGTAATGTCACCATCAATAGCCTGCTGCCAGCACTTTACGATCTCATTCATATATCGGGACTGAGGGCTCAGTCGAATCCAGTTCACACCCATGCGGTTTAGTTCTGGTAGGTGTTGGATAAGATTTAAGCATTGATGGGATTGGGTCTGAATGCCGTTGATCACGAGGAAGTCTTCTTCTTCCTGGGTTTTCAGGCTGAGGCCGTCCGGGTAGTCCATGCAGACAAAGCCGCAGTCGTCCTTGGGCCGGTTATGGGCACGGGCGGCAAAGCAGCGGGCCGACCAGGCCAGGGGCATGCGACCGAAGGCGAAGACCTCGGTCTCGATGCCGGGGTCGATTTCAATAACCTGGGCCAGTTGTTCCCGGTTCATTTCCAGTGGCGGCACCCAGGCGAACATACCGGCACGCTTGAGCACGTCAATGGCGGGCCGATTGTAGAGATTGAGGCTGTGACCGCCGACAAAGGGCAGGCCCCGTTCTTCAGCCATGGCCACGGCGGAATAGTCATTGGCCTCAATGCGGACACCGCTGTCACAGAGGCGCTTAAGCACACCGGCCTCGGAACGGGCTTCAATCAGGGTCAATGATGACAGCAGAACTTCTTTGCCGGCCTCGGTAAGCTCAGCGCCGATCTCCAGCCAGTCGTCCAGTTGCAGTTCCCGGCGCTTGGAACAGACGGTCTCGCCCAGATAAATCCGTTCCACGGGCCAATCCGCCGCCTGCCGATAAAAGTCAAAGACCTTATCCCGCGGCCAGAAATACAATACCGGTCCCAAGCTGATGCGCATTCAAACCCTCCTGATCCAAGTTGTTTCATTACTGCCAGGTTCTGGCATAGGCACCCAGGGTAGTCTGGCTGCCTTCCGAAAGCCGGGACAGGGTTTTTTGTCCCTCCGGAGCCGGCTTGAAGCCCTCCGGATTGCGATCCAGGGAATCCAGCAGTTCTCGCCAGACTCGCGTCACCGCCTGCACATAGGCTGGACTGCGCTGACGGCCCTCAATCTTGACCGCGGCAATCCCCATGGCCTTGAGCTCCGGCAATAATTCGGTGGTATTGAGGCTGGTGGGGGCCTCAAGGGCATGGTGGCGTTGTCCGTTGGTCAGGAAGCGGCCCTTACAGAGGGTGGGGTAGCCGGCCCGTTCCTGCTTTTCGAAACGGTCGATGAGCTTTTCATTGAGTCGGGATTTCAGAATGTCCCCCTCTTCCTGCCAGCGGACATGGGCGGCGGGGGAGCAGACCCCGGCCATATTAGGGGACTGGCCAGTGACATGGGAGGAGAGTTGGCAGCGACCCTCGGCCATGATGCAGAGACTGCCGAAGGCAAAGACTTCCAGTTCCACCGGCGTGTCGGCGGCCAGGGCCCGGACCTGCTGAACCGCCAGTACCCGGGGCAGGACAGCGCGCCGGATGCCGAAGTGACGATGGTAGAAGTCCAGGGCCTGGCGGGTGGTGGCCGAAGCCTGTACCGACAGATGCCGGGGCAGGTCGGGATGTTTGCGGGCGGCATAGTCCAGCACCCCGGTGTCCGCCAGAATCAGGGTGTCGGCTCCCAGATCGGCGGCCTGATCCACGGCATTGCGCCAACGCGCAACGCCAGCAGGGTCGGCATAGGTGTTGATGGCCATATACACCTTGCTGCCTCGGGCGTGGGCGTAGGCCACGGCTTCGCGAATGCGTTTGGGCGTGAAATTCAGCCCCGCGAAATGACGGGCATTGGTGGCATCCTTGAGCCCCAGATACACCACATCCGCCCCGGCATTCACGGCAGCCTTGAGGGCGGGCAAACTGCCTGCCGGGCAGACCAGGTCCATGACACACTCCCTCGACTGAATGAGAGAGGCAGAGTATGTTGATGAGCCTGTTGTCGTCCTTGACGGTGGTCAAGGTGTTCACTGCCCGTGCCGGGAAACCCTTTATGCATTCCGTTTTGAGACAGCCTTATCGTTTGTTCTTTCTGGGCGCCGCTGCGTATGCGGTCATCCATATGCTGCTGTGGCTGGCCCATCTCCAGGGTCTGTGGACGATACCCGCTCCGATTTCCTTTGCCTGGCATGGCTATGAGTTATTGTTTGGCTTTGCCGCTGCAGTAATTTGCGGTTTCATTCTGACCGCTTCGGAGAACTGGACCGGATATCGCAGCGTCAATGCACCGGGATTGCTGTTCTTGTTTTTGGCTTGGTTACTGGCCCGGTTGGCCGCCTTGTTGGGACTGTCACCCCTGCTGGTGCTGATCGGTGACGGCCTGGTGCTGGGTGGCTTGACGCTCGCCCTGGCCAGAGTTTTGTGGTTGAGTGGGAATCGGCGCAATCTGCGCTTTCTGCCCATTACCGGTGGCCTGGCTTTGGCGGCGATTCTGGTACAGCTGTCCTTTATCGAGGTGATTCCTCACTGGCAGGATTGGCTGTTGCGGGCTGCGGTGGATCTGGTACTGATCCTGATGGTCATCATGGGCGGGCGGGTGATTCCCTTTTTTACCCAGCGCAAGCTCCCCAACCTGGATGTGATGGATCCCGACTGGCTGGGTTTTTACGCCACCGCCTTCGTCGTGATTTCGGTGGTCCTTACCTGGCTGGTTCCGGGTGGGGTGGCCGCCATGTTCAGCTGGTTCGCGGGCTGCTTTCTCATGGCTCGTCTGTTCTATTGGTCGCCCTGGGGCACCCGGCGGCACCCCATGCTCTGGATCCTTCATCTGGGGTATTTCTGGCTGGGGCTGGCCCTGTTTCTCCGGGGCGGCTCCCTTGCCTGGGACTGGATGGCCTTCTCAGATACTGTCCATGCGATCACGGTCGGTGGCATGGGCTGCCTGACCCTGGGAATGATGGCCCGGGTCACCCAGGGGCATGGCGGCCATGAGATCCGCGCGCCCCTTTGGCTGGTGCCTGCCTTTGCGCTGATAGCCCTTGCCGCCATCCCCCGCCTGCTGGCCGCCTGGCCGGCCATCATGCCGCCCCAATGGGGTTACAGCCTCTCGGCCATCGCCTGGATTCTGGCCTTTTTGATTTTCACTCTGGGCTTTGCGCCCAAGCTTCTACAGCATCGGCGGGATTGAGCTTGGTGGGGTTTTGTCTATTTGAAATTCGGACACGAAGGACACGAAGAAAGGCAGGAGGGCACGAAGGGGGTAACTGCTTGGTCTGGGCGGTATTTAGTGCCTTTGGGTTTTGACACGGAGATCACGGAGGAGGGTGAAGAAGGGTGTTCTGTGGGAGCGCCATTCCTGGCGCGACGGGGCTCGGGAAAGACCAACTCGCGGCAAGACAAAAGCGTATGGAACGCTTTTGAACTTCCGAAACGCGGAAGGCCCCGAAGGGGCGAGGTTCAGGGAGGAGCCGATCATTCAAATCGTAGGAGCGGATTCATCCGCGATTGGCTACCGGATGGCACGATGGCGGCTTAGAGCCCAATCGCGAATAAATTCGCTCCTACAGCAACTCCGTGTCCCTCCGTGATCTCCGTATTAAAAATCAAGCGGACCAATGCCACCTAGTTTGAAGGAGGGAGACGGAGACCAGGGAGTGGTATCAGACCTCGTCAGCCCCGAACAGGCCCACGCGCAGGTTCTTGGCGGTGTAGATCACCTCGCCATCCACGCTCATTTGGCCATCGGCGATGGCCATGTTCAGGCCCCGGCGGATTACCCGGCGCATATCGATGCGGTATTCCACCACCTTGGCGTCGGGCATCACCTGGCCGGTGAATTTCACCTCGCCAACGCCCAGGGCGCGACCCCGCCCCGGATTGCCTTCCCAGACCAGGTAAAAGCCCACTAGCTGCCAAAGCGCATCCAGGCCCAGGCAGCCCGGCATGACCGGATCGTCCTTGAAATGACACTGGAAGAACCAGAGGTCGGGATTGATGTTCAAGGTGGCGCGAATAATGCCCTTGCCGTATTCCCCGCCCTCGTCACGGATTTCGTCAATCCGGTCGAACATGAGCATGGGGGGCAGGGGCAGGCGCCCGTTTTTGGGGCCGAACATCTTGCCTTCGGCGCATTCAATCAACTGATCATAATCCAGGCTGTTGGGGCGTTCACTCATGGGTCGGTCTCAATGGCTATGGGTTGCCGAGCGGGCCATTGGGGCCCGGTTCAAGCGGGGTATGGTGGCCAATACCGTCCTTGGCGTCAATTCTTTGATCCCGGTCATGTTTTCTCTCGGCCTTTTCGGTGCAGACTCCGGGCTGCGCCAATTCCCAACATCGGGACGGGAGAAATGACATGAGCAGCACCCCATCCATGGACGCGAGGACCCGGGGTATGCCCTGGCCCGTGCTGTTTCATCAGCCATTCCGGGTATTCTTTCTGGCCGCGGCCTGGTTCGCTGTTTTCCACGGGGCCTGGTGGGGCGGCATGCTGGCCAGTGGCAGCATGAATCTGTCGGGGAATCCCTTTCTCTGGCATGGCTACCACATGGTGTTCGGTTTCGCCGGGGCCATTGTGATCGGTTTTCTGCTGACCGCTTCCGCTAACTGGATTGGCCGGACCGTTGCCTCGCCAGGGCCGACCCTGGTTCTCTTCCTTGGCTGGCTGCTGGCCCGCTTGGGTGGTTTTCTGCCCGAGCTCATCCCACTGGCGCTGGTGCTGCTTGGGGATGGAGTCGCACTCTGGGGGGCGACGCTTCTGCTGAGTCTCAGCCTGCTGCGTGCCGGTAATCGCCGCAATTACCGCTTTATTCCCATTCTCGGCGGCGTGGCATTGGCCGCCACCGTCTTTCAGTTGTCGGCTTTGGGGGTGCTGCCGGAATGGCGTTTTGCCATGATGCGCAGTGGCCTGGACTTGATGTTGCTGCTCATGGTGGTTATGGGCCAACGCATTATTCCTTTCTTCACGGAACGGCGCTTGCCCCACCTGGCGGTTCGGCGGTCTGCGAGTATGGTCGTGGCGGCACCGATAACCATTCTTGGTGGTCTGGCGGCCTATCATCTGGGCTTCAATGTGATGGCCATTCCCTTGATGGTGGGGGCTGCGGTGCTGTTGATGATGCAGCTGACCCTCTGGCGTAGCTGGGGGACGTGGCCGGAACCCATGCTGTGGATTCTGCACCTGGGCTATCTCTGGCTGGCCGTTTCCCTTTTCTTGCGCGCCGGGAGTCTGGCCTTTGACTGGACGCCTTACTCCACGGCCGGGCATGCGGTCAGCGTGGGGGCCTTGGGTGCCCTGGGCCTGGGCATGCTGGCACGGGTTTCCTTGGGGCATACGGGCCGCCCGATTCAGGCGACGGCGTGGATTACGGTAGCGTTTGTACTGGTCACTCTGGCGGCGGTACTGCGGCTGATGACCGGCTTTTCGACGCCCATCCCCATGCAATGGTTATTTGGCAGCTCAGCGCTTTTCTGGATCCTGGCCTGGCTGATCTTTGCCATCGCCTATCTACCCATCCTCACCAGCCCCCGCGCCGATGGCCGACCGGGGTAGTGGGTCTTTCCTGGGCCGATGTCTTAAAAAGCCAACACGAAGGGCACGAAGAACGGCAGAAGGGCACGAAGGTTTTGTGGGGTGGGGCCACAGCCGAGGCACCGTAGGAGCGGATTCATCCGCGATTGGTTATCGGAGGAAATGAAGGCGGTTTCAGGCTCATTCGCGAATAAATTCGCTCCTACGGCAGCCATTAAAAACCTTCGTGCCCTTCGTGTTGGATTTTAAAATGACAAGTGAACACCAAGGGCATGAAAGGATCCGTTTTAGGGGACTTAGCGGACCTCGAAGCCCTGCCAGAAAGGGTCGCTGTCATCCACGAAAATGGTGTTGTGGCCGGTGATCCGGGCCCAGCCTTTCACGCTGGGAATGATGGCGGGGTGTTCACCCACCCGGGTGCTGTCCTCGATCCGGCCGTGAAAAAGGCTGCCGATGATGCTTTCATGAACAAAGTCCTCGCCGGGCTGCAATCGGTCGCGGGCGGCCAGTTGGGCCATCCGCGCGCTGGTGCCGGTACCGCAGGGTGAACGGTCAATGGCCCGTTCACCGTAGAAGACCGCATTACGGGCGTGGGCCCCCTCGGCACGCGGAGCGTCCGTCCACATGGTGTGGGAAACGCCGCTGACCGTGGGGTCATCCGGGTGCACGCACTCCACGGCCTCATGGGCCGCCTGGCGGACGAGCGGTGAGAAATGCAGGATCTCGTCAGCGCTCATCCGATCCAGGCCCGCCCAGTTGGCTTGAGGTTCGACGATGGCGTAGAAGTTGCCGCCGTAGGCGATATCCACCCGCAGCTCGCCCAGGCCTTCAACCTGGATGGGCACATCGCGATGGGCCAGATAGCTGGCCACATTGCGAATCCGGACGCTATCCACCCGTTCGTCTTCCATCCAGTACTCGGCATCCACCCGGCCGGCCGGGACATCAAGACTGACCCGGCCCGGGATTCGGGGCTTGAGCAGGCCGGATTCGATGCCGGCGGTGATGGTGCCGATGGTCCCGTGACCGCACATGGGCAGACAGCCACTGGTTTCGATGAACAGTACCGAGGCATCGGTATCATCGGAGCAGGGCGGCAGCAGCAGGGAACCGGACATCACGGCATGGCCCCGGGGCTCAAACATCAGGGACTGGCGAATCCAGTCATGATGGGCCAGGAAATCCTGGCGTTTTTCGCTCATGGTCCGGCCCCGAAGGTTCGGATAGCCGCTGGTCACCAGTCGGACCGGATTACCGCAGGTATGGGCGTCGATGCAGAAGAAAGTGCCTAGTTTCATGGTCGGGGTCGGATTGTGTGAGCCAGGGCGGTAGGATTACAGCTGACCGTGGTCGGAGCAAGTGGCGGTTGGCTTTCAATTGATCAGGAAAACAAGAAACCATGTCCGATACGGATCAGCTAGAAGATATCGTGATTATTGGCGGAGGCATCATCGGGGTTACGGCGGCCTATGAACTGAGTTGTGCCGGGCGCCGAGTCTTGCTTATGGATAAAGAGTACCCGGGGGCCGGCGCCTCCCAGGGTAACGCCGGACATCTGGCCACCGAACAGATCTTTCCCGTTGCGGATGCCTCCATTCTCTGGCAGGTACCCAAGCTGTTGTTGGATCCTTTGGGGCCACTGGCCATCGACTGGCGATATGCCCATCGCATCACCCCCTGGTTGTTTCGAATGCTCTTGAACATGCGCCCGGCACAGCAGCGTCGGACCATGGAGGGCTTGGCCCAGCTCAGTGGCAACAGCCTGGCCGCCTGGGAAGACTTGCTGGGTCGCAGCGGCGGCCAGGATCTGATTCGCAGTCGGGAATCGCTGACGGTCTTTGAACGACCTGCCACCCAGCGAAAGCTCCAGCGGGCCATGAAACAAATGCAGGCATGCGATATCCCGGTGACGGCCATCGATGGAGACGAGGCCCGGGAGCGGGTCCCGGCGCTGGGCCATTCGGTGCTGGGGGCCCTGCATTTCACCGCCACCGGGCATGTGGCCGACCCGCTGATGCTGCTGGAGCATATCTGGGTGGCGGCTCGGGAGCAGGGGGCCCGTTTTGTTCAGGCTGAGGCCGGGGATCTGACGGTTTCAGCCGATACGGTCCGGGTGGAGACGGATAAAGGCCCGTATCGAGCTAGCCAGCTGCTTCTGGCCTGCGGGGCCCACTCCCGGAACCTGGTCCGCCAGGCCAGCGGTGTCAATCCGCCGCTGGATACCGAACGGGGCTATCACCTGATGTTGCCGGCTGAAAGCGATCGTCTGCCCATGGCCATTGCTTCGGCGGAACGGCGCTTCATCATGACACCCATGCAGGGGGGCTTGCGCCTGGCCGGTACCGTGGAGTTTGCTGGTCTGGAGCGCCCCGCCAACTGGCGCCGCGCCTGGGTGCTTCGCACTCATGCCAATCAGCTGTTGGCCCGGGACTTGGATGATGATCAGGCCGAACCCTGGATGGGGTTTCGGCCCACCCTGCCGGATTGCTTGCCGGTCATTGATCGCATTGGGGCCAATGGCCGTCTACTGCTGGCGTTTGGTCATCACCACTTGGGGCTGACCCAGGCCGCCTTTACCGCCCGCATTGTGCGCGATTTAGCCGAGGGTGGGCCCCCACCGGTTTCTATTGAGCCCTATCGTCTCAGCCGATTTGGTCGTCCGAAGGGTTGAACGAATCCGTTTTTATTCACCGTCAAGGAGACTGTCATGCAACTCAAGGGTCTTTTCACACCCCTCATCACGCCTTTTAATGACAATAATCACCTCAATTTTTCCACTCTGGATGCTTTGGTGGAAATACAGATTGAGTCCGGTGTTGCCGGTTTGATTGTTGGTGGCACCACGGGCGAGTACTACACCCTAGACGACGAGGAGAGGGAGACCTTGATACGACGTGTTGTGGCCCGGGTGAATGGCCGCATGCCGGTGGTTGCCGGCATCAATGCCCTCAACACGGCGGAGGGGATTCGCCGGGCAAAGCAGGCCGAGGATTTGGGATGCGACGGCCTGATGATGTCGCCACCCGCTTATAGCTTGCCCCAGCAGCACGAGATCGAGTCCCATTTCCAGGTGGTGGCCGATGCCACGCCCTTGGACCTGATCCTTTATGACTTTCCCGACCGGGCTGGGGTGACCATTGAGGAAGAGACCGTCAAGGCCCTGGCTGCCCATCCGAGTATTGTGGGTATCAAGGAAAGCAGTGGGGATATGAGTCGCCTCCTGTCCCTGATGGGGCAGGATCTGGGGGATTTCCGTCTGATCTGCGGCTGTGATGATCAGGCAGCGGATCATCTGTGGTGGGGCGTGGAGACCTGGATCAGTGGCTCGGCGAATATTTTCCCCCGCGAACAGGCGGAATTACTACGCCTGGCCGCCGCTGGTGATCAGGCTGGCTTGCGGGAAGGCATGCGGGGCATGTTGCCGGTGATCCAGAGCATGGAATCGGGCGCCTACAACCAGAAAGCGAAGCTCGGTGCCGGGCTCAGATTTGAGCTACCCGTGGGAGATGTGCGCCAGCCCCTGTTGCCGCTCGATGACTCAGAAGTTGAGAATTTTCATAAGCTTATGGAAAGTTTTAATGGTGAGTAGTTTAGAGTGCTCTATTAGGTAGTCTCTCCAAATGCCAGAAATTGTTGACTTTTTGTGTTTTCGGGCTATTCTGAGTCTGACAGCCCAAACTTTTCCTGGCAAAGGAGACCGTCATGGACCTGAACCAGTTTGCGAATCGACTCCTGGAGCGTTTTTCCGGGCCCATTTCCCAGCAGGTGTTCATCCGTATCCAGAGTGATCCGGTACTGATGCGTGAATACTTCTCGCTGGTCAAGGAACATGGCGTCACCGAGGTGAATGCCTATATTGCGGATCGGATTCGCGAAGGAATGGAAACCCAGGCGGCGTAGCTGATGTGCGCGGACTAAGTGCCGGATGAAAAAAGGCCGCTCTGAATAGAGCGGCCTTTTTTATTTCAGCTTGCCTTTTGCGGCTTAGGCCGCCTGCTTCTTGCCCACCTCCAGCATCCGCTGAAGAGAATCCCGCGCTCCGGCGATGACTTTCTCCGGGACGGTCACTTCCGGTGCCATGTTCTCCAGGGCCTGCAGGATCTTGGGCAGGGTGATCCGCTGCATATGGGGGCAGAGGTTGCATGGCCGGATGAAGTCCTTCTCGGGATGCTCGGCGGCCACGTTGTCGCTCATGGAGCATTCGGTGATCATCACCACCTGCTTCGCACGGGTCTCGTCCAGGTGCTTGATCATATGGCCGGTGGAGCCCACATAGTCTGCTTCCTTGAGGACGTCCTGGGGGCATTCCGGATGGGCCAGTACATAGATTCCCGGGTGCTGTTGACGATAGCTCTCGATTTCCTTCCCGGTGAAGCGCTCATGTACCTCGCAGGAACCTTCGTAAAGGATGATCTCCACATTGGTTTGTGAAGCCACCCATTGGCCCAGGTATTTGTCCGGGGCGAAGATCACCCGGTCGGTACCCAGGGACTCCACCACTTCCACGGCATTGGAGGAGGTGCAGCAGATGTCGGCTTCGGCTTTTACTTCAGCGGAGGTATTCACATAAACCACCACCGGTACACCCGGGTAGCGCTCCTTGAGCAGGCGCACATCGGCTCCGGTGATGCCCTCTGCCAGGGAGCAGCCGGCATCCATGTCGGGCAGCAGGATGGTCTTTTCCGGCGCCAGGATCTTGGAGGTCTCGGCCATGAAGTGCACCCCGCACTGGACGATGACATCGGCGTCCACCTTGGCCGCGTCCCGGGCCAGGCCCAGGGAATCACCGGTGATATCGGCGACCCCGTAGAAGATATCCGGCGTTTGGTAGTTATGAGCCAGAATCGCTGCATTGCGCGTTTTCTTCAGCTCGTTGATGCGTGCCACGTAGGGGGCATGCACCGCCCATTCCACCTCCGGAATCACATGCCGGACCTTCTCGTAGACTGGTTTCAGACTTTCCAGCAGTTCCGGGGTTGCTTCAGGCAGCGCCTGCTTGTGAACATCACTCATGGTTTTATCACCTTGCTCATTCATCCGGGCGCGATTTTACACCATTCCGATCCTTGCGCGGAGCGTGCCAGCTAGGCGGTCCCTGTGCCTTGACCCGGGTCAACTCCAGTGCCTTTCACGGGATAAGACAGGTGTGACTTCCATTGATTCCGGCGGTTTCCGTGCCGTTCAAACGTGGCCCAGAGTGCCCTGTAGTTGCGTGGCTCTTTGTTTCAGCTCGCCGGCGAGGTCCTGCAGGCGCCCGGATTCCGAGGCATTGGACTGGGCCGTGCTGTCAATTTCCCGGGCCGCCCCGCTCAGTTCACCGATGGCATTGCTCTGTTCGGCAAGGGCGGCGGCGATTTCCTCCACTTGCCCGGACACCTGCTGTACATAGCTGCTGCCCTGCTCAATGGTGGTTGCAGAGCGTTCAATCAGCTGGCGGATGCGGGCCGCCGATTCGGTGGTGCGGTCGGAGAGGCGCTTGACCTCGGTGGCCACGACGGCGAAGCCCCGCCCTTCATGGCCGGCCCGGGCTGCCTCCACGGCCGCGTTCAGCGCCAGCAGATTGGTTTGGAAGGCGATGTCATTGATCATTTCCACAATGCTGGTGATCTCCTGGGAGGAGTGCCGGATTTCTTCCATGGCGGCGACGGCATTGTCACGATCGTCACCATGCCCGGTGGCTGTTCGGGCCGCCTGCCGGGTTCGGGCCTCATTGTCCCGGGTCAGCTGCTCAATACCCTGAAGATTGGCATTCATCTGCTGGATGGCGGCGGCTTCTTCCTGGGCGCCGCTGGAAAGGGATTCGATCATTCGTCCGAGTTCATCGGATGTCCGCTCCAGGTCATTGGCCGTGCGGCCCATGCCCGAGAGCATGGAGCGCATATGGTCCTTGTAATCGATAATGTGATCAGTGAGGTCATTCTTTTCATCATGAACCTGGATGCGGTGACTCATGTCCAGGGTGTTGAGTACATCCATGAGAAAGCCATCGGTGACTGCCTGCATGTCCAGCAATAGTGTTCGATCCAGGGCGACCATGGCTCGGCGACGGAAAAAGGGGCGCCAGAAAAAATCCCGCCACAGCTGTTGGTCGATCAATTCCCGGTATAGGGAATAGGAGCCCAAGTACAGCTTCATGGGTAGGCCGATGTCATTGTGGAGCTTGCCAATGGATAGGCGGTTTTCGAAGTAAGCCAAACCCAGCCCCCCTTCTCGAGCATGTTGGGTAATGTCCTTTAGGTATTGGCTCTGGGCGGCTTCCAGGTGATTCCGCAGATGCTCCAGGCGAGTACCGCGTCGTTCGCAATAGGCCCGAAAAAAGCGCAGTGACAGGGCGTGGCTGAATTGGAAATCATAGAAACGCCGGGCAATCAAGGGCGCGCGACGGGCCATCCAGCGGTCCAATCGGGCAAGCATCGCAATTTCGTCTGACCCCAGCTTGAGAAAGGACAGGCGCTCGGCGAGATTGGTTTTGTTAATGTGTAGATTGGATGAAAGACTCATGGGTTTAAATTAACTCTGGGTATATTTCTATATGACGGCAATCAATTTTAAAACTTTAGAGGGTTCGAATGTAACTTGGTTCCTGCCGTCGATGATTGGTCCTCGATTGATCTGGGTCAGCATGCGAGACTGGGCTGAAGGCGTAGAATTGCCCCTATAACGGGATTTCAGGAGTGATCATGAAGCAGATTCAGCATATTGCCGCCGCCATCCGGGATGATGGTCCCACAGGAGGTGCGCTGGACCGGGCCGTGGATATGGCCCGCCGTTCCGGCGCCGAGCTCAGTCTATTCGTTCTGGCCTGGGACAAGTCAGTGGGCCGCAATCCCTTTGCCCGCCGTGAAACTGTGGATCGTGCCATCGCCGACCATGTGGCCGATCGCCGCCAATGGCTTCAGAAGCAGATGGAACCGCTCAAGGCGGAGGGGCTCAAGGTTCACGGAGAAGTGATCTGGGCGGATTCGATCTCCCGCGAGATCATCAAGATGGCCCTGGCATTGACCCCGGATTTGATCGTGAAGGATGCCGAGACTGGGCCGCGCAAGGGCTGGGCGCCGGCGGACTGGCGTTTGCTGCGTCATTGTCCAGTACCCTTGATGCTTGTTCAGTCCCGCCCTTCGCCCAGCATTCAACGGGTCTTGGCAGCGCTGGATCCCATGCATGCCTGGGGCAAGCCGGAAAGCCTGGACGGCAGTATTCTGGACGCCGCCCAAGGCATGAGCGAGCTGTATCAAGCCGAGTTACATGTGGGGCATGCCATGGAAGCCTTGCCCAGCCTGCTGGGCCAGCATATGGCCGCTGAGGTGGATACTGTCGAATCTGCCCATAAGGCTTATCGCGAGTCCCAGCGACAGGCTCTGGATGAAGCCTGCTCAGGGAGCGGGGTGGACACCAGCCACGTTCATCAACGAGAGGGGGCGCCGGAGAAGGTGATTCCGGTACTGGCGGATGATATCCGGGCGGATCTGCTGGTATTGGGCACCGTGAATCGGCGTGGTCTCAAGCGGGCGGTGATTGGCAGTACCGCGGAGGCTATCCTGGATCAGGTGGGCTGTGACGTGCTGGCGGTCAAGCCGGATGGTTTTGTCAGCGATTACGAGAAACTGAAAGACGAATAAGGGATCGGTCGGGAACGGAGTGGCGATTAGCCGCTCCCGTTCTCGATCCACCCGGATCTCGCCACGGATGGCTTCCTGCCGATCGTTTTGGTGCTCATGGTAAACTCTCGCGCCTTGCCTTAGGCGGTTCCGGCAATCGCAGGACAAAATCATGGCCAAAGAACGCATTTTTCGGGTTGTTTTTCACAATCAGGACAAGGTTTACGAGCTCTACGCCGAACACGTTAACCAGGGCCATCTCTTTGGTTTCGTGGAAATTGGCGGTTTCCTCTTCGGCGAGCGCAGTACTGTGGTCGTGGATCCCAGCGAGGAAAAGCTCCGGGATGAATTTGAAGGGGTCCAGAGCACATTGCTGCCCATGCACGCCATTGTTCGCATTGACCAGGTGTCCCGTCGTGGCACCGCCCGAATCAGCGAAGGCAGCGGCAATGTGACACCGTTCCCCGTTTACGGCCCGGGACCGGGCAAGGGCGGCCAGTGACGGCCCTGCGTTTCGCCTTTCTGGGTAGCGGCAGCCGCGGCAATGCCCTGCTGGTGGAAGCCGGCTCGGCGCGGATCCTGGTGGACTGCGGCTTTTCGGCCCGGGAGATTGCCCGCCGAATGGCGGTGCTGGACCGGGATCCGGCTCAGCTGGACGCCATTTTGCTGACCCACGAGCATGCCGACCATGCCAGCGGGGTGGGGCGGTTGGCCCGAAAACACGGCCTGCCGGTTTTCGCCACCCATGGCACCCGCCTGGCCGTGGATGATGAGGCGGATGTGGACTGGCGTCTGATTTCCGCCCATGGTGACTTTGAGTTGGGTGGCCTGGGCATTCAGCCGGTTGCCGTCCCCCACGATGCCCGGGAGCCGGTGCAGTTCGTCTTTCAGCATGGTCATGCCCGCATGGGCCTGCTCACCGACCTCGGCCATATCACTCCCCATGTGCTTCGCAGTTATGCCGGCTGCCAGATGATGGTGCTGGAAGCCAATCACGATCCGGGGATGCTGGCGGCCGGGCCTTACCCATCCAGCTTGAAACAGCGGGTGGGCGGTCCTTTCGGTCATTTGAGCAACGGCCAGTCTGGGGCCTTTCTGGAAGCCGGCGACACGGCTGAGCTGGAGCGCCTGGTGGCCGCTCACATCAGCGAGAAGAACAATGCCTTTGAGCTGGCCCGCCAGACCCTGGCCGGCCCCTTGGGCTGGGCAGATGAGCGAATTGAAGTGGCCCGACAGGACAAGCCCAGCGATTGGTATGAAATCTAGCGGTCGGCGGGCCCCTTGCCCACTGGCCCGAGTCGCCCGCCTCCGGTAAAATTCCCGCTTTCCCGCACCTTCCCCACAACAGCGCCAGAGTATCCGACATGCAGCATTTTCCCGGCGGCAGCGCCCTGTCCGATTTTCGCCTCGAGAAACTCACTACCACCCTGCGCGAGAAGCTGCCACAGCTGAAAGACATCACTGCTGACTGGTTCTACCTCGCCGACATTGATGGCGAACTGCATGACGATCAACGCACCCTGCTGGGGCGGTTGCTGGATGACGGTTCGCCTGCCGCCGACGGCCGGGAAGGGGAGGCCGCCACCATCTGGGTGACACCGCGCCTGGGAACCTTGTCGCCCTGGTCCAGCAAGGCCAGCGATATTCTGCATCGTTGCGGGCTGGATGATATCCGCCGCATCGAGCGCGGTGTCCGTTATCGGGTATTCGCCGATGACTCGCTTGATGATGCCCAATGGCAGACCGTGGCCGCTGCCCTCCATGACCGCATGACCGAGTCGGCTCTGAGCGATCTCAAGCAGGCCGCCGCCCTGTTCCGCCAAGCCGAGCCGGCCCCAGTGGCCACCGTGCCGGTGCTGGACCAGGGACGCCAGGCCCTGGAGGAAGCCAACCGGTGCCTGGGGCTGGCCTTGTCCGACGATGAAGTGGACTACCTGGTGGACAGCTTCGGCAAGCTGGGCCGGGACCCGGCCGATGTGGAACTGATGATGTTCGCCCAGGCCAATTCCGAGCATTGCCGGCACAAGATCTTCAATGCCGATTGGACCATTGACGGCGAGGCCCAGGCCCAGAGCCTGTTCGACATGATCCGCGATACCTACCGCGCCAACAGCGAGGGGGTCTTGTCCGCCTATCGCGACAATGCCGCGGCGGTGGCGGGTTATGAAACGGCTCGTTATTTCCCCGACAGCCAGCGGGTCTATCGCCTGCATCAAGAGCCGGCGAATATCATCATGAAGGTGGAGACCCACAACCATCCCACTGCCATCTCCCCCTACCCGGGGGCGGCAACCGGCTCCGGCGGCGAAATCCGGGATGAAGGGGCCACCGGCATCGGTGCCAAGCCCAAGGCCGGCCTGACCGGTTTCTCGGTCTCCAATCTGCGTATTCCGGGGGCGGAAGCCGCCTGGGAGCAGGACCATGGTCGCCCGGACCGTATTGCCTCGGCGCTGGACATCATGCTGGACGGGCCCATCGGGGCGGCGTCATTCAACAATGAATTCGGCCGGCCCAATCTGGCCGGTTATTTCCGCAGCTTTGAACAGCAGGCCGAGGCCGGCGAGGCCCCGGTGCGCGGCTATCACAAGCCCATCATGATCGCCGGCGGCATGGGCAATATTCGCGATGGGCATGTGGAAAAGCAGACCGTGCCGGCCGGTGCCCGGGTGGTGGTACTGGGCGGTCCGGCCATGTTGATCGGTCTGGGCGGTGGTGCGGCCTCATCGGTGGCCAGCGGCAGCAGCGATGCCGAGCTGGATTTTGCCTCCGTACAGCGGGACAACCCGGAGATTCAACGCCGTTGCCAGGAAGTGATTGATCGCTGCTGGTCCCAGGGTGGGGAAAACCCCATTCTCTCCATTCACGACGTGGGGGCGGGCGGGCTGTCCAATGCCATTCCCGAGATCCTGGACGATGCCGGGCGGGGCGGGCGCATCGACCTGCGCCAGATTCCCAGTGTGGAGCCGGGCATGTCGCCCATGGAAATCTGGTGCAATGAAGCCCAGGAGCGTTACGTGCTGGCGGTGGCTGCCGAGGACATGGCCCGCTTTGATGCCATCTGTGATCGGGAGCGCTGCCCCTATGCCGATGTGGGCGAGGCCACGGTAGATCCCCGCCTGACGGTGGTGGACTCCCATTTCAGCAATCAGCCGGTGGACATGCCCATGGAGGTCTTGCTGGGCAAGACCCCCAAGATGTCCCGGGACAGCTGGCGGCCCAGTCCCCGGCCGTTGCCCTTTGATACCCAGGGTCTGGATCTGGCCCAAGCCATAGAGCGGGTCCTGTCCCACCCCACTGTGGCCGACAAGCGCTTTTTGATCACCATTGGCGATCGCACCGTGGGCGGCTTAAGCGTCCGGGATCAGATGGTGGGCCCCTGGCAGGTGCCGGTGGCCGATTGCGCCGTGACCCTGTCGGGCTATGAGGGCTTTACCGGCGAAGCCATGGCCATGGGCGAACGCAGTCCCCTGGCCGTGATTAACGGGCCGGCCTCCGGTCGCATGGCGGTGGCCGAGGCGGTGACCAATATCGCCGCGGCCCATATCGGCGATCTGCGCAAGATCCGCCTGTCCGCCAACTGGATGGCGGCCGCCAACCACGAACAGGAAGACGCCATTCTCTTCGATACGGTCAAGGCGGTGGGTCACGAGCTCTGCAGCAAGCTGGGCCTGACTATTCCGGTGGGCAAGGACTCCCTGTCCATGAAAACCCGCTGGGAGGAAGACGGCCAGGCCCACAGTGTGGTTTCGCCGGTGTCACTGATCGTCTCGGCCTTCGCCCCGGTGACGGATGTGCGCCGCAGCGTCACGCCACAGCTTCTGCCCCGCCGCGACAGCGAACTCTTCCTGGTGGATCTGGGTCGAGGCCAGAATCGCCTGGGCGGCTCCATTCTGGCTCAGGTACATGAAGGCTTTGGCCAGACGGCCCCGGACCTGGACCAGTCCGATGATTTGGCCGCTTTCTTCGAAGCGGTCCAGTCCCTGCTGGCCGAGGATCGAATCCTGGCCTATCACGATCGCTCTGACGGCGGCTTGCTGGCCACCCTGGCCGAGATGGCCTTTGCCGGGCGTTGTGGCCTGGACGCCAACCTCGAAGGTTTGGGGGACGATGCCCTGGCAGCCCTGTTTAACGAAGAGCTGGGCGCGGTGATCCAGGTGGCGGATGCGGACCGGGAAGCGCTGATGACCGCCTTTGCCCAGGTGGGCCTGGATGACTGCCTGCATGGTCTGGGTCGGCCCCGAAATGATCAGCTGATCCGCCTGGCCCAGGGGGATCAAACCCTGAGTGAGGCATCCCTGTTTAATTGGCTGTCCAGCTGGAGTCGGGTCAGCCATCGCATGCAGTCCCTGCGTGATAACCCGGTCTGTGCCGATGAGGCACTGGCGGCCATTCTGGATTCAGCCGACCCGGGCATGCAGCCCGAACTGAGTTTCGATCCGGCAGACGATGTGGCCGCACCTTTTGTGAATACCGGCAGCCGGCCCCGGGTGGCGGTGTTGCGCGAGCAGGGCGTGAACGGGCATGTGGAAATGGCCGCCAGTTTTCATCGGGCCGGTTTCGAGGCGGTGGACGTGCATATGCACGACATCCTGGAAGGCAGCGAAAAGCTTTCCGCCATGCAGGGCCTGGTCGCCTGTGGCGGCTTCTCCTACGGGGATGTGCTGGGTGCCGGGCAAGGCTGGGCCAAGTCCATTCTCTATAACGACCAGGCCCGGGAAATCTTCTCCCGCTTTTTCAGCAATCCCGACCATTTTGCCTTGGGGGTCTGCAATGGCTGTCAGATGCTGTCTGCCCTGAACGAGCTGATTCCGGGGGCCGAGCATTGGCCGCGCTTTTTGCGTAATCGCTCCGAGCAATTCGAGGCCCGTTACAGCCTGGTGGAAGTGGTGAAAAGCCCCTCCCTGTTCCTGAGCGGCATGGAGGGCTCCCGCCTGCCCATCGCCATTGCCCATGGTGAAGGTCGGGCCGAGTTCGCCCAGGCGGCGGATCGCCGGGCGGTGGAAGCCGAGGGCTTGGTCAGCATGCGTTATGTGGATAACCAGGGCCAGGTGGCCACGTCTTACCCCGCCAATCCCAATGGCTCACCGGATGGCATTACCGGGCTGACCACGGCGGATGGCCGAGCGACCATCATGATGCCCCACCCGGAGCGGATTACACGCATGGTGAATCATTCCTGGCGCCCGGAGGAGTGGCGGGGTGATGCCGGGCCATGGTTGCGGATGTTTCGTAACGCCCGCCGCTGGCTGGCCTGAGTCAGCGGCCGAAAAGAGGAGAACCCCGCTTCGAAAGGGCGGGGCTTCTTATACAAGCTTTGCCGTGCTGGTCCTTCTCCCGGGTGACGATGCCTTTCTCGTGCATGATCTGAAGCAGCTTGAGTTCAGCTCGGGTAGGTTCGGATTTGGAGGCCATAATCCACAGCACTTGGGACGCAGCCCGGCGCTGGTACAATAAGTCACTGATTTTTCCTTGATTAGGGAGTTGAACCGTGACTCAGCGTTTTCGAGACGTGGAATTGCATGCGCCGATGGGGGCAGCGAAGAGTTGTAAGGGCTGGGTTCAGGAAGCCGCATTGCGGATGCTGCACAATAATCTGGATCCAGCGGTTGCAGAGAACCCTAAGGAACTGGTGGTTTATGGCGGTATTGGCCGAGCAGCACGGAACTGGGAATGTTTTGATGCCATCGTCGATACCCTTAAACGCCTGGAGGATGATGAAACCCTACTGATTCAGTCCGGCAAGCCGGTGGGCGTGTTCCGGACCCATGAGTCGGCTCCCCGCGTCTTGATCGCCAATTCCAACCTGGTACCCAAATGGGCGAATTGGGATCATTTCCATGAGCTGGATAAGCAGGGCCTGATGATGTACGGGCAAATGACGGCTGGCTCCTGGATTTATATCGGTTCTCAGGGGATTGTTCAGGGTACTTATGAAACCTTTGCCGAAGCGGTTCGCCAGCATTTCAAGGGAGACCCGGCCGGGCGTTGGCTGCTTACTGGCGGTCTGGGCGGTATGGGCGGGGCCCAGCCCATGGCTGCCTCTATTGCCGGCCTGGCTTCCATCTCGGTTGAGGTGGATGTCAGCCGGATCAACAAGCGTCTGGAAACCGGCTATCTGGACTGCCGTGCGGACAGCCTGGATGAGGCCTTTGCCTTGCTGGATGAGGCGCTGGAAGAAGGTGAAGCCCGTTCCATCGGTCTCTTGGGCAACGCTGCCGAAGTCTTTCCCCAGATTCTGGCCGGCAATCGATATCCCGATCTTGTGACTGACCAAACCTCGGCCCATGATCCCCTGAATGGCTATATTCCGGTGGGTTATTCCCTGGAAGAGGCGGCAAAGCTGCGGGAGCAGGATGCCCGGGCCTACGTTGAAAAATCCAAGGCTTCCATGGCTGCCCAGGTTCAAGCGATGCTCGGCTTCCATGAGAAAGGCGTGCCTGCTTTCGATTACGGCAACAATATCCGGGCCATGGCCCAGGATGCCGGTGTTGAGAATGCCTTTGATTTCAAGGGCTTTGTGCCGCTGTATATCCGGCCTCGATTCTGTGAGGGGGTGGGGCCCTTCCGTTGGGTGGCACTGTCGGGGGATCCAGAGGATATCGACAAGACCGACAAGAAGGTCAAGGAGTTGTTTCCCGAAAATACGGAGCTGATGCGTTGGATGGATGCGGCGGCCGAGCGAATCCAGTTTCAGGGTTTGCCCTCCCGGATCTGCTGGGTGGGCTATCGGGAGCGGGACCAGCTGGGCCTGGCCTTCAACGAAATGGTTCGCAAGGGCGAGCTCAAGGCACCGATCGTTATCGGTCGGGACCATCTGGATTCCGGTTCGGTGGCTTCGCCCAACCGGGAGACCGAAGGCATGGCGGATGGGAGTGATGCGGTGGCGGACTGGCCTCTGCTAAACGCCATGCTGAATACCGCCGGGGGCGCCTCCTGGGTAAGCCTCCACCACGGTGGGGGTGTGGGCATGGGCTATTCCATTCATTCCGGTGTGGTGATCGTGGCGGACGGCAGTGAGCGGGCAGAGAAAGCCTTGTCCCGGGTGCTTGTGAATGATCCGGGCAGTGGCGTCATGCGTCATGCCGATGCCGGTTATGAGCACGCCAAGGCCATTGCCCGGGAGCGGGGCGTGGATATGCCCATGCTGGATCGGTGATGGCCTCCCGGCCTCGCTTTACCTGGATGTTGTCTGCCCTGGCAGGCATGGCCTTGCTGGCTGCCTGCGCCAGCTGGCCGGAGGGACAGGGCGGCCAATCCGGTGGAGAAGGGGGTGGCCTGTTGAACTGGCCGGGGCCGGTGGTGGACAGCCGCGAGGTAGCACGTAGCGGGGCCTTGAGTTGGCCGGAGGGGCCAGAGGCAGAGGCACCGCCGTCGATGCCTGCAGAACCTGGTGACGGCTCAGCGGTGGTTCAGGCGGCCCTGTCCGTCAAGGGGCGGCCTTATCGACTCGGTGCCAATGGGCCCAGGGCCTTTGATTGCAGTGGCTTGGTGGAGTATGCCTATCGCCAGGCCGGTATCCAGGTGCCCCGAACCACCACCCGGCAGTTTCGGGAGGCCCAGCCGGTGGATCGGACAAATATGCGAGAAGGTGATGTGATCTTCTTCGCGGTGGATGGAATCAGTATCAGCCATGTGGGAATCTACGGAGGGAATGGACGTTTTCTGCATTCTCCGTCGCCGGGTAGCCGCGTATCCTGGGCCAGCCTGGAAAAACAATACTGGGCCTCCCGCTTTGCGGGTGTGGGCCGATTTGACTAGTCACTCCGCTATTTTGCCTTGATCGGAAATCAGCGGCCAGAGGAGCGATTGCGCATTTTCGTTCCTGTCAGTCGCCGATATTGCCGCTTGATCCAACGGCCACTGCGCTCCATCCAGGTACGATGCAGATAACGTTGATCCCGTGGGGAGCAGTCTTCCAGCCGTCGGCGGTATTTGTGCTTGACCCAGGCATTGAGATCAAAGCGGCGGGCCACGTTGAACAGAAAGTTATTGATGGGGTGCCACCCCCCCCGTCGGCGTAGCGTGGCGACCCCGAAATCTATCAAGTAGGGCTGGTCGTTTGGCGTCACCAAAATGTTGTCCTTGCGCTTGAGATCCGCATGCCCCACGCCCCGGGCATGCATTCGACGAATGATCCCCAGAAATGTTTCGTAGAATTTTTCCCGCTGACGAAGACTGGCCTCCCTCAGACAATCCCCTTCAATGAAATCCAGTACCAGAAAACGGTTGTTCAGCAGTCCGTAACAGCGAGGGATGCCGTCAATATGCTGCAGGCGTTCATAGACCCGGGCTTCATGTCGGAGCATGCGAGCTGATAGCCAGGAATAGGGCCACCAGCGGGGTGGAACCTTTACCACCAGCTGATACTTTTCATCCCGATAGAGAAGAACCTGACCCTGATAGCCCTTGGAGAGATGGTGGCGGTTTTCCCGACGGGCCGTGGTGGCCCAGTCCACCAAGTGTTTTTCGAAGCTTTCCGGAAGTATGGTCTCAGTCATGCCGGCAGGGCGAGGTCAGAGGACGACCAGATGCCAGCCGCAATAGATGACGTAGGCAATGATAAGTGGTTCGCCATTGCTCATCAGGCTTTGTCGAAGCGACCAGCCTCCGAAACGGAAGCCCCGACCCTGGAAGCGGGGTAGTAGGGCTCGGGTGTTGGCAGACCATTGCTCCCATTGATCCCCGAATAGTTGCCGTAGCTTGCGGTCTTCGTAGGAAATGGCGGTGGGATAGTAGAACCAGAGGAAAGCCAGCATTACCGGCACTGACCACCAAAGCTGGGATGCGATACAGAAACCTGCTAGAAGCAGAATATTGCCAACATAGAGGGGGTGGCGGACATAGGCATAGGGTCCATCAGTGGCCAATTCCTTGTTTTTCTTTACATGGCCGGAGGCCCAAAGACGGATCAGCATGCCCACTGTGGCAGTACCAAAACCGACCCAGTAGAACGCCGGCCATTGGCCATCCGCAAACACCGCCAGGACCAGAATATAGGCCAATGCCAGTAATTGTCTCGACGCCTCGTGGTAGCGCATTTCACGAATGAAATGGTGGACGGCGTTGCGAGCCTCGGGTAGATGGCTGGTTCTATGGGACATGACTTAGGCCTGACTGGCGGAAAATTGGGAATACTACCTTAACTGGCTGTAGGGGGCTAGTCATATGGCCCGTCAGACCCGGCCGGAGTGACCCCGGCCGGGACCAAGCAATGTGCTTTTTAGTCGTCTCCATTGTCGTCGTCGTTCTCAAAATGAGCTTCGGTAGACTCGTCTTCCTCGATCTCTACATCGAGACTCATCAGGAATTCGATGTCATTGTCCTCAATGGGATTATCCCAGCCGGCATCGCAGGTGAATGCGGCGGTATACTCGCCCGGAGGCAGGAAGCCGAAGGAATAACGATAGTCCCCGTTTGAAGTGTTGAGTGAAACCAGAGCCGAGGTCAAGGGTGGGTTTTCGCTGCCTTCACTCCCGGTCTCGGCTTCATGGCCTTCATAAAGGTAAACGGCCGGGGTGCATTCATCCAAGTTGGCCCAGTCGTCCCGAACCCGGCCCTGAAGTGTTCCCACGATATCGTTGTCCACCAGTCGCAGTTCTGGGCGAAGGATGTAGTCGTCACCAGCATTGTTGGGTTTTAGCAAAGATTTGCGCAGATCGAAGTCGACCGTGAACTCCAGAATGCCTTGCTCGGCGATTTCAAATCCCTGAGATGTTTTCAATCCTTCGCGGTATTCTTCTGGAAGGTGCAGGGGGTGTTGACCTCCATCTTCCATTTCCACAAATGAATCCATGTCGCCCGGCTCGGCAAGAATATCCAGTCGAAGCCATTCGTACTCACCCGCGAGGATCGATGCGTCGCGGAGCAAGCGTTCTGAATTTGTACCTTGCAGCCTTAGTAAATCGATCTGACGGGGTTCGTCCAACTCTATTCGTTCCAGATCACCATTTTCGTGCTGCAGCTCCACAGCAGTAAAGGTGACATAGACGGCGGCAGCTTCATCCACGGGAGCGTCGGTCACATAGACGGAGATCAAGCCCGTGTCGTTTTGGGCTCCATCAAAACAGGCGGCCAGGCCAAGGCAGGCGGTCAGACTCAGGGTGGTGTATAGAATCTTGATCATGTCTCGAAGGCTCCTGTGGGGGGGGTGCCCCTCACGCATTAATGGGGTTGTTGATATTCCACTGTGAAAAAGACACTTCTTTCCCGCCCTGGGAAATAGCGATAATTGCCGAATGCGTAATCTGGCCGTTCCGCATAGGCCCGGTCCGTCAGGTTATGAATGCGGGTATGAAAGGTCCAGTTCTCGCTGAGCTGTTGCCGGGACTTGAGCGAAAAAATTGTGTGCCCATGGTAGCGATGTTCATTGGCTGCATCCAGGTAGTGACTACCCAGATAATTGGCGCCCAATTCCAGGTTCATGCCTGGGTTCAGTTGCCAGCTTAAGCGGGCGGAGCCCAGGTGACGGGGGGCGCCGTCCACTTCATCCCCGCGATGGATGGGCTCCCCGTCCTGACGGTCGAAGGCCCAGGTGTGGCGGGCCGATGTGGCATTGGCCGCCAGACTCAGCTGTTCACTGAGTTGCCAGTGCAGGTCCACTTCCACACCCCGGTGCCGGGTGGCCCCATCACTCACATTGAATCCTTCGGCATCTCGATAGATGAAATTGTCCTTTTCCATGTAATAGGCTACCAGTTCGTACCGTACATCGCCGAGATGGCCCCGACTCCCCAGTTCCAGTGAATCCATGGCCTCGGGCTCCAGATCCGCCACGGTCTGACCACTTTGCAGGCGGTAGAGTTCGGTGGCCTGGGGGGCCCGGTAGCCCTGGGCAACGCGGGTGAAGAGGGTGTGTTGACCACTGAGCTGGTGTGTCAGCCCCAGATTGAAAGTGCTGGTGGTGAAACTGTCCGAGCGGTCTTCGGGCCGGGTGTAAAGGCAGCCTCCCATGCCACAGGGGGTTCCATCCGCCCGGTTGTTTCCGGCTTCCAGGTTATTGCGGTAATCGTAACCCAGGTATTCCAGCCGTCCCCCGGCCTCCACGGCCCAGCGCTGTCCCAGGGGATGGTGATGCTGGAGGTAGGCGGCCACCAGCCAAGCATCCACATCATAATCGTAATGAGCGCCTGGTGGGCGGGTCTCCCGCAGAAAGTCGTTATCGTCTTCCACCTCCCCATCCTGGTACTGGCTGAGATCGCTTTCGGTGTATTCCAGGTCCAGGCCCAGATTGAGGCGTCCCGGACCGAGGCTCGTCTCAATCCGGCTCATCAGCCCCAGGCTTTGTTGGCTATTATGTTCCAGGGGCTGGCCGGGCAGAAAGTGCTGAAGAAAGTCCATCTCCGTATTGCGGAAATACGGCGTGAGTTCCAATTCCGTGTCGGATGCCAATGGTGCTTGCCAGCGAGCGGCCAGGCGTTGCGCTTCGACCTTTCTGAAGGCTTCCGGGTTGTCGTTGTCTCTGGGGCGTGTTCGATAACTGTCCTGCCCTTCAACGTAGCCGGCAGTGTCCTGGTCCAGCCAGCTGCCGGCAAACAGCCACTGCAGTTCGCCGGCCCCCAGGGTGGTGTGATAACGGGCATTGAGCTTCTGCTGGCTGACCCCGGAGTCATCCCGCCAGCCCCCGTCCTCGGTGAGCAGTGTGCTGACCCGCCAGCGCTGCTGGTCTTGATCAGAGAGCGAGGCGCCGGCGCGATAGTAAGCGTCCGGTCCGGCTTCCAGGGAAAATTGTCGTGGCGAGCCGTCGGCCGGATCACGGCTCAGGATATTGATGGTACCGTGTAGGGTGTTGGAGCCATAAAGGGCATTGGCCGGACCCCGGATGACCTCGATGCCCGCCGCCTGTTCGGAATTGACTTCAAACAGGCCGTTCACATTGCAAAAGCCGGCGGCTCGAATGGGAATGCCATCCTCCAGAAACTGGAAGGCACCGCAGGCGCCAGGGCCGGTCAGTACCGGCGAGCGGATGGCGGTGAGATGCTCCTGACCACTGTTGCTGGTGATCCAGCTGCCGGGAATGCGAAAACTGAGTTCGCTGATGTGGCGGTGACCCACCCGCTCAATCTCCTCCTGTTCCAGGCGAGCGACGGACGCAGGCTCCTGGGCCAGCAGTCGTTCACTGCGGGTCGTGGTGGTAATGACACGATCCAGGTCAATGGCCTCGTTTCCATCGTTTTCTATCGGCGCTTGCTCGGCGAGGAGGGTACCGGGCGCGGCCAGGGTTAGAGTGGTCAGAAGCAGACTGGACAATCTTGCTTGTGGTTTCATACCTCGGGCAGACCTCGAAGGGCGTCGGCTAGTTCCTCGATATCACCGTCCATTCGACGGTCACCGGTATGGGCGGGCACGATGTCCCGGATCCAGCTCAGCAGCTTCTGCAGTTCCATCGTGGTCTTGAGGGGTGACTGCAGTTCCACGGCTCGGGAAGCCGTCAGCAGCTCAATGGCCAGGATTCGCGCCAGGTTGTCGCAGAGACGGGTCAGCTTCAGGCCAGCCCAGGGCGCCATGCTGACGTGGTCCTCCTGGCCGGCCGAAGTGGAGATGGAATCCACCGAGGCGGGATGGGCCAGGGTCTTGTTTTCCGAGGCAAGGGCTGCGGCGGTGACATGGGTGATCATGAAGCCGCTCTCCACTCCGGCTTCTTCGGTCAGAAACAGGGGCAGATCGGGATTGACGCCGCGTACCAGGCAGTCACTGCGGCGCTCGGAAATGCTGCCCAGTTCGGCGGCGGCAATGGCCAGGAAATCAGAGATCATGGCGATGGGTTCGGCATGGAAATTCCCCCCGGAAATCACTTCCTCTTCAAAAATCAGGGGGTTGTCCGAGACACCATTGAGTTCGCATTCCAGGATCCGGTGGGCATGATCCAGGGTATCCCGGGCTGCGCCGAAGACCTGGGGCATGCAGCGCAGCGCATAGGGATCCTGCACGCGGGTGCAATTACGGTGGTTCTCACGGATTTCGCTGTCAGTCAGCCATTCCCGCAGGGCCTCGGCGGCCCGGATCTGGCCGGGCATGCGGCGCACGGCGTGCAGGCGCGCATCAAAGGGGCTGTAGCTACCTGCCAGACCTTCCACGCTCAGGGCCCCGGCGGCCACCGATGCCTGCCAGAGGGCTTCCAGATGGAACAGGCCCTCGATGGAGAGGCTGGCGGACAGCTGGGTACCGTTTAGCAAGGCCAGCCCTTCCTTGGCCTGCAGCACCACCGGCTCCCGGTCCACCACGGCGAGTACATCGCGCCCCTCGATGACTTCCCCCTGGTGCAGGGCCTCACCCTCACCGATCAAGGCCAGGGCCAAATGGGCCAGTGGGGCGAGATCGCCGGAGGCACCCACGGAGCCGCGTTCGGGGATCAGGGGCAGTACATCGGCGTTCAATAAATCCAGCAGGGTGTCCACCACATCCGCCCGAATACCGGAGCAGCCCACGGCCAGGGCATTGGCCTTGAGCAGCATCAGGCGGCGGGTCAGGGCCGGGGACAGGGTATCGCCCACCCCGCAGCTGTGGCTGCGGACCAGGTTGTACTGAAGCTGAACCACCTTGTCCCGGGATATGCGCTTGCGAGCCAGGGCACCAAAACCGGTATTGATGCCGTAGCTGGTGCGTTCCTCGTCGATGACCTTTTGAACGGCATCCACCGATTGCTGCATCTTCTCCCGGGCCTGATCCGCCAGTTTCACCGGCCCGGGATCGGCTTCCCAGGCCTGCAGCTGTTTCAGGGTCAGGGATTCGCCATCAAGTATTAACGCTTCATTGCTCACGCGGGCTGTCCTCCAATATAAATCCGCTCGGGGCGAATGCCGCCGAGTTGGTAAACCAGGAATTCCGGACCGGGCATGTCCCAGAGGGTCAAGTCCGCCTGCTTGCCCACTTCTATACTGCCATGGTGTTCAAGTTCGCCCATGGCGCGCGCCGCGTTGAGGGTGACCCCCAGCAGAATCTCTTCGGCGGTCATGCCGAAGAAGATGGCGGCCATGTGCATGGCGGCCTGCAGACTGACCACTGGTGAGGAGCCGGGATTGATGTCGGTGGAAACGGCCATGGGCACCCCGGCATCGCGGAATCCGGCGATGGGGGGTAGCTTGGTTTCCCGCAGAAAGTAAAAGGCGCCTGGCAGCAGGACGGCGGCGGTTCCGTGCTCGGCCATGGCCTTGATATCGGCGGCTTCGGTGTATTCCAGGTGATCGCAGGACAGGGCCCCCAGTTCGGCGGCCCGGCGGGTGGCGGCCATATTGGAGAGTTGATCGGTGTGGGCCCGCAGTCGAAGGCCGCCGTCCCGGGCCTTGGTAAACAGTCGCTCCATGTCTTCGACGGTGAAGGCGATCTTTTCCACGTAGATATCGCAGGTCTCGGCCAGGCCTTCCTGGATGACGGCAGGCAGGGTGGTGTCCACCAGTTCATCCATATAGGCTTCCCGGCCCCGGTCCTTGGGAATGGAGTGTGCCCCCAGGAAGGTGGGGGAGAGCTTGACTGCCGTTTCCCGGTCCAGATGCCGGATGGCCCTGAGCATCTTGAGTTCATTGGCCGTATCCAGGCCGTAGCCGCTTTTGGCCTCCATCAGGGTCACCCCCTCGGCTTGCATGGCATTGACCCGGGCCAGGCTTTGGGCCACCAGTTCTTCCTCACTGGCCTCGCGTACGGCGCTCACGGTGGATAGAATGCCGCCACCGGAGCGGGCAATTTCCTCGTAACTGGCCCCTTCCAGCTTGCGGGCGTGCTCATCCATTCGGTGACCGGCGTAGAGCACATGGGTGTGACAATCCACCAGCCCGGGCATGAGCACGCGGCCATGGGCATCCACCGTATCCAGGGCCGAGGCGTCGTCGGGCACCCCGAGAGCGGCGATGCGCCCGTCCTGGACAGCGATACTGTCATACTCGGCCTGCTGGATGGAGCCGGCCATTGGATATACTCTCGCGTTCCTGATGATCAGGTCGTACACGGCAACTCCTTGAACTGAAACAGGGAAGCGGACATGACTCAGCGACTCACCTTCCGTCATATCCTGACACCGCAGGGGATGTTAAACGACTGCGCCGTCGTCGTCAGCTCAAGCGGGCGAATCCAGGCCATTGATCAGCTGGATGCCAGCCGGAAAACGCTGGATTACGACGGCTGGCTGGCCCTGCCAGGCATCCCCAATGCCCACAGCCACGCCTTTCAGCGGGCCATGAGCGGTTTCGGTGAAAAACCCGCCGGCGAAGACTCCTTCTGGAGCTGGCGGGATCATATGTATCGCCTGGCTGCGGCGGTGACCCCGGAGCAGATGCGCATTATCGCAGAATGGGTGTTTTCCGAAATGCTGTTGGGTGGTTTTACCCGGGTGGCGGAGTTTCATTATCTTCATCACGATCCGACAGGTGCCCGGGGGCCGGAGATGGCTCGAGCGGTGGCGGAAGCCGCCGCAACGGTGGGCATCGATCTCAAGTTGCTGCCGGTCTACTACCAGACCGGCGGCTTTGACCAGGCGCCGGGGGAGGGTCAGAAGCGCTTTGTGCATCGGAATGTCGAGGAATTCATGGGCCTGCTGGAGCAGCTGGCCGATCTGGCCCCGGGCGTGGCGCCCCATTCCCTGCGCGCGGTACCACCTGAGCTCTTGAAGGACTTGGTCAGTGCGTCCCGCCAGGCCCTGGGGCCGGATATTCCCATCCATATCCATGTGGCCGAACAACGCAAGGAAGTGATGGACTGCCAGGCCCGCCACGGCCGGGCCCCGCTGACCGTATTGGCGGACCATGTTGAGCTGGATGCCCACTGGAACCTGGTCCATGCCACCCATGCTGGTCCCGATGAATTGCGCCGCATCCATGAACGAGGGGCCCGGGTGGTGATCTGTCCATTGACCGAAGCCTATCTGGGGGACGGCTTTTTCCCAGCGGTGGAATACCTGCGCTTGGGTGGTGGCCTAGCCATCGGTTCGGACAGTAACTGCCGGGTGGATGCCGTGGAAGAGTTGCGCCTGCTGGAGTATGGTCAGCGCCTGCGCCGGGAGCGGCGTCTACTGTTGGCCGATGATAGCGGCATTGGTGCCGCTCTTTGGCAGATGGCGGCTACCGCTGGCGCCCGTGCCCTGGGTGAAGATCCGGCGGGTGAAGATGAATTTGCCGGCGCCATTCAGCCCGGCGCCCGGGCCGATCTGGTGGTGCTGGACCCGGACAGCCCGGCTCTGGCCGGGCATGGGTCGGAGACGGCCCTGGATGCCCTGCTTATCGGCGGCAACCGGGATGCCATTGCCGATGTCTATGTGGCCGGACGCCGTCATGTGCAGGCCGGTTCCATGGAAGGGGTCGAGGAGCGCCGCCGGGCCTTTGCCCAGGTGGTTCGCAGCATCTATCAATAAACGCCGAGAAGAACGGAAAACAAGGGGAGGCCAGAATGAGTGATCAATCGGATCCGGATAGCCCGTTTATCATTCGCGAAGCGAGTGGGGAAGCGGTGCCTTTGGTGGTGAGTATTCCTCACACCGGGGTGAGGGTGCCGGAGGGTGTATCCCGTTTCTTTGCCCAGCCCAAGATGCATGCCTTGCCCAATACCGATTGGCATCTTCATGAACTCTACGATTTCCTGCCGGAACTGGGTGTAACCACCATCCATGCGGTTTTCAGCCGCTTCGTGGTGGACCTAAACCGGCCCCCGGAAAACAAGCCGCTTTATCCGGGGCGTTTTGAAACCGGACTGGTGCCCAACCATACCTTTCACGGAGAGGATATCTGGACCCATCCCCCGGATGCGGAGGAGATCGAGCGCCGTCGTCAGCTCTACCATGCCCCTTACCATGCCAAGCTCCAGGCGCTGCTCGAATCCACCCGGGAACGGTTCGGCCGGGCGGTATTGATCGACGCCCATAGCATCATGTCGGCGCCGACGCAGATTAACGACGAGTTGCTCAACGATATCTATCTGGGCGACCAGGAAGGCCGGACCTGCGGTGAATGGCTGGTAGGTGGTTTGCAGTCCGGTTTTGAAGCGGCCGGGCTTCGGGTGGTTCGCAACTACCCCTTCAAGGGGGGGTATATCACCCGCCATTACGGGGCCATGGAGCAGGTCGAGGCCTGCCAGATTGAAATGGCGCAGCGGGTCTATATGAACGAGGAAGACCCGGAGAATGGCCCTCAGCACGAGCGTTTTGATCAGACTCGCCAGATCCTGAGAGCCGTGGTTGAGCGTTTGATCCAGTCCATGGATTAATCATCCGCTGTCTCTGAACCAGAGCAGCCCCGCCGTTGAAGTCGGGGCTGCTCGTTTATCAACCGGGGTCCGAGCCCGGCGAACCAGATGCAGCCCTTGGGCTTTATTCCGGTTTCACAAACTTCAAGGTCATGCGGTCGGACTCGCCGATGGATCGATAGTGGTCTTCACAGTCGGTTTTTTCCGCACCATCCAGGTCGCGACAGGCGCGCATGCTGGGTGGCAAGGTCCAGACACCGTATTCATGATCCTTGCTGTCCCGGGGATTGGCATTGGTCTCGCTCCGGTCCTGAAGCCGGAAACCCACTCGTTCCGCCAGCTCGATCACATAGTCTTCCGGTACATAACCGCTGCGTGCGGTTTCGCTGGCATCCTGGCCCGCTTCGGCCCGGTGCTGAACCACGCCGAAGGTGCCGCCGGGTTGCAGGACTTCCAGCACGGCCCGAAAGACGGACTCGGCGACATCGTCATTGACCCAGCCATGCAGATTGCGGAAGGTGACCACCATGTCCGCTGAATTGGGCTCTCCCAGGCTGGCCTTGCGGGGCGGATCAAAAGCCACTATTTCCACCGGGCCATACAAGTCCGGGTCCTCGGCCAGTTTCTCCAGGTAGGCCTTGCCGATTCGGGCCTGATATTCCACCTCCGATTCGGTATCGAAGCTGGCTGCTACCAGACGTCCGTTTTCGTTCAGGGTTGGGGCCAGTACTTCGGTGTACCAGCCGCCGCCCGGCCATAATTCCACCACTTTCATGTCCTGCCGGAGCCCGAAGAAATCCAGGGTCTCCACGGGATTGCGGGCACTATTACGCGCCCGGTTCGACTCGGAGCGATGCGCGCCCTCCGCGGCCTCCGTCAGGGCATCCCGGGTGGCTTCCCGTTGTTCGCCGTCGGTGGGGGTTGTTGGTGCACAGGCGGCCAGCCCAATAAAGCCGAGCAGGCCGATTATCACGGAATATCTTGTTTGCATTGCATTGACTCCTGTCAATGGAGTTGCCGGAAGGGGAGGCGGTTTCCGATCGTCTCCCGGGCCCCATGCCGGCCAGGCGGTATGGGGTCCAAATAGATCAGTCTGTTAGCATACCGCTTTTGGGACAATTCCGGCAGGGTGCCGGTCCATCCAGACCGTCAAGCGAGAGGCCGTTCATGGCGATCAAAAAATTCCAGCTGGTGCTGCAATCCACGCGCATGATCACACCCCGGGTGAAGGAGCTGACCTTTACTCGCGCCGATGGGGAAGTCATTGATTATATCCCCGGGCAGTTCCTCACCATGCATATGCCCCATGAAAACGACATGCTCCGGCGAAGTTACAGCATTTCTTCCATTCCGGAAGAGGCCGAGGCTACCGCCATCTCAATTGCGGTGACCCATGTGGATGGTGGGCGTGCCACCGAGAAGTTGTTTTCCATGGAGCACGGGGACTCGGTGGATGCGGTGGGGCCCTTTGGCCGCTTCATCCTGCGGGACGATCCCCCCTGCCGTTATCTCCTGATTGGCACCGGTACTGGCGTAACCCCCTATCGCGCCATGCTGCCGGAGCTGGAGCGGCGGATCGATCTGGAGGATTTCAAAGTGGAGCTGTTCTTGGGTGTGAGGAACCCCGAGGAGCTGCTGTACGGGGGAGATTTCAGGCATTTCGCCGAGAAGCACGATGGCTTCAACTTCCACGCCGTCTATAGCCGGGTCATGCCGGAACAGCCCAGCGCCTTTGACCACAAGGGCTATGTGCAGGATCAGCTGGATACGGTGAATCCGGATCCGGAGCGGGATATTGTCTATCTCTGCGGCAACCCGGAGATGATCGATCTGGCCGCCACGCGCTTGAAAGAAGCCGGTTTCCCGGTTCAGAACATCCGGCGAGAGAAGTACATCTCTTCGAATTAAGCGCTACGAGCAGCGAGCTAATAAAGGGGCTTCGTGGAATGGCGGGGAGCATTAGGATGATTCGCAACCCGGTTGCCCACCACGCGAACCCAAAGAATGCCTAAAGTGAGGTTTGACGAGGCCTCTACATTGGCAAGCTAATCGAAGTCGACGCCAGCTCACCCCAACCACTGCTTTAATTCAGGAGGATCGAGTGCAGGGTGGGACTGGCCAGGGCTGTGCGCGACAGGGATGTCGCGCACAGAGCCCCAGGGATGGGTCCATGCGTCCCTGGACAGTTCCACCCTGTGCTCGAGCCGTGATATTAAACAGATAACAACACCCTAAGCTGGCTTTAGTTGGAGCGGCCCGAAAAATCGCTAAGGTGCGATGCCCGGACCTTGCCCTATTCCAATGTTGAGCAGTCTTTCTATGGCTGAATGCCAGAATGCAATTCACATCTAAACCCTACGAGGCGAATCAGACTTTGCCAGCCGGGGGAATAAATTTCTTTCAGAGCTTCACGGCTCGATCACATGGTGGGATGTTCCCGGGACGCTGTGAATCCATCCCTGAGACGCTCTGGGCGCGACATCCTTGTCGCGCACAGCCCTGGAACATCCCACCATGCGCTCGATCCTCCAGACTGAAAGTAGTGGGGGGGGATGAGTTAGCTTGGGCTTCGTTCGAATTGCTGAGATCGACAGTTCCCGATCGGGATCGGCCTCATCACTTCCCCGCAATTCCACGAAGACCCAAAAAAGGCCGCAGCGTATGCTGCGGCCTTTTTATTTTCAGCTTGGGGCTTGTAGCTTGAAGCTTGCAGCTTAACTCGCCAGTTTCCGGTATTTGATTCGGTGAGGCTGGTCGGCATCCGCACCCAGGCGTTTTTTCTTGTCGTCCTCGTACTCGGCATAGTTGCCTTCGAACCACTCCACCTGGCTGTCGCCTTCAAAGGCCAGGATATGGGTGGCGATCCGGTCCAGGAACCAGCGATCATGCGAAATCACCACCGCACAGCCGGGGAAGTCCAGCAGGGCCTCTTCCAGCGCCCGCAGGGTTTCCACATCCAGATCATTGGTGGGCTCATCGAGCAGTAGCAGATTGCCGCCGGACTTGAGCAGCTTGGCCAGATGGACCCGGTTGCGCTCACCACCGGAGAGCTCCTTGATCTGCTTCTGCTGATCGGACCCCTTGAAGTTGAAACGACCCACATAGGCCCGTGACTGGGTCTGGTAGTTACCTACCTGAATGATGTCTTCGCCGCCGGAGATCTCTTCCCAGACCGACTTGTTGTCGTCTAGGGCGTCCCGGCTCTGATCCACATAGGCCAGTTCCACGGTGTCACCCACCCGGATTTCACCGCCGTCCGGTTGCTCTTCGCCGGTGATCAGGCGGAAGGTGGTGGTCTTACCGGCGCCGTTGGGACCAATAACACCCACGATGCCGCCCGGGGGCAGGTTGAAGCTCAGATCATCAAACAGTAGTTGATCGCCAAAGGCCTTTTTGACCCCATTGGCTTCCACCACCAGATCCCCCAGGCGCGGGCCCGGCGGAATATACAGGGACTTGGTCTCGTTGCGCTTCTGGAATTCCTGGCTGGAGAGTTCCTCGAAGCGCTTGAGTCGTGCCTTGGACTTGGCCGCGCGGCCCTTGGGATTCTGGCGGACCCACTCCAGCTCGGCCTGCATGGCCTTGCGCTGGGCGGTCTCCTGCTTTTCTTCCAGCTCCAGCCGCTTTTCCTTCTGTTCCAGCCAGGAGGAGTAGTTGCCTTCCCAGGGAATCCCATGGCCCCGGTCCAGTTCCAGAATCCAGCCGGCCACATTGTCCAGGAAGTAGCGATCGTGAGTGACCGCCACCACAGTGCCCGGGTATTCCTCCAGGAAGCGCTCCAGCCAGGCCACGGATTCGGCGTCCAGGTGGTTGGTGGGCTCATCCAGCAGCA